>NZ_JAUZUQ010000004.1:0-294650 GCF_031844105.1 Acidovorax sp. PRC11 | reverse complement strand
CAGGTACGCCCGACCGGCCGAACGCCGCCCTGCGCAAGCTCTACATCAACGTCGGCCTGTTCGCCGAGCCCGCCAATGCGCGGCGGGCCCACGGCATGCTGCAGGGAGCCGGACTCCCCGCAGCAACGCAGAAAATCACCGCCGCCGACGGCCGTGAATTGCTGCGCGTGCGCGCCGGCCCCTTCACCTCCACGTCGCAGGCCAACGCCGCAGCCGCGCGGATCCGCGCGCTCGGCCTCGAGACGTCCGCCGCCTCGTCCCAGCGCCAGTAGGCACCGGGGCACGCGCCCCTGGCCGGCCCGCGTGGCCCTATGTCGGTGGAAGCGGGCGTGCCTTGCACACTTCGCGTCCACCCCACTGAAGCCGCCCACCGCAAAGCCGCCCACTGCAAAGCCGCTCGGCCCTCACGAGCGCGCCCGCATGCGTCCGTCCCGTGGCGCCGTCGAACGGGAAAAGCGCGTGTTCTCCAATTGCAGGACGGCGGTGCTGCGCGGCGTCCGGATGACAGTCGAAGCCATCCCTCCGCCAGTCGAGGCACGAATTTTTGTTTCGGCTGTTGGACTTTTTGGGAAATTCAATTCACGCTTTTCGCACTTCCTCACCATTTTTTGAAAGTATCAGGCACCACATTCGCAACCCTGTTGCAGCCGCATTTTTCTACCATTACGGCAACGGACGCCCTGACGCGCAGACCACGCCGGGCTTGCTCCGGATCTCCCGCTCCTCCTTTGTCACACCACGCCGGAAGCCGCCATGAACCTGCAGAAATTCCCCCGCCACGCCCTCACCTTCGGCCCGACGCCGATCCATCCGCTCAAGCGCCTGTCCGGGCATCTGGGGGGCAAGGTCGAGCTCTACGCCAAGCGGGAGGATTGCAATTCGGGCCTGGCCTTCGGCGGCAACAAGACCCGCAAGATGGAATACCTCATCCCCGAGGCGATCGCGGGCGGCTACGACACGCTGGTGTCCATCGGCGGCATCCAGTCCAACCAGACGCGCCAGGTGGCCGCCGTGGCCGCGCACCTCGGCATGAAGTGCGTGCTGGTGCAGGAGAACTGGGTGAACTATTCCGATGCGGTGTACGACCGCGTGGGCAACATCGAGATGAGCCGCATCCTGGGCGCCGACGTGCGGCTGGACGCCGCGGGCTTCGACATCGGCATCCGCCCGAGCTGGGAGCAGGCCATGGAAGACGTCCGCAAGGCGGGCGGCAAGCCCTTCCCCATCCCGGCGGGCTGCTCCGAGCATCCCTATGGCGGCCTGGGCTTCGTGGGCTTCGCCGAAGAGGTGAGGCAGCAGGAGAAGGAGCTCGGCTTCCAGTTCGACTACATCGTGGTGTGCTCGGTCACCGGCAGCACGCAGGCCGGCATGGCCGTGGGCTTCGCGGCGGATGGCCGGGCGGACCGGGTGATCGGCATCGACGCATCGGCCAAGCCCGCGCAGACGCGCGACCAGATCCTGCGCATCGCCCGCAACACGGCGGAACTGGTGGAACTGGGCCGCGACATGACCGAAGCCGACATCGTGCTCGACGAACGCTTCGGCGGCCCGGAATACGGCCTGCCCAACGAAGGCACGCTGGAAGCGATCCGCCTGTGCGCCCGCACGGAAGGCATGCTGACCGACCCGGTGTACGAAGGCAAATCCATGCACGGCATGATCGAGAAGGTGCGGCTGGGCGAGTTTCCCGCCGGCTCCCGGGTGCTCTACGCCCACCTCGGCGGCGTGCCCGCCCTGAATGCCTACAGCTTCCTGTTCCGCAACGGCTGAACCGGGCGCCGCGGCGGCGCATGCGCATGGGTCGAAGAGGACCGCGGGGCTCCTGCGGGCACCCGTGTTACCGCTGGTGACGCACCGTGCGTTACCGCTAGGCTATGGTGGCGCCAGCGGGACCGCCAGTGCGGCCCGGCAGCTTCCACCAGTCCCTCACGGAGTCCCTCGATGCGAATTCTTGCCGCCACCCTCGCCACCACCACCGTCGTCCTCCTGGCCAGCGGCTGCAGCAGCACCAACATGCCCTGGGGCGGTTCGGCAACGCCGTCGCCGACCGGCCCCACGGGAGCACCGCTCGGCGGCACCTGCAACGCCCAGCCCGTGCAGGGCCTGGTCGGGCAGAACAGCACCGCGAAGGTGGTGGAAGACGCGCGCGTGCGCTCCGGTGCGCACCTGGCCCGCATCCTGCGGCCCGGCCAGATGGTCACCAAGGAGTTCGATGCGCAGCGCCTGAACCTCTACGTGGACGAAGCCGGCCGCATCACCACGGTGCAGTGCGGCTGAAGCCCGGCAGCGCCGCCGCGACGCACGCCGGAGCAGTGCTCACCGCCCTGCGCACCGGCGGCCCCTTCAGTCCGGCAGGAACAGCTCCTGCAGGTCGCTGAGGAAATCGAACCCGCGCTCCGTGGGCCGCACGTGCGCGGCGTCGCGCGCGATCAGGCCCTTGCGCTCCGCTTCCGCCAGCGCACCGGCGATCGCCGACAGCGGCAGCCCGGTGCGTTCCGTGAAATCCTGCAGCGCGAAACCGTCCCGCAGGCGCAGCGCGTTGAGCATGAATTCGAACGGCAGGTCCGCCCGCTTCACTTCGTGGTCCTGCGCCACGGCATTGCCGGCCAGGGCGCGGTCCATGTAGCGCTGCGGATCGCGCGTGCGCACCTGGCGCACGATGCGGTGCGCGAAGCTGATCTTGGAATGCGCGCCGGCGCCGATGCCGAGGTAATCGCCGAACCGCCAGTAATTGGTGTTGTGCACGCAGGCATGGCCCGGCCGCGCATAGGCCGACACCTCGTAGCGCTGCAGCCCGGCCGCGCCCGTCATCTCGGTGATGCGGTCCAGCATGGCATAGGCCTGGTCGTCCTCCGGCAGGCGCGGCGGGAACTTCGCGAAATACGTGTTCGGCTCGATCGTCAGGTGGTAGATGGAGATGTGCGGCGGCCCCAGGGAGAGCGCGAGCGCCACGTCGCGCTCCAGGTCCTCCAGGCCCTGGCCCGGCAGCGCGTACATGATGTCGAGGTTGAAGGTATCGAAGGCCTGCGCGGCCTCCTCGACGGCCGCGAGCGCCTGCGCCCGGTCGTGCACGCGCCCGAGCGCCGACAAAAAGCGGTCGTCGAAGCTCTGCACGCCGATGGACAGCCGCGTGACACCAGCGGCACGGTAGGCGCGGAACCGCTCCTTCTCGAAGGTGCCGGGGTTCGCCTCCAGGGTGATTTCGGCATCCGCCTCCAGCCGCAGCCGCGCGCGCACGCCGCCGATCAGCTGGTCGATCGCCGCGGGCGAGAACAGACTCGGCGTGCCCCCGCCGATGAATACGCTGTGCACGGTGCGGCCCCAGATGAGCGGCAGCGCGGCTTCCAGGTCCGCCATCAGCGCATCCAGGTAGCGCTGCTCGGGCAGCGCGCCCCGGCCGCCCTGCGCCTCGTGCGAGTTGAAGTCGCAGTACGGGCATTTCCTCAGGCACCAGGGCAGGTGCACGTAGAGCGACAGCGGCGGCAGGCTGCCCAGGCTCAGCACGCCCGGGCGCATCGAATGGCGCACGTCGCGCAGCGGTGCGGGAGCGGCGTCGTCCGGGCTGCCGTCGGCGGGAAGAATGGGAATGGACACGGAATGGAAGCGGTGATGGAAGTGCGGAAGGCCTTGGGTGCCGGCAACCGGCGGGGCCCCGTCAGAACCAGCGCTCGCGCATCAGCGAGAGCATCTGCTGCGCGGAGCGCCCGCGGTGGCTGTGCGCGTTTTTCACGTCCACCGGCAGTTCGGCGAAGGTCTTGCCGAACTCCGGGATGAACATCACGGGATCGAAGCCGAAGCCCCCGTCGCCGCGCGGCTCGGGCGCGATCTCGCCCACCACGCGCCCCACGGCGATGAGCGGCTCCGGGTCTTCCGGGCTGCGCACGGCCACCAGCGTGCTCACCATGGCCGCACGCCGCGATGCCACGCCGCGCATCTGCTCCAGCAGCGCGCGCACGTTGCTGGCATCGCCCTTCTCGTAGCCGAACTGCGTGGCGTAGTACGCGGTCTGCACGCCCGGCTGCCCGCCGAAGGCGTCCACGCAGAGGCCGGCGTCATCGGCCAGGGCGGGCAGGCCGGTGTGGCCCGCCGCGAAGCGTGCCTTGGCCAGCGCGTTCTCCACGAACGTATGGAACGGCTCCTCGGCCTCGCCCACGCCCAGGTCCGCCTGCCGCACCAGCTCCACGCCCAGGGGCGCGAACATGCTCTGCAGCTCGGCGAGTTTGCCGCGGTTATTGGATGCGAGAACGAGTTTCATGGGGAATGCCTTGTGCGGTGTCTTCGCGGTGTCGTGGTGTCTCGGGTCATCGTGGCGGTGCGTGCTCCGCGGAAGCAGCGGCCCGCGCCAAGCCGCTCAACGGCCGGCGGCGTCCTGCACGGACGCGGACAGCGCCTGCCGCTGCGCCGCGATCAGCGCATCCACGCCCTGCGCGGCCAGTTCGAGCAGGCGGTCCATCTCGCGCCGCGTGAAGGGCACGCCTTCGGCCGTGCCCTGCACTTCCACGAAGCGGCCGCCATCCATCATGACCACGTTCATGTCGGTGTCGCACTGCACGTCCTCGACGTATTCCAGGTCGAGCAGCGGCGTGCTCTGCACGATGCCCACCGACACGGCCGCGAGCGGCGCGGTGATGGGCGAGGCCGCGATTTTACCGGCGCCCAGCAGCGCGGAGACGGCATCGTGCGCGGCCACCCAGGCGCCCGTGATGGCCGCCGTGCGCGTGCCGCCGTCGGCCTGCAGCACGTCGCAATCGAGCTGGAGCGTGCGCTCGCCGAGCGCCTTCAGGTCGAACACCGCGCGCAGGCTGCGGCCGATCAGCCGCTGGATCTCCTGCGTGCGGCCGGTCTGCTTGCCGCGCGCGGCCTCGCGGTCGCTGCGGGTGTGCGTGGCGCGGGGGAGCATGCCGTACTCCGCCGTCACCCAGCCCTCGCCGCTGCCCCGCTTGTGCGGCGGCACGCGCTCTTCCACCGAGGCCGTGCAGAGCACCCTGGTGTGGCCGAACTCGACCAGCACCGAGCCCTCCGCATGCATGGTGTAGTGGCGGGTGATGCGCACGGGGCGCAGGGCATCGGCGGCGCGGCCTGCGCTGCGCTCGAAAGGAACGGGAATCCGGGATGAGGTCATGGTGTGCGGGAATGCGTGGATGGATGGGAGACGGCCGCCGGGCGGGCCGGATGCACGGATCGCCCCCCGCGGGCCGCGTCAGCTCTTGCGCGCGGCAGAACGCCGGATGGCCTCGTTGATCTCCGCGATGGAGCGTTCGATGGCTTCGTCGTCGAGGTCGTCCAGGTCGTCGCCCAGCCCCGCGCCGAACGGGCCCGCCTGGATCGTGGACGCGAAGCCCTCGTCGCCGATGCTGTGCGTGGAGATGCCCTGCGTGGACTCGAAGGTGTCCGGAGTTTCCCACTCCATCGCCACCACCGTGACGTTGTCGCTGCTATCCCCCGCCTTGCGCAGGGCATCCTCGACGAGCTCCGGCACCGCCTGGGACACCGGCAGCCGGCCGAGCGGCCGCGCGATGGCGGCATCGTCCAGCGCGCCCCACAGGCCGTCGGAGCAGAGCATCAGCCGGTCGCCCTGCTCCAGGGCGACCGGGCCGGTGATGTCGTAGATCGGCTTCGTCGGCGACCCGAGGCAGGTGAAGAGCACGTTGCGGTTCACGCGGTCCAGGGCGGGCATCGTCACGCTGCGCAGCTCCATGTACGAATGGTCGCGCGTGCGGGTCAGCAGCTCGCCCGCGCGCACCATGTAGAGCCGCGAATCCCCGCAGTGCACCCAGCTCGCGCTGCCCGACTGCACCACCGCGGCCACGATCGTGGTGCGCGGCGTGTCCAGCATGCCCTTGTCGCTCGCGTAGCGCAGGATCTGGTGGTGGGCGGCCAGCAGCGCCTCGGCCAGGAAGGCGTCCACGGAAGGCAGCAGCGGCCTGGCCTGGCGCTGGAACGCCGCGGACACCGTCTGCACCGCGATCTGCGCGGCCACCTCCCCTTCCGGATGGCCGCCCATGCCGTCCGCCAGCACGAACAGGCAGGACTCTCGCGTGTAGCAGTAGCCCATCCGGTCCTCGTTGACCTCACGGCCGCCGCGGCGGCTCACCTGGAAGACCGAAAATTTCATTTCTGTTTAGCCCCTCCGCCGAGGCGCGTGGCCTCGCCCACCTTCTGTACGTTCTTCTTGGTATCCGACACCAGCGTGTCGAGCTGCAGCCGCATCCGCTCGCCCACCGACAGCTTGGTGTAGCGCCGCTCGCCCTCGCGGCTCAGTTCCTTCTGCAGCGCGAACACCGACTGCGGACGCGACAGCGGATCGAGCGCCATGCACCACTCCACCACCTCGATGAGGTTGTCGGAATACACGCCCCGCAGCTTGCTGAGCGACAGCGACAGCCGGTCCTTCTCGGCGCGCTGCGGCGCCTCGTTCGGCGGGTAGCCCTGCATGCAGGCATAGATGCAGGCGCCGATGGCGTAGATGTCCGTCCACGGCCCCATCGAGGAATCGCGGCGGTACATCTCCGGCGCCGCGAACCCGGGCGTGTACATCGGCCGGATGAAATTGCCTTCCTTCGACAGCACTTCGCGCGCGGCACCGAAATCGATCATCACCGCCTTGTTGTCGTCGGTGATGAAGATGTTGGCCGGCTTGATGTCCAGGTGCAGCATCTTGTGCTGGTGCACGATGCGCAGGCCCCGCAGCACCTCGTCGAAGAGGGAGCGGATCGTCGATTCGCGGAACACCTTCTGCGTCTTGAGGTCGCGCGCGGTGATGATGAAGTCCTGCAGGGTCGCGCCCTCCAGGTAGTTCATCACCATGTAGACGGTTTCGTTCTCGCGGAAGAAGTTGAGCACGCTCACCACCGAGGCGTGCGAGATCTGCGCGAGCGCCCGGCCCTCTTCGAAGAAGCTCTTGAGGCCGAGCCGGTAGAGCGACAGCTTCTCGGGCGGCACCTTGGGGAGGAGCTCCCCGGCCGCGCGCGTGGCGAGGGACGATGGCAGGTATTCCTTGACGGCCACCTGCTGCCCTTCCGGGTCGACGGCGAGGTACACCACGCCGAAGCCGCCGGAGGAAAGCCGGCGAACCACGCGGTAGCCGCCGATCATGGTGTCGGGCGGCAAAGGGGCCGGCTTGATTTTTGACATGTTCGCGAAGAAAACCGGGAGGCGTCCTGATCTGAAAAGGAACCCGGATAATCGCCGGATCGCAAGCAATCACCGAAATAGTCCTATGGCAGTTTACAGCATGACCGGCTACGCGAGCGCCCAGCTCGACGATACCGCCAACGAGGGGGACGGCGGTGCCCGCCTGCCCCGCCTGGGCCTCGAAATCCGCTCCGTCAACAGCCGCTTCCTGGACCTCACCTTCCGCCTGCCGGACGAGCTGCGCGCCCAGGAGCCGGCCCTGCGTGCCCTGGTGGGCCAGCACCTCAAGCGCGGCAAGGTGGAGGTGCGCGCCTCCTTCGAGTCCGATGCCCAGGGACAGCTCTCCGCACCGTCCCCGCGCGTGCTGCAGCAGCTCAACTCGGCGCAGGACTCCGTGCGGGCCTGGCTGCCGTCGGCCGCGCCGCTGTCCGTGGCCGACGCACTGCGCTTCTGCGCTGCGTCCGGCGCGGCTTCCGCTGCCTGGAGCGCCGAGGACGTGCAGTCCCTGGCGGGCCAGGCGCTCGAGGATCTCGTGGCCGCCCGCGAGCGGGAAGGCAAGCGCCTCTCTGCCATGCTGCAGGACCGGGTGCGGCAGTTGCGCGCGCTGGCGCAGCAGGCGGGCCCGCTCGTGCCCCAGCTGGTGGACCAGCAGCGCCAGCGCTTCCTGGAGCGCTGGAAGGAAGCGATGGCCCTCACCGAAGGCGCCACCCTCCCGGAAGCGGCCCAGGACCGCGCCCTGAGCGAAGCCACCGCGTTCGCCATCCGCATCGACGTCGCGGAAGAAATCACGCGGCTCGCCTCCCACCTCGACGAGATCGAGCGCCTGCTCAAGAAGGGCGGAGAGATCGGCAAGCGGCTGGATTTCCTCATCCAGGAACTCCACCGCGAGGCCAATACGCTCGGCTCGAAGTCCGCCGCCATGGAGCTGACGCGCATCAGCGTCGACATGAAGGTGCTCATCGAGCAGATGCGCGAGCAGGTACAGAACGTCGAGTGAGCGATAATCCTCCTGATTTGATAGCAGCCCGCGCACATCCCGTATGGACTATCCCGGCAATCTTTTCGTAGTGGCGGCGCCGAGCGGCGCAGGCAAGTCGAGCCTGGTCAAGGCCCTGCTCGAACTCGACTCCCACGTACGGCCCTCCGTGTCGCACACCACGCGCCCGCCGCGCGGCCAGGAGCGCCACGGCCGCGAGTACTTCTTCACCTCCGAGCAGGAGTTCGACGCGATGGTGGCCGGCAACGGCTTCATCGAGTGGGCGCACGTGCACGGACGCCGCTACGGCACCTCGCGCAAGAGCATCGAGGAGCGCATCGGCCAGGGCGCGGACGTGATCCTGGAGATCGACTTCCAGGGCGCGATGCAGGTGAAGGAGGCTTTCTCCAACGCGGTGCTCATCTTCATCCTGCCGCCGAGCTGGGAAGAGCTGCGCTCGCGCCTGGAGCGCCGCGGCGAGGATGCGCCCGACGTGATCGAGCTGCGGCTCAAGAATGCGGCCGTGGAGATGGCGCAGGCCGAGAAATTCGACTTCGTTATAATCAACGAACTATTCGAACGGGCGCTTTTCGACATGAAAACCGTCGTTCACGCCCAGCGGCTCAAGTATGCGGCCCAGCGCCGCGCCCGGGCCGACACCTTCGAATCCCTCAATATCCTCTAGACCGCCAGGAGAATCCGCATGGCACGCATCACCGTTGAAGACTGCCTCGAGCAGATCCCGAACCGTTTCCAGCTCGTCCTGGCGGCCACGTACCGCGCGCGCATGCTCAGCCAGGGCCACGCCCCGAAGATCGAGAGCCGCAACAAGCCCGCCGTGACGGCCCTGCGCGAAATCGCCGAAGGCAAGATCGGCCTGGAAATGCTCAAGAAGGTGCCCGGCTGATCCTGCCGGCCGTGCCTCTTCGCGCGCGCCCCGCGCGCACCAATCAACAGCACCGCCAGGCGGTGCTTTTTTTTGCCTTCGGCCGGCAAGTCACGGGCACGCTACATTTCAGGGTATGAATGAGGTCCTGACCAAACCCCCCGCCCCGGAGCCGCGCCCCGGCAGCGTGCCAGCGGCGGGCGCGTCCACGGCGGCCGCCAATGCGGCCGCCGCCAGTTTCGCCTCGCTCACCGAAAACCTCGATTACCTCGACGCGGCCAGCATCGAGCAGGTGCGGCAGGCCTACAAATTCGCCGACAAGGCCCACCTCGGGCAGTTGCGCAGCAGCGGCGAGCCCTACATCACCCATCCCATCGCGGTGGCCGCCCAGTGCGCCACCTGGAAGCTCGACGCGCAGGCCCTGATGGCCGCGCTCCTGCACGATGCGATGGAAGACTGCGGCGTCACGAAGGCCGATCTGCTGGAACGCTTCGGCCCGCAGGTGGCCGAACTCGTGGACGGCCTCACCAAACTCGACAAGCTGCAGTTCAACACCCGCGAGGAGAACCAGGCCGAGTCCTTCCGCAAGATGCTGCTGGCCATGGCGCGCGACGTGCGGGTCATCCTCATCAAGCTTGCGGACCGCACGCACAACATGCGCACGCTCTCGGACATGCCGCGCACCAAGTGGGGCCGCATCGCGTCCGAGACGCTCGAGATCTACGCGCCCATCGCGCACCGCCTGGGCCTGAACCAGACCTACCGCGAGCTGCAGGACCTCTCCTTCCGCCACCTGCACCCGTGGCGCTACGCCACCCTCTCCAAGGCGGTGAGCAAGGCGCGCAACCGCCGGCGCGACATCATCCAGAAGGTGCAGACCGAGGTGGACGCCGCCTTCGCCCGCATCGGCATGAAGGCCCGGCTCGCCGGCCGCGAAAAGACGCTCTACGCCATCTACCAGAAGATGGACACCAAGCACCTGAGCTTCGCCCAGGTGACGGACATCTACGGCTTCCGGGTGATCGTCTCCTCGGTGACCGAGTGCTACACCGCGCTGGGCGTGCTCCACCAGCTCTACAAACCCGTGCCGGGCCGGTTCAAGGACCACATCGCCATCGCCAAGCTCAACGGCTACCAGTCGCTGCACACCACGCTCGTGGGCCCCTCCGGCATCAACATCGAATTCCAGATGCGCACCGAGGAGATGCACGTGGTGGCCGAGGCCGGCGTCGCGGCGCACTGGCTCTACAAGGCGCAGAACGCCGAGGGCAGCACGGCCGAACGCCTGGGCACCAAGTGGCTGCAGTCGCTGCTGGACATCCAGAACGAGACGCGCGACGCCGCCGAATTCTGGGACCACGTCAAGGTGGACCTGTTCCCCGATGCGGTCTACGTGTTCACGCCCAAGAGCCAGATCATGGCCCTGCCCCGCGGCGCCACGGTGGTCGACTTCGCCTACGCCATCCACAGCAACGTGGGTGACCGGGCCACGGCCGCGAAGATCAACAACGAACAGGTTCCGCTGCGCACCGAGCTGAAGAACGGCGACGTGGTGGAGATCATCACCGCGCCCGTCTCCACCCCCAATCCCGCGTGGCTGGGCTTCGTGCGCACCGGACGGGCGCGCTCCAAGATCCGCCACTACCTCAAGACCCTCGCCCACACCGAATCCGCCGGGCTCGGCGAGAAGCTGCTCACCCAGGCCCTGCGCGCCGAAGGGCTGGAGCGCCTGCCCTCCGACGAAGAGAACCACGCCCTCTGGGAGAAGCTGCTGCGCTTCACCGGCAACCGCACGCGCACCGAGCTCATGACCGACATCGGCCTGGGCAAGCGCATCGCCGGCATCGTGGCCAAGCGGCTCATGGTGCTGATGGCCGAACACGGCCACCGCCCGGACGCCCTGCTGCTGACCCGCGAGCGCTACACCTCGCACGAGAACGTCTCGCAGGGCGGCGTCACGCTCGATGGCAGCGAGAACGCCTCGGTGCAGTACGCCAGCTGCTGCCGCCCCGTGCCGGGCGACCCGATCGTCGGCTACCTCGGCCGCGGCGAGGGCCTCGTGGTCCACAACGCGCAATGCGGCGTGGCCCGGAAGCTCCAGCACAAGGACAGCGAACGCTTCATCACCGTCGACTGGGCGGACGAACCCACCCGCATGTTCGAGACGGGCATCGTGGTCACGGTCACCAACGGCAAGGGCGTGCTCGCGCGCATCGCCGCGGAACTGGCCAGTTCCGAGGCGGACATCGTCCACGTCGACATGGACGAGGAAAAAGCCATGGACACCACCGACCTCCGGCTGGTCGTGGCCGTGCGCGACCAACCGCACATCGAAGCAGCGCTGCGCAACCTGCGCCGCACCACGGCCGTGCTGCGCGCCTTCCGCATCCTGCCTTCCCTGTAGGGCGACGGGCGGCAGCCCGGCCCTCCCCGCGTTACGCGCTCGCCTTCCCGCCTGCCTCGGTGCCCGTCTTCGTGCCCTCAATGGGCACATGAAGACGAGAACAAAAAGGCGTCAGGTCGGCGCCACGGCCGGGTACTCGACCCGCAGGATCTCCAGCGTGCGCAGCCCGCCGGGCGTGCCCAGCCGGACCTCGTCGCCCTCGCGCGCCTTGAGCAGCGCCCGCGCCACGGGCGACACCCAGCTCACCTGCGACTGGCTGGTATCCACCTCGTCGACGCCCAGGATGGTGACCGTGCGCTCCACGTCCAGGTCGTCCACGTAGGTCACGGTGGCACCGAAGAACACCTGGTCGCTGCCATGGTGCAGCGACGGGTCCACCACCTCGGCGAGATCCAGGCGCTTGGTGAGGAACCGGATGCGCCGGTCGATTTCCCGCAGCCGCTTCTTGCCGTAGAGGTAGTCGCCGTTCTCGGACCGGTCGCCATTGCTCGCCGCCCAGTGGACGACCTCCACCACCTTGGGACGCTCGTTGTCCATCAGGTCGAGCAGCTCGGACCGCAGCCGGGCATAGCCCGCCGGCGTCATGTAGTTCTTGCTGCCGGCCGGAAGCGGCGGCGCGGACGGGAACTCCGCATCGTCGTCCGGAGCGTCGTCGGTTTCCTTGGTGAAGGCCTTGCTCATGGGATCGGTCGGCTCCAGGTGTGATGGCGACCACCAGCGGCGGCTGGCAGAAAATGGAAAAAGCCTCGTGACTTTGACATCACGAGGCTTACCATTTGGTGCGGCTGGCAGGAATCGAACCCACGACCCCTTGGTTCGTAGCCAAGTACTCTATCCAGCTGAGCTACAGCCGCTAAGCTTTGAATTATAGCATGTTTTTTTGCCACTCTTCAAAAACTTCTGATTTAATTTCCTGGAGAACCAGTCCGTTGCATCAGAAGCAGAACGCTATTGTAGTACAGAAATTCGGCCCGGCGAAAGACTTCGGTGGTTTTTTCGCGGCCTCCTTCCCTGGCCCTTTTCCAGTGACATGACGGCGTGCGCGTGCAACACGCTACGGCCTTCGGCCGTCGCCCGCCACGCAGGCCGGCGAGGTGGGCCGACGCTCCCTGCCATCCTGTTGCTGGCGCTCCAGCGCTTCCATCCGGTGTCTGATCTCCTGCAGCGTCTCGCGCATGGACTGGCGGTCTCGCTCGACCAGCACTTCGGCCTGCCCAATGCGGCCGTCCTGGCGGGCGCGGTCTTCGCGGTACGAGCCATACGCCAGGATCGACGAGCCGACCACCACCAGCACCTGCACGATGGTTCCGGGGGTGATCGTGGGATCGAATCTCAGGCGCCCACCCGCGCCCGAAGTAGGGGTCTCCGTGGTCTTGGTTTTCATGGCAGTTCCTCCTTTCTTTCTCTGGGGGCATGGATGCGTCTGCCCAACGAAGAAAGCCCGCGGGGCATCCTCGCGGGCTTCGAAAAATGCAGGACGCACGTCTTCATCGAAGGGCTGCCGCAGTCACCTTCGGCCGGAGGCCGGGCCGTGTCTGCGGGCGTTCGACGAAGAGGCGCCGTGCGAGAGGGTCAGCACCCTCTGCGGTCGACTGGTGGGATCGATTCCGACGGGCTTGGCTTTTGCCGATGGATGCGGCGTCACCGGGCCCGCAGGCGGTGGGCGATGGATCGTTGCGCGCCCTGCACGCAGTCGTCGATGTAGCGGGCGATGCGGCGCCCCGGCTCGCCGTGCGGCACGCGCGACAGGCCGGTGGCACCGCAGGGCTTGCACCCTCTGGATGAGAGCCGCGCCGTGCCCCCAGCACGCTCGAACCTCCGCCCCTGGCATGCAGCGCACACGGGCTGCAGCCACCACGCGAGCACCGCCGTGGCGATGGCTTCGGCAGGGTCCATCCGCCACCGGTGTGCCTGGGCGATCAGGTGAGCGCGGACTTCCGGCAGCGTTCTCAGGTGCGGGAGCGTGCGCGCCGGCGGATTCCGCAGGCCGACCGCATCGCACTCCGACCGCAGCCGCAGCAGCACACCACCCACGCGGGCCCGGCTCCAGCCCGCGGCGATGAGCACCTCCGCATCCGTATAGGCGGCACCTTCACGGACGCCCAGGCGCAGCCCCGACGCGTTGGCGGCAACGCTGTAGGCTTCTTCGAACGTGCGGAAGTCGTCGGGACCCATGGTGTTCCTCGCGGTGAAAATGTTTGCAGAGGTCCATTAAACACCATGTTTACAAAAATTGCCTGCTTTTGTTTACAACAATTTGTTTAACTGCGGCACAATGCGGCCATGCACGACAGCGCCCTCCGCCTCTACCAAGCCGCGTCCCAGATCAAGGACGTCTCGGGCCAGTCCGCCGTGGCGCGGTTGCTGGGAGAATCCCCGCAGAACATGAAGAACTGGGAGGTACGGGGCGTCTCCAAAGCGGGGGCCCTCAAGGCGGAAGAGCTGATCGGCTGCTCGGCCGCCTGGGTGCTGACGGGCGACGGGCAGGCCACCACCGGGCGCGGCACACGGCCCCGCCGCACGCCGCCGTCCACCGGCAGCGCGGTGTCCGTGCCGCGCCTGGCGAACACGGCATCGATGGGCGGCGGCAGCGACATGGCCCCCGAGGACGTGCTGGTGGGCAACCTCACCCTTTCGCCGGCCTGGATCGGCAGGACGCTGCGGGGCTTGAGCACGCCGGACAACCTGCGCTTCATCCACGCCTACGGCGATTCCATGGAGCCCACGTTCCTCGACGGTGACGTGCTGCTGGTCGATGCGGGCGTGCGCACGCTGGAAGTCGACGGCGTCTATGTGCTCGGCGCCCAGAACCGCCTTTTCATCAAGCGCGTGCGCCAGCGCCTGGACGGCGCCTACGAGATCAGCAGCGACAACCCCACGGTGAAGACGGTGGACGTGCTGGACGGCCAGCACGCGGTCGAGATCCTGGGCAAGGTGATCTGGATCTGGAACGGGAGGAAGATCTGACGACGAGGTGCAGGCGGAGCGCCGCGGCACGCATTCGCCGCGTTGAATTCTCCGCATCTGCCTTGATTGGTTCCCGCTCGGAACGCAGCGAGGGAATCCGCCATCTGCAAGACGGCAAACTCCCTGCATGAAGACTGGTAGGGCGTGGCGGACTTGAACCGACGACCAAAGGATTATGAGTCCTCTGCTCTAACCAACTGAGCTAACGCCCCGGCCGCCGCGATTGTATGTGCTAGCGCCGGTGGCTCAGCGCATTGGTCACCAGCTTCGAGGTGATGTCGACGATCTGGATCATGCGGTCGTAGGGCATGCGGGTGGGACCGATGACGCCCAGGGTGCCCACGACCTGCCCGTCCACCTCGTATGGGGCGCTCACCACCGAGAGCTCCTCGAAGGGCACGACCTGGCTCTCGCCGCCGATGAAGATGCGCACGCCCTCGGCGCGGTTGGAGACGTCCAGCAGGCGCAGGATCTGCGTCTTCTGCTCGAAGAGCTCGAAGGCCTTGCGCAGGTTGCCCATGTCGTTGGAGAAGTCGCTCAGCGCCAGCAGGTTGCGCTCGCCGGAGATGATGACTTCTTCCTGCGATGCGGCCATGGCCTCGGAGCCGATGTTGACGGCGGCCTGCATGAGCGAGGCGATCTCGCCGCGCAGCTGGTCCACCTCGGTCTTGAGCCGTTCGCGCACTTCCTCCATGCCCATGCCCGAGTAATGGCTGTTGAGGAAATTGGCGGCCTCGGCCAGTTGGGACTGGGAATGGTCGACTTCGGTGAAGATCACCCGGTTCTGCACGTCGCCGTCCGGCGAGACGATGATGACGAGCAGGCGGCGCTCCGAAAGCCGCAGGAATTCGATGTGCCGGAAGACGGACTGCCGGCGTGGCGCCATCACCACGCCCACGAACTGCGACAGGCTGGACAGCAGCTGCGCCGCGTTGGCGATGACCTTCTGGGGCTGGTCCGGCGCCAGCTCGGGCGAGCGCAGTTCCTCGCGCTGCACTGTCAACATGGTGTCAACGAACAGGCGGTAGCCTTTGGCCGTGGGAATGCGCCCGGCAGACGTGTGGGGGCTGACGATCAGCCCGATGTCCTCCAGGTCCGCCATGACGTTGCGGATGGTGGCGGGCGACAGGTCCAGGCCCGACGCCTTCGACAGCGTGCGCGAACCCACCGGCTGGCCGTCGGCGATGTAGCGCTCGATCAGCGCTTTGAGCAACAACTTGGCACGGTCGTCGAGCATTGAATCATTTTAATGATCTAATTTCCGTGATGAAGCTCAGGTTCCAACGCGTGGCGCTCGTCGGCAAGTACCAGGCGCCCACTTCCGCCGGCATGTCCGACAGTTCGCGCGATGCGCTGGACGGGATCGCCCGCTTTCTGGCCAACGAGGGCTGCGAGGTCTCCCTGGAGGCGGACACGGCCGCGAATACCGGTTTCACCGAGTACCCCGCCCTGCCGGTGGAGCGCATCGGCGTCGACTGCGACCTCTGCCTGGTGGTGGGGGGCGACGGCACCATGCTGGGCGTCGGGCGCCAGCTCGCGCCCTACCGCACGCCGCTCATCGGCATCAACCAGGGCCGGCTCGGCTTCATCACCGACATTCCGCTGGATGAATACCCCGCGGTGCTCAAGCCCATGCTGCGCGGCGAATACGAGGAGGACCTGCGCCCCCTCATGCGTGCGCGCGTGATGCGCCAGGGCCAGTGCGTGTTCGAGGCGCTGGCGATGAACGACGTGGTGGTCAACCGCGGCTCCACGTCGGGCATGGTGGAGCTGCGCGTGGAGGTGGGCGGGCATTTCGTGTCCAACCAGCGGGCCGACGGGCTGATCATCGCCTCGCCCACGGGCTCGACGGCCTATGCGCTGTCCGCCGGCGGGCCCATGCTGCACCCCACCATTCCCGGCTGGGTGCTGGCGCCCATTGCGCCGCACACGTTGTCGAACCGCCCGATCGTGCTGTCGGACAGCATGGAGGTGACGGTGGAGGTGGTGAGCGGCCGCGACGTGAGCGCGAATTTCGACATGCAGTCCCTCGCATCGCTGCAGCATGGGGACCGCATCCTGGTGCAGCGTTCGGACTACCGCGCGCGGTTTTTGCATCCGCGCGGCTGGAATTATTTCGCCACGCTGCGCAAGAAGCTGCGCTGGAACGACGGAGGCTACTGAGCATGGCGTTGAAGCGGATTGCGCTGCGTGATTTCGTGATCGTCGAATCCCTGGAGCTCGATCTCCACACGGGGTTCAGCGCGCTGACCGGCGAGACCGGGGCCGGCAAGTCCATCCTGATCGATGCGCTGCAGCTGCTGCTGGGCGCGCGCGCCGATCCCGGCGTGGTGCGGGAAGGCACGGCCGCCGCCGACCTGGCCGCGGAGTTCGACGGTACGCCCGCCATCGCCGCATGGCTGGAGGAGGCCGGCATTCCGCAGGAGGACGGCCTGCTGCTGCGGCGCACGATCGACGCACAGGGCAAGAGCCGCGCATGGATCAACGGCGTGCCTGCCACGGCGACACAGATGCGCACGCTGGGCTCGCACCTCATCGACATCCACGGCCAGCACGCGTGGCAGAGCCTGACGCGCGTGGACGCGGTGCGCGGCCTGCTGGACGCCTACGGCGGCATCCGCGCCGACGGCCTGCTGCCGCTCTGGACGCGTTGGCGCGACGACCGCAAGGCCCTGGAAACGGCCCGCGCGGGCCAGGACAGCATCCAGCAGGAGCGCGACCGGCTGCAGTGGCAGATCGCCGAGATGCAGAAGCTCGGTCCCGCCGAGGGCGAGTGGGACGAATTGAACGCGCAGCACACGCGCCTGTCGCATGCGCAGGCACTGATCGATACCGCCCAGGCAGCGCTCTCGACGCTCGAAGACGACGAGGGCGGAGCCCATGGCCAGTTGGTGCGCGCGCGTGGCCTGCTGGAAGCCAAGGCCTCGCTGGACCCGCAGTTCCAGTCGATGCTGGACGTGCTGGCCTCGTGCCTGGCGCAGGCCTCGGACGTGGCGCATTCGCTGCAGTCCTATCTGCGCCACACCGATGTAGATCCTGACCGGCTGGAGACGCTCGACACCCGCATGGGCCTCTGGATGTCGCTGGCGCGCCGCTTCAAGCGCCAGCCCCAGGATCTGCCCGGCCTGCTTGCCGGCTGGGAAGAGGAACTGGCGCGCCTCGACGGCGCCTCCGACGTCGAGGCGCTGGCCGAGAGCGCCCGCAAGAGCGAGGCCGCCTACATGAAGGCCGCCCGCGAAATATCCCAGAAGCGTGCCAAGGCCGCGCCGCAGCTCGCGCGCGCCATCACCGAGGCGATGCAGGGCCTGGGCATGAAGGGCGGCCGGTTCGACGTGGCGCTCGATGCGCAGGCGGAACCGGGGCCGCACGGGCTGGACAGCGTCGCCTTCCTGGTGGCGGGCCACCAGGGGGTGTCGCCGCGGCCGATCGGCAAGGTCGCCTCCGGTGGCGAGCTCTCGCGGATCTCGCTCGCGATCTCCGTCACCACCAGCCGCCTGGGGGAAGCGCCCACGCTGATCTTCGACGAAGTGGATTCGGGCGTCGGCGGTTCCGTCGCAGAGACCGTGGGCCAGCTGATGCAGCGCCTCGGCGCCGACCGGCAGGTGCTGGCCGTGACGCACCTGCCCCAGGTGGCCGCCTGCGCGGACCACCACCTCGTGGTGTCCAAACGCTCCCGCCAGAACGGCACGGTGAGCACGGTCGCGCCGGTGGAGGGCGACCGCCGCGTGCAGGAGATGGCGCGCATGCTCGGCGGCGAGCGGGCATCCGCCGCCACGCTGGCGCACGCCCGCGAGATGCTGGACCACAGCCGCACGCCCCCGGCTCAAGGGAAGCGCGCGTGACGGCCGCTGCGCTGGAGATCGTGCTGATCACGGGCATGTCGGGCTCCGGCAAGTCCGTGGCACTGCATGCGCTGGAGGATGCGGGCTATTACTGCGTCGACAACCTGCCGCCGGAACTGCTCGCGGCCTTCGTGGCGCTGGAGCACCAGCACCATGGCAACCGGGTGGCGATCGCCATGGACGTGCGCAGCGCGACCGCCCTGCCGCTGGTGCCGCAGCAGCTCAGGCGCCTGCGCGCCGAGGGCGTCACGGTGCATTCGCTGTTCCTGGACGCGACGACGGACACGCTGGTGCGGCGGTTCTCGGAAACGCGGCGCCGGCACCCGCTGTCGCGCGACGAACGGCAGGGCGAGACCCATGCGCTGCTGGAGACCATCGAGCTGGAGCGCGAGCTGCTGGCGGACCTGCGCGAGCAATCGCACGTGATCGACACCAGCGCCATCCGTGCCGCGCAGTTGCAGGGTTACGTGAAGAGCCTGATGCCGGCCCTGCCGGGGCAGCTGACGCTGGTGTTCCAGTCGTTCGCCTTCAAGCGCGGGGTGCCGGTGGACGCGGACTATGTCTTCGACGTCCGGATGCTGCCCAACCCGCACTACGAACCCGGCCTGCGCGACCTGACGGGCCAGGACGCAGCGGTCGTGCGCTACCTGGAGCAGATCAAGGACGTCCGGCTGATGCGGGAGCACATCACGCGCTTCCTGGCGCACTGGCTCGAACTGCTGGCGCAGAACCACCGCAGCTACGTCACCGTCGCCATCGGCTGCACGGGCGGGCAGCACCGTTCGGTGTATCTCGTGGAGCGGCTGTGCGAGGATTTCTCGGACCGGTGGACCACCCTGCGGCGGCATCGCGAGCTGGACATGAGGAGAACACCCCCCTGAGCGGCTGCGCCCGCCTCCCCCCGCTCTCGCCATGCTGCGCACGGCGGGCAGGGAGACGCCGCCGGTGGCCGGGCGAAGCCCGTTCCACGGCGTCTGCTGGCGTGGCCTGCTCCGCGGCCTTCTGACAGGTTGAAGCCGGTGAATCAGGAAATGGCTTCGGCCTGCCCCGCATTCGGCAGATGCACCTGCTCCAGCAGCTTGCGGATCGGGGCCGGCAGGCCGAGGGCGCGCCATTGCGCGGTGGCGAACCAACCCGCGGTACCGCCCTCTTCCTCGCCGGCACGCACGGCATCGCCCGGCGCGCGCGCCAGCAGCGGGTGCAGATGCAGGTCGCGGTGGGTGAGCACGTGGAACACGGTGTCCAGCGCCTCCGGAGGCTCCGAGACGCCGCGGCGGGCCATCCAGGCATGCGCTTCGCCTTCGCTCTCGAACATGGGCGGACAGTACAGTCCGGCCCAGATGCCGCCTTCCGATGGCCGGCGCTGCAGCCAGATGCGCCCTTCCCCGTCGTGCAGCAGCGGGAACCACCAGGCCTGGGCGCGGCGCACCAGCTTGCGGGTGCGCACCGGATAGTCCTCGGGATTGCCGGCGGCGGCAGCCGCGCATTGCGCGTGCAGGGGGCACAGGATGCAGGCGGGCCGCTTGGGCGTGCAGAGTGTGGCGCCCAGGTCCATCAGGCCCTGCGTGTAGCGGGGCATGGCGTCGTGCAGGTCGGTCTGCGGCAGCAGCGCGGTGGCCTGGTCCCAGAGGGCGCGCTCGTTGCGGGCGACCGCCAGATCGGCGTCGAAGCCCAGCACGCGCGTCAGGACGCGCCGCACGTTGGCGTCGAGGATGGGCACGCGCTCGGCGAAGCAGAACGAGGCGATCGCGCCGGCCGTCGACCGGCCGATGCCGGGCAGCTCGGCCAGCACCTCCGCGGTGCGCGGGAAACTGCCGCCGTGCCGCTCCACCACTTCGCGGGCGCAGCGGTGCAGATTGCGGGCGCGGCTGTAATAGCCGAGGCCGCTCCACAGGGCCATGACGTCTTCCTCGGGCGCGGCGGCCAGGGCCCCCACGTCCGGGAAGCGCTCCAGGAAGCGGGTGTAGTAATCGAGCACCGTCGCGACCTGGGTCTGCTGCAGCATGATCTCGGAGAGCCACACGCGGTAGGGGTCGCGGGTCTGCTGCCAGGGCAGGTGGTTGCGGCCGTGCACGGCCTGCCAGCGCACCACGTCGGTGGCGATGTCGGGAAGCGCGCGCGTCATGCGGACGGTGCCGCCGGGGGCCGCGGGCCTCCGCTTTCCGCGGGCAGGGACGCCAGCTGCCCCGTCAGCTCGTTCAGCCGCGCTTCGAGCTGCGTCAGTTCCTGCTCGGCCTGCTCGATCTCCTCGATCCGTTCGGCCAGGCTGCCCGCCGCATGCTGGATGCGGTCCACGGCCTCGATGCGCCGCGCGAAGCTGCGCTTGCGTTCGCGCAGCTGGGCGTCGAGCTGCGCGGTGGCGGATTTGCTCCACAGCTCCAGGTCGTTGGCCGCCGATTCGAAGACGGTGCGCAGGCGCATGCCGAGGGCACGCACCAGGCGCTGTACGAAGTCCGGCTGGGCCAGGCGCAGCGTGTTGCCCACGCCGATGTACTGCACGTGGCGCTCCTCGATCTGCCGGATCTCCGCCAGGAAGCCGTCGAGCTGCGGGGTCGGCGGCACCTGCAGGGAGAAGCCGAAGTCCGCGTTCAGCTGGCGGAAGGTGCCGCCGAGCATGGCGTGGATCTCGGTGGCCGAGGCCTGGGCCTTGTCGACGATCGACCGCAGGCGCTCGAACGTCTCCGCATAGACCTTGCGCACGCCGAATTTGAGGCCCTTCTGCTGCAGCGCCTCGACCAGCGCCGTCATCTCGGCCTTCAGCGAGCGCGCGCCGAGATCCTGGAAGATGTCGCGCAGCAGCTTGAGGTGCACCGCCCGCACGGCCTGGATCTTCGCGGCGCTGGCGTCGAACTCGCGCTGTTCCTGTTCGATGCGCACGCGCATGGACTCGATCACGGATGCGTTCTTGCCGCGCAGGCTGCGCAGCTCCAGCACCTGGTCGTCCAGATCGCGGCGGCGGATGTTGATGGTGCGGCCCGCCGCCGTGCGCAGCGAGGCCACGCCCGAGGTCACGGCGGAGCGCAGGATGCCCTGGCGCTTGCCCATCACGCCCTGCGCCAGCGCGTCCTCCAGCACCGGCAGGCCGCTGGACTCCAGCAGCACGTCGTCGCAGTGGATCTTGGAGACCAGCCCCTTCTGCGCCGACACCAGCAGCACCTGCTCCGGCGGCACGCCCAGCATCTCGGCGGAGGCCAGCCGCTGGCGTTCGAGCTGTTCCTGCACCTGCGTGGGCGAATTGAGGGTGTCCCAGAGCGTGTCGATCTTGTTCAGCACCACGAGGCGGGCGTCCGCATGGCCGACGGCGGGCGCGACGTGCTGGCGCCAGATCTCCAGGTCGGAGCGCGTGACGCCGGTGTCCGCGCCGAGGATGAAGACCACGGCATGGGCCTGGGGAATCAGGTTGATGGTGAGCTCGGGCTCCGCTCCGACGGCGTTCAGGCCGGGCGTGTCCAGGATCACCAATCCCTGGCGCAGCAGGGGGTGCGGGATGTTGATCAGCGCGTGGCGCCAGGCGGGCACCTCGACCAGGCCCCGCGCATCGGGCACCGGATTGTCCTGGGGCTGGTCGTCGTGCCAGAAGCCGAGCGCGCGGGCCTCGTCCTGCGTGACGCGGCGCACCTCCGACACTTTCTCGAGCGCTCCGGCGAGCTGCTCCGCATCGCCGACGTTCAGCGGGACCTCGGTCCACTGGTCCGGCCGCAGCCGCCATTCGGCCAGGCCCTGGGGCTGCAGGCGCGTGTCGATCGGCAACAGGCGCAGGCTGTTGGAGACCGCGGCGTCGTAGCCCAGCTCGGTCGGGCACATCGTGGTGCGGCCGGCGCTGGCCGGCATGATGCGGCGGCCATAGTCGGCGAAGAAGATCGCATTGATGAGCTCGGACTTGCCGCGGGAGAACTCCGCGACGAACGCCACCATGACCTTGTCGCTGCGCACCTGGTCTTCCAGGCGGCGCAGCTTCTCCTGGATGGCGGCATCCATCAGGGCATGCGAGGACATCCATTCGCCCAGCTGCTTCAACTGGAGCGCGAACGCGCGCCGCCAGGCGCCATGCTGGTCGAATTGCTCGTTGAAAGAAGGTCCCACGGTGCTCCTGGAGATGGATGCTGCATCCCGGCTGCGCCGGCAAGGTCAAAATATATCAGCACCCCGGCCGGCATTGCCTCCGTAGATCAGGGCTTCTGGCACTGGATGCAATAGTACGTGCTGCGCTGGCCCTGCCGGATCGCGCGGATCGGCGTGCCGCAGGTGCGGCACGGCAGGCCCTCGCGGCCATAGACGTGCGCCTCCAGCTGGAAATGCCCGGCGTTGCCGTCCACCCCTGCGAAGTCCCGCAGCGTACTGCCGCCGCGCTCCACGGCCCGCGCCAGCACCGAGCGGATGGCCGCGTGCAGCCGCCGCGCGCGCACCGGCCCGATGGACGAGGCCCGCACGGTCGGCCGGATGCCCGCGAGGAAGAGCGCCTCGGAGGCATAGATGTTCCCCACCCCCACCACCGCCTTGCCGCCCAGCAGGAACTGCTTGACCGGCAGCCGGCTCGCCCGCAGCGCGGCCGCGAAACCCTCCACCGTGAAGGCGTCTTCCAGCGGCTCCACGCCCAGGCGCCCCAGCAGCCGGACGGCTTCCGGGCTGGTCTCGGAATCGGCCCAGACGACCGCCCCGAACCGGCGCGGGTCCTTCAGCCGCAGGGTGCCCTGGCTGGTCGCCATCAGGAAGTGGTCGTGGATGCCGGGCGGCTCCGCCAGCCGGTCGAAGCGCAGGCTGCCGGACATGCCCAGGTGGACCAGCAGCAGGCCACGGTCCAGGTCCACGAGCAGGTACTTGCCGCGGCGGCGCACCGCGACGATCCGCAGGCCGAGCAAGGTGTCGGGCGCGCGGCCCAGGGGCCAGCGCAGCGCCTTGCCCAGCACGACGGATTCGATCACCGCTCCGGCCATGGCGTCCGCCACGCCGCGGCGCGTGACTTCCACTTCGGGCAACTCAGGCATGCGGACGGGCTCCTGGAACGAGGTCGGGCATGGATTATTATGGTCCGATGGAGCCATCACATCGTTTCCGGAGTGCCGCATTTCTGTGCGCACTGTGCGCCGCAGCGGCGCCTTCCCTCGCGGCACCCGCAGCTCCACCGCCCCCGCCGGCGCGGGCGAAGCAGGTCGAGCTGCAAGCGGAAACCATTCCCAGCAGCGAGTCGCGCGCCGCGCTCGACGCCGAGCTGTTCTACGACATCCTGGTCGGCGAACTCAGCACCAGCAGCGGCGATCCGGGCTCCGGCTACGCGCTGATCCTGGAGGCCGCGCGCCGCAGCGGCGACGGCCAGCTGTACCGGCGCGCCACGGACATCGCGCTGCAGTCGCGCTCCGGTGAATACGCCCTGGCCGCGGCGCGTGCCTGGAAGGAAGCCCAGCCGCAGTCGCGCGAGGCCAACCGCTACGTGCTGCAGATCCTCATCGCCCTGAACCGCATCCAGGAGACGGGCGACCTGCTCAAGCAGGAACTCGCCCAGTCGCCGGCGCAGGACAAGCTGCTCACCCTGCAGGCCATTCCGCAGCTGTACGGGCGCGCCTCGGACAAGGCGGCCGCCGCCGGCATCGTCGAGAAGGCGCTGGCGGACCAGCTGCAGAACCCCGCGGCCGGCCCCGTCGCCTGGACCACGATCGGCCGCATGCGGTTCGCCGCGGGCGACCGCAAGGGCGCGCTGGAGGCGGCCCGCCAGGCCCAGGCCCAGGAGGCGCCGCTGGACAGCGCCGCGCTGCTCGCGCTGCAACTGCTCGAAGCGGGCGAGGCCCAGGCCGAGCCGCTCGTGACCCGCTACATGGCCGGCAAGCCGCAGCCCCAGATCCGCATGGCCTACGCGGGCGTGCTGCTCAACCTGCAGCGCTTCGCGGAAGCCGGCGCGCAGCTGGACACGCTCACCCGCGAAGCGCCGGACATGGCCGAGGCGTGGCTGCTCAAGGCCTCGCTGGCGCTGCAGTCGGACCGGCTGCCCGAAGCCGAGGCGTCGCTGGACCAGTTCGAGCGCCTGCTGCAGTCGTACCCGCCCGGCGACCCGCGCAAGGCGGCGATGAACCAGGCCTACCTGCTGCGCGCCCAGATCGCGGAGAAGCGGGGCGATCTCGCCCAGGCGGAATCCTGGCTCGCCAAGGTCGACAACGCCTCCGAGCTGCTCGCGGCGCAGGCGCGGCGTGCCTCGCTGCTGGCGCGCCAGGGCAAGCTGCAGGAGGCCGTCGGAGTGATCCGCAGGCTGCCGGCCCGCAACGCGCAGGAAGAGCGCCTGAAGCTGGTGGCCGAAGCGCAGCTGCTGCGCGACGCCAAGCAGTACAAGCAGGCCTTCGAGGTGCAGGGCAAGGCCGTGGCGCTCGCGCCCGACGACTACGACCTGGTGTACGACCAGGCCATGCTGGCGGAGAAGGCCGGCGACCTCGATGCCATGGAGCGGCTGCTGCGCCAGATCATCGAGAAGCGCCCCGACTACCAGCACGCCTACAACGCGCTCGGCTATTCGTTCGCCGAGCGCGGCATCCGCCTGCCGGAGGCCCGGCAGCTGATCGCGAAGGCGCTGGAGTTCGCTCCGAAGGATCCGTTCATCACCGACAGCCTGGGCTGGGTGGAATTCCGCATGGGCAACCACGCCGAAGCGGCCCGGCTGCTGGGCGAGGCCTTCCAGCGCCAGCCCGATCCCGAAATCGCGGCGCACCTCGGCGAGGTGCTGTGGACCCTGGGTGAGCGCGAGAAGGCGCTGGAGGTGTGGCGCACCGGCCTGCGCCTGAACAAGGACAACGACACGCTGCAGGAAACGCTGAAGCGGCTGAAGGCCAACCCGTGATGCGCTCCGCGACGATGGATGGGCAGCGCCGCGGACTGCTCGGCGGACTGGCGGCAGGCGCGCTCGTGCTGCTGGCGGGCTGTGCCACGCCGCCCCGGCCGGCATCCCAGGCGCGCGTCGGCGTGCGGCAATGGAACGGCCGCATGGCGCTGCAGGTGGACGACCCGGACGTGGCGCCGGTCAGCGCCGGCTTCGAATTGAGCGGAGAGGCGCGGCAGGGGGAACTCGTGCTGCTCAATCCGCTGGGCAACGTGCTCGCGACGCTGGAATGGTCCCCTTCGGGCGCCATCCTGCAAAAGGGCGGCGAGCGCCGCACCTCGCCGTCGCTCGACGCGCTGGTGGAGGAACTGACGGGCAGCGCCCTGCCGGTCGCGGCGCTCTTTGCCTGGCTGCAGGGCGACGCGGTGGACGTGCCGGGATGGACGGTGAACCTCGGCAGGCTGGACGACGGGCGTCTGACCGCCCAGCGCCAGAGCCCCCTGCCCCAGGCCACGCTGCGCATCGTGCTGGACCGCTGAACCACTCCATGCGCGCGATCCACGACCTGCCCGCCCCGGCCAAGCTCAACCTGTTCCTGCACATCACCGGGCGCAGGCCCGACGGCTACCACCTGCTGCAGTCGGCGTTCATGCTGATCGACTGGTGCGACACGCTGCACGTCGAACTGCGCGCGGACGGCGGCATCAGCCGCGAGGATCTCGATGGGGGTGCCGCCCTGCCGGCCGACGACCTCTGCACCCGCGCGGCCCGCGCGCTGCAGCAGGCCACGGGCACGCGCCAGGGCGCGCACATCACGCTGGAGAAATCCATTCCCGCACAGGCCGGCATGGGCGGCGGCTCCTCGGATGCCGCCACCACGCTGATCGCGCTCAACCGGCTCTGGGGCGTGCATCTGGGACGCGCGGCGCTGGAACGCATCGGTCTGTCGCTCGGGGCCGACATTCCCTTCTTTTTGCGCGGCAGGAACGCTTGGGTGGAAGGAATCGGTGAGACAATCACGCCGCTCGAGAACGTGCACGCGCTGCCCCGGAGCCGGTTCGTGGTGGTCAAACCCGCAGCCGGACTGGATACGAAATCGATTTTTTCGTCTCCTTCTCTGGAACGCGATTCGCAGCGTGCTACAATCTCAGGCTTTGCTGCAGCACGCTACCAATTTGGTAAAAACGTACTGCAGCCGGTCGCGGAACAGCTCTGCCCCGAAGTTTCCCAAGCCATCCGATGGCTGGAAGACAAAGGATTGCAGGCCCGCATGACCGGCTCGGGAAGTGCGGTGTTTGCGCAAATGACACATGCGATCGATTTATTCGATCTGCCCACCGGATGGAGGGCAAAAGTATGTGATAATCTGAGGCTCCACCCCCTTGCAGGGTGGGCAGCAGATGAAGATTGAGGTGGATTGCCATCAGGCAGTCAACCTGTGTAGGGGAGTCGCCAAGCTGGTTAAGGCACCGGATTTTGATTCCGGCATGCGAAGGTTCGAATCCTTCTTCCCCTGCCAAAGCTTTTTGCTTCAGGCATTTACTTCAGACTGCTGGGTCTCGCATGCAAGCCAACCACCCCGACTTCATGGTTTTCACCGGCAATGCCAATCCTGGCATGGCCGCTGACATCGCCCGGCATCTCGGCACGAGCCTCGGCGCCATCGATGTGGCCCGCTTCTCCGACGGAGAAGTCACCGTCGAAATCAAAGAGAACGTCCGCGCCCGCGACGTGTTCGTGGTGCAGTCCACCTGCGCCCCCACGAACGAAAACCTCATGGAACTGCTGATCATGGTCGATGCGTTCAAGCGCGCATCCGCCGAGCGCATCAGCGCCGTGATCCCCTATTTCGGCTATGCCCGCCAGGACCGCCGTCCGCGCTCCACGCGCGTGCCGATCTCGGCCAAGGTCGTCGCCAACATGCTGCAGGCCGTCGGCGTCGCCCGCGTGCTGACGATGGACCTGCACGCCGACCAGATCCAGGGCTTCTTCGACATCCCGGTGGACAACATCTATGCGTCCCCCGTGCTGCTCGGCGACCTGCGCCAGAAGAACTACGAGGACCTGATCGTCGTGTCCCCCGACGTGGGCGGCGTGGTGCGCGCACGGGCCCTCGCCAAGCAGCTCGGCTGCGACCTGGCCATCATCGACAAGCGCCGCCCGAAGGCCAACGTCTCGGAAGTGATGCACGTGATCGGCGAGATCGAAGGCCGCAACTGCGTGATCATGGACGACATGATCGACACGGCCGGCACGCTCGTGAAGGCCGCCGAGGTGCTCAAGGAGCGCGGCGCCAAGAAGGTGTACGCCTACTGCACGCACCCGATCTTCTCGGGCCCCGCCATCGACCGCATCTCCCAGGGCGATGCGCTCGACGAGGTGGTCGTCACCAACACCATTCCCTTGAGCGAAACCGGCAAGGGATGCACCAAGATTCGCCAGCTCTCCGTGGCACCGCTGATCGCCGAGACGATCCAGCGCATCGCCAAGGGGGAGTCGGTGATGAGCCTGTTCTCGGACTGAGGATCCGTCCTCCCCTGCCCCGGCCCTCCGGCCCGGCGCAGCAGATGCCAAGCCTCCTTCGGGAGGCTTGCGCGTTCGGGAACAACCCCACGGGCCCGCAGCCATCCTGGCGCGGGCCTTCGTCAACGCAGGGCCCGCTGGTCGCGGCAGGCCCCCACAGGAGTGAAACATGAACTTCGTCGCTTTTGAGCGCGCCAAGCAAGGTACGGGTGCGAGCCGCCGTCTGCGCAATTCGGGCAAGACGCCCGGCATCGTCTACGGCGGTTCCGCCGAACCCCAGCTCATCGAGCTGGACCACAACGCCCTGTGGCACGCCCTGAAGAAGGAAGCCTTCCATTCCAGCGTACTGGACATGGAAGTGGCCGGCCAGACCAGCAAGGTCCTGCTGCGCGACGTGCAATACCACCCGTTCAAGCAACTGGTGCTGCACATCGACTTCCAGCGCGTGGACGAGAAGACCAAGCTGCACATGAAGGTGCCGCTGCACTTCTCCGGCGCCGAGGAATCCCCGGCCGTGAAGATCGACAAGTGCATGGTCAACCCCGTGGCGAACGAACTGGACGTGTCCTGCATGCCGTCCGACCTGCCCGAGTTCATCAACGTGGACCTGAGCAAGCTGGAAAAGGGCCGCTCGCTGCACCTGAAGGACATCAAGCTGCCCCGCGGCGTGTCCGCCGTGGTGCGTGGCAGCCAGCAGAACCCGGTGCTGGTGTCCGTCGTGACGCCGGTGGCCGAAGTCGAGGCTCCGGCCGAAGGCGCTGCAGCTCCGGCCGCCGCTCCCGCCAAGAAGGGCAAGAAGTAATTCTTCGCGCCCTCTGACCGGATGGCCGCCCCACGGGTGGCATCCGGCCCCTACGGCCCACCGCTTCACGGCGCGTGGGCCGTTGCTCTTTTGGGAGCGAGCGTGCCGCGCCGCGCTCCTCCGATAATCGCGCGCACCATGATCAAACTGTTTGTGGGCCTGGGCAATCCCGGTCCGGATTACGACGCCACACGGCACAACGCGGGGTTCTGGTGGATCGACGGTCTCGCCCGCGACCTGAAGGTGCACCTCGTGCCCGAGCGGGCCTACCACGGGCTGGTCGCCCGCGCCAGCGTGAACGGGCAGAGCGTGTGGCTGCTGCAGCCGCAGACCTTCATGAACCTGTCGGGCAAGTCGGTGGCTGCGCTGGCGCGCTTCTTCAAGATCCAGCCGCAGGAAATCCTGGTGGCCCACGACGAACTGGACATCGTGCCGGGCCAGGCCAAGCTCAAGCGCGGCGGCAGCCATGCGGGCCACAACGGGCTGCGCGACATCCATGCGCAGCTGGGCTCGCCGGACTACTGGCGCCTGCGCATCGGCATCGGGCACCCGGGCGTGAAGGAAGAGGTGCCCAACTGGGTGCTCAAGAAGCCCTCGCCCGACCACCGCACGCAGATCGAGGACAGCATCGCGCATTCGCTCAAGGCCGCGCCGGCCATGCTGGCGGGCGACATGGAAAAGGCCACGCTGCTCGTGCACACCACCAAGCCGCCACGCCCGAAGCCGCCGCGGCCGGAAGGGCTGCCGCCGACGCCGCCTGCGCAGCGGTAGGCGGGGCCCGGTCTCCATCGCCCACCTGCCGCCACGGCAGCGGCCATGCAGGCCATGTGGGGACACTGTGGCCTCGGATGCACGCACCGCGCCCGCCCTGGCAGGCAGCGGCGCATCCAGCGCCCTACTCCGCGCGCGCGCCCGCCGGGGCCCCGGCGGTGTCGCCCGTGAGGCGCTGGTACTTCTGCCAAAGCGTCTCGCGGCTCTCCACGTGCTGCGGGTTCACCGGGATGCAGGCGACGGGGCAGATCTGCACGCACTGGGGCTCGTCGAAATGGCCCACGCATTCGGTGCACTTGTCGGGCGCGATCTCGTAGGTGGCCTCGCCCAGGTAGATGGCGTGGTTGGGGCACTCGGGCTCGCACACGTCGCAGTTGATGCACTCCTCGGTGATCATCAGGGCCATGGATGCCTCCGGGCAGTGCGGGATACGGACGTCATGCCCCGATTATCCCAGGCGCCCATCCCCATGGCACGGCAGGGGCCTGCCAGCGTGCCTGCGGGCAGTCGGCCCGGCACGCCGTCACGGCGCGCGTTTGCCGCTATGCTGCGCCTTCCGGGCCCGCGGCCATGCCGGCCCCGGGCCTCCGAGCACCACGACCACGCTTCCGCCTCCCGTCCATCCGCACGCCCGCCATGGGAATGTTCCTCTTCAAGCGCCTTGCGACGTTCGTGGCCACGCTGGCCGCGGCGTCGCTGGTCGTGTTCCTTGTGCTGGAGATCCTGCCCGGCAACGCGGCGCAGGTGATGATGGGCCCGGACGCCTCCCCGGAAGCCGTGGCGGCGCTGGCCGCGCAGCTGGGGCTCGACCAGCCCGCTCCCATGCGCTATGCGCAATGGATCGGCGGTCTGCTCTCGGGCGACATGGGCGAGAGCCATGCCTACGGTACGCCGGTGCGCGACCTGGTGCTGGAGCGGCTGGCGCTCACGGTGCCGCTGGCGCTGATGGCGATGGCGATCACGGCGGTGCTGGCGCTGCTGGCCGGGGTGTACGCGGCTTCGCACCACCGCCGCTGGGGCGACGTGGGCGTGATGGCGCTCGCCCAGATCGGCATCGCGATCCCGAACTTCTGGTTCGCCATCCTGCTGATCCTGCTGTTCTCGGTGAAGCTGCAGTGGTTCTCGGCGGGCGGCTTCCCGGGCTGGACGGAGGCCTCGGGCGGCGGGCCGCTGCAGGCGCTGCAGGCCCTGCTGCTGCCGGCCATCGCGCTGGCGGTGGTGCAGGCGGCCATCCTCGCGCGCATCACGCGCTCCGCGGTGCTGGAGGTGCTGCGCGAGGATTTCGTGCGAACGGCGCGGGCCAAGGGGCTGTCGCGGCAGGCCGCGCTCTGGGGCCACGTGCTGCGCAATGCGATGATTCCCGTGGTCACCGTGATGGGCCTGCAGTTCGCGAACCTGCTGGCCGGCACGATCGTGGTCGAGAACGTGTTCTACCTGCCGGGGCTGGGACGGCTGATCTTCCAGTCGATCGCGAACCGCGATCTGGTGGTGGTGCGCAACTGCGTGATGCTGCTGGCCGCGATGGTGATCGTGGTGAATTTCGTGGTGGACCTGCTGTATGCGGCCATCGATCCGCGCGTGAAGGCGAGCGATCTCTGATGCCTGCGCGCACTCCTGTTTCCGCACCTACTGCAGCATCCCCGGCCGTGGCCGGGCGCCCGCCAGCTGGCGCATGGCGCCAGGCCCTGCGCCACCCGAGCTTCGCGCTGGGCGCAGCGCTCTCGCTGCTGCTGGTGCTGGCGGCGCTGCTGTCGTTCTTCTGGACGCCCGGTTCGCCCTACGAGATGGACATGGATGCCGCCCTGCGCCCGCCGGGCGCGGCGCACTGGCTGGGCACGGATGCCTTCGGGCGCGACGTGGCATCGCTGCTGCTGGTGGGAGCGCGCAATTCGATCCTCGTGGGCGTGATCGCCGTGGGCATCGGGCTCACCGTGGGCACGGCGCTCGGGCTGCTGGCGGCGGCGCGGCGCGGCTGGGTGGAGGAAGCGGTGATGCGGCTGGCGGACTTCACCTTCGCGTTTCCCGCCATCCTCTCGGCGATCATGCTCACGGCGGTGTGGGGCGCGGGCGTGGTGAATTCGATCATCGCGATCGGCATCTTCAACATTCCGACCTTCGCGCGGGTGGCACGCGCATCCGCCAAGGCCGTGTGGGCGCGCGAGTACGTGCTGGCGGCGCGCGCCTGCGGCAAGGGCCCCTGGCGCATCACATGGGACCACGTGCTCCCGAACATCGCGGCTGTGCTCACGGTGCAGGCGACCATCCAGTTCGCGCTGGCGATCCTGGCCGAGGCCGCCCTCTCCTACCTGGGCCTGGGCACCCAGCCCCCGCAGCCGTCGTGGGGCCGCATGCTGAGCGAGGCGCAGACGCTGATGTTCCAGGCGCCGCTGCTGACCGTGTGGCCGGGCGTGGCGATCGCCCTGGCCGTGCTCGGCCTGAACCTGCTGGGCGACGGGCTGCGCGACCTGCTCGATCCGCGCCTGGCGCGCCGCCGTTGACGCGGACCATGGTGGACGTGCCTTCCTACCCCCTCCCCAGCCGCGGCGATCCGCTGATCGACGTGCGCGGCCTCACCGTGGACCTGCCGACGCAGCGTGGCCCGGCGCGCGCGGTGCGCGAGGTGTCGTTCACGCTCGCGCGCGGCGAGGCGATCGGGCTGGTGGGCGAGTCGGGCTGCGGCAAGTCGCTCACGGCGATGGCGCTCATGGGGCTGCTGCCCGAAGGCGCGCGCGCCGGCGGCAGCGTGCGCTTCGGCGGCACGGAACTGCTGGGCCAGCCCGACGATACCCTGGCACGGCTGCGGGGCCGCCGCATCGCGATGGTGTTCCAGGAGCCGATGACGGCGCTCAACCCCGTGCACACCATCGGCGCGCAGGTGGCCGAGCCGATGCGCCGGCACCTGCGCCTGCCGCGTGCCGAAGCGCGCGCACGGGCCGTGGCGCTGCTCGACCGTGTGGGCATTCCGCAGGCGGCCCGGCGCTTCGATGCCTATCCGCACCAGTTCTCGGGCGGGCAGCGCCAGCGCATCACGATCGCGATGGCGCTGGCCTGCGGGCCGGACGTGCTGATCGCCGACGAACCCACCACGGCGCTCGACGTGACGGTGCAGCGGCAGATCCTGGACCTGATCGCGGAGCTCGTCGCCGAGCGCGGCATGGGGCTGGTGCTGATCTCGCACGACCTCGGCGTGATCGCGCAGAACGTCGACCGCATGCTGGTGATGTATGGCGGCAGCGTGGTCGAGAGCGGCCCCACGGCGGAGGTGTTCACCCACCGGGCCCATCCCTACACGCGCGGGCTGTTCGCGGCGCGGCCGCAGTGGCTGGAGGATCGCGAAGACGGCGATGCCGGGAGCGATGGCATGGCCACCCCCGGTGGTGCTGCGCGGCCACGGCTGCCCACCATCGCCGGCACCGTGCCGGACATCGCGGACCTGCCTTCCGGCTGCCCGTTCGCGGGCCGCTGCGCGTTCACCATCTCCGAGTGCCATGCCGGCCTGCCGGCGCCCATGGCCGTCGGGCCCGGGCACCAGGCGCGCTGCATCCGGCTGGATGACGTGGCAGCCGCATCCCCTATGCCGAGAGGTCCCGCATGACGGCGAACGGCACGCCGACGCCCGGCAGCAGCGCCCTCCAGGCCGATGCTCCCCTCGTGGAAGTGCGCGGGCTGGTGCGCGACTACGCCCTGCCGCGCGAGCGCCTGCTCGGCCCCGTGCCGCGGCTGCGCGCACTGGACGGCATCGATTTCACGCTGGCAGCGGGCCGCAGCCTCGGGGTCGTCGGCGAATCCGGCTCGGGCAAGTCCACGCTCGCGCGGCTGGTGATGGCGCTCGATACGCCCACGGCCGGCACCGTGCGGCTGCGCGGGCGCGATCTGCACGCGCTGCGGCCGGCAGAACTGCGCGCGGCGCGGCGCGATGTGCAAATGGTGTTCCAGGACCCGTATGGTTCGCTGGACCCGCGCATGACCGTGGAGCGCATCGTGGCCGAGCCGCTCGGCGCATTGGAAGGGCTGCCGCGCCCCATGCTGCGCGAGCGCGTGGCCGAGGTGCTCGCCCAGGTGGGCCTGCGCCCGGCGGATGCGGGCAAGTATCCTCACGAATTCTCGGGTGGGCAGCGCCAGCGCATCGCCATCGCCCGCGCCATCGGGACACGCCCGGCGCTGGTCGTGGCCGACGAACCCGTGAGCGCACTCGACGTCTCGGTGCAGGCGCAGGTGCTGAACCTGCTCTGCGATCTGCAGGCCAACGCCGGACTCACTTACCTGCTCATCAGCCACGACCTCGCCGTCGTTCGGCACCTGTGCGACGAGGTGGTGGTGATGCAGGCCGGGAAGATCGTGGAGCGCGGCACGCCGGACGCGTTGTTCCGGTCGCCATCGCATCCGTACACCCGGGAGCTGGTGGCGGCCGTGCCTCGGGCAGTGCCAAGGCTGCAGCCACGTTGACGTTTTTCATTGGCGCCGAGAAATATTCATAGATTTTCATGTTTTCCAGGTTCTGCCCACCTCTATGAATACCTGGCAGCCGTCCGGCAGCCGAAGATCACCAGGCTGTGACGCCAGATGGAGACGTCCCGGCAGAGCGCTACTGCGTCCCCGGCCGATACGGGTCCCAGCAGCACGCACGCCTGTGGTGTACAAATACATCTCGCCCGTGCGTGAACGGCACCCACCTTTTGTGCCAGCGCGATGCCCACCGGCCGCGCGCCGATTCCTTCTTTCCCTGTCCGCCCCCCGGAGATCCCCGCGATGCCCATCGACCGCCGCACCCTCCTCGCCGCAGCCGCGCCGCTGGCCCTGTCGTTGCCGCTGCCCGCTCTGGCGCAGGGCCGCAAGGACACGGTCGTGCTGGCGATGACGCTGGAGCCGCCGGGGCTCGATCCCACGGCGGGCGCGGCGTCAGCGATCGGCGAGATCACGCTCTACAACGTGTTCGAGACGCTCACGAAGATCAACGCCGACGGCAGCACTTCTCCGCTGCTGGCCGAGCGCTGGGAGATCTCGCCCGACCTGCGCACTTGCACCTTCCGGCTGCGCCAGGGGGTGAAGTTCCACAACGGCGCGCCGTTCAATGCGGCCGCGGTGAAGTTCGCCTTCGACCGCGCGGCCGGCGAGAAGAGCACCAACAAGGACAAGCGCACCTTCGCGAACCTCTCCACGCGGGTGGTGGACGAGCACACGGTGGTGGTGACGAACCAGGAGATCGAGCCGGACCTGCTGTTCCTGCTCGGCCAGGCGACGGCCGCGATCGTCGAGCCCGGCAGCGCCGACGGCAACGCCACCCGGCCCGTCGGCACCGGACCCTACCGGTTCTCGGCCTGGAGCAAGGGCGCCTCGGTCACGCTGACCGCCTGGGACGGCTACCGCACGCCCGGCACGGCGAAGATCCGCCGCGCGGTGTTCCGCTTCATCTCCGACCCGGCCGCCCAGGTGGCCTCGCTGATGGCGGGCGACGTGGACGCGTTCCCGCGCGTGGCGCCGCGCAGCGTGCCGCAGTTCAAGGCGAACCCGCGCTTCCAGGTGATCGTGAGCGGTTCGCGCGCCAAGACCATCCTGGCGATCAATAACCAGCGCAAGCCGCTGCAGGACGTGCGCGTGCGCCGCGCGATCGCGGCCGCCATCGACCGCAAGGCGGTGATCCAGGGCGGCGCCGACGGGCTGGGCGTGCCGATCGGTAGCCATTACGTGCCGGGGGCCTTCGGCTACGTCGACACCACGGGCGTCAACCCGCACGACCCCGAGAAAGCCCGCCGCTTGCTGGCCGAGGCCGGGGTGAAGACGCCGCTCGAACTCACGATGACGCTGCCGCCGACGCCGTATGCGCGCCAGGGCGGCGAAGTGATCGCGGCCCAGCTCGCCAAGGTCGGCATCGTCGCGAAGCTGCAGAACGTGGAATGGGCGCAGTGGCTGAGCGGCACCTACACGAACAAGAACTACGACCTCACGCTGATCTCGCACGTGGAGCCGTTCGACCTGGGCAACTTCGCGAAGCCCGACTATTACTGGGGCTACCGCTCGCCGCGCTTCGATGCGCTCTACGAGCAGATCAAGACCGCGAGCGCCCCTGCCGACCGCGCGCGGCTGCAGGGCGATGCGCAGCGGATGCTGGCGGAGGACTGCGTGCACGCCTTCCTCTACCAGGCACAGTGGGCCACGGTGGCGAACAAGAACCTGCGCGGGCTCTGGAAGGACATGCCTATCTTCGCCAACGATCTTTCGGCGCTGTCGTGGGCATGAGCAGCAGCACCGACCAGCTCTCCGCCGTGCCGCTGCACGACTGGCCCGCGCACGCGCTGCTCGCGGCCTACCGCGCCCGCACGCTCTCGCCCGTGGACACCGTGCGATCGGTACTGGACCACATCGCGCGCTGGGAGCCGCACCTGCGCGCCACCTACCTGCTGCGGCCCGACGCGGCGCTGGCACAGGCGCGCGCGAGCGAGGCGCGCTGGGCGCGCGGGGAGCCGCTGGGCCTGCTGGACGGCGTACCGGCCACGGTCAAGGAGAACATCGCCACGCAGGGCGACCCGACGCCGCTGGGCACGGCGGCCACCGAGCTGGCGCCCGCGCCTGCCGATGCACCGCCCGCCGCCCGGCTGCGGGAGGCCGGTGCGGTGTTCGTGGCCAAGACGACCATGCCCGACTACGGCATGCTCTCGTCCGGACTGTCGTCCTTCCATCCGCTGGCGCGCAATCCATGGGACCTGTCCAGGGGGCCCGGTGGATCGAGCGCAGGTGGTGGCGCGGCGGCGGCGGCCGGCTATGGGCCGCTGCACGTGGGCACCGACATCGGCGGCTCGCTGCGCCTGCCGGCCTCGTGGTGCGGCATCTTCAGCCTGAAGCCCAGCCTGGGCCGCATCCCCATCGATCCCCCCTACACCGGCCGCGCGGCCGGCCCCATGACCCGCACGGTGGCCGACGCGGCGCTCATGATGGCCGTGCTGAGCCGCCCCGACGCGCGCGACAGCATGGCGCTGCCTCCGCAGGACATCGACTGGAACGGCGCCGAAGTGCCGCCCACGCACTTGCGCGGTCTGCGGCTGGGCCTGCTGCTGGATGCCGGCTGCGGCCTGCCGGTGGAGCCGGAAGTGCGCGAGGCGATCGAGCAGGCCGCGCGGCGCATGGAAGCTGCCGGGGCCATCGTGGTGCCCATGGAGCCCTTCTTCACGCGCGGCATGCTGGACGGCATGGACCGTTTCTGGCGCATGCGCTCCCTGGCCGATCTGCGCACCCTCCCCGCCGGGCGCCGCGACCGCGTGCTGCCCTACATCCGGGCCTGGGCCGAAAGCGCCTCCGGCATGAGCGGCATGGAAGTGTTCCACGCGAGCCAGCAGTTCCACGCCACGCGCGTGGCCACGGTGCGGGCCTGCGCGCCGTTCGACTATGTGCTCTCGCCCGTGGCGCCCATGCCGGCCTTCGCGGCCGAACTGCCCTCGCCCACCAACGATCCGCTGCGCCCGCTGGAGCACATCGCCTTCACCGTGCCGTTCAACATGTCGGAGCAGCCTGCTGCGTCGGTGCCCTGCGGCCACACGGCCGCGGGCCTGCCCATCGGCCTGCAGATCGCCGGCCCGCGGTTCGACGACCTCGGCGTGCTGCGCGTGGCGCGGGCGTTCGAGCAGGTCCGCGGCCCGCTGCCGGCATGGCCGCGGCCGCCGGCGGCCTGAGCCGGGCATCCTGGCCTGCATTCCGCTTTCCCCCTCTCTTTCCCTCCACGCACCGAAGCCCCCGAATGGATACCTTGATCATGGCGGCCCTGATCGCCGCCGGCGTGCACATGCTGAACGTGCGCCAGCAACGCCGCCGCATCGCCCTGCTCGGCAGCCACCTCTCCCAGTTCCAGATCGAGAAGCTCATGGAAAACCTGCTCGAGGGCTACCTGCGGGCGCTCGGCGAGAAGGAGGAAGCGCGGCGCGACCAGATCTGGCAGTTGCTGCGCACCACCGAACTGCAGCTGGCCGAGCAGTTCCAGCGCTTCGCCGCCGATTTCGCGAAGGTGGAGCCGCAGAGGGCGCGCGTGAGCCGCATCCCCGTGGCCCTGCCGTTCGCGCTGCAGCTCTTTCCCGCAGCCTCGTTCGACCTGCGCCAGGCCTTCGCCGTGCATGCCCAGGGCATTGCGCGCGGCGTCCACAACGAGCGCGGCCTCTCGCAGCGCGACAAGGCCTTCACGCTCACGGCGGAGCTGCTGCTGATGCAGCACACCTGCCACTGGTTCTGCAAGTCGAAGGCAGTGGCCTCGGCGCGCATGGCCGCGCGCCACCGCACGCCGCACGCGCAGCTCGTGGAATCGGTGTCGCCCGAGACGCGGCGGGCGTACGTGGCGCTGGTGGAGGGGTGAGCGGCGCGCTACAGTAGCGCAGCGCTCAAGGCTCGATACCACCCAGGCACAGGTACTTGATGACCAGATAGTCGTCGATCCCGTAGCGCGAACCCTCGCGCCCCAGGCCCGACTGCTTCACGCCGCCGAAGGGGCCGACCTCGTTGGAGATCAATCCCGTGTTGATGCCCACGATGCCGTATTCCAGCGACTCGGCCACGCGCCAGACGCGCTGGAGGCCCTGGCTGTAGAAGTAGCTCGCCAGCCCGAATTCGGTGTCGTTGGCCAGGCGGATGGCCTCTTCGTCGGATTCGAACCGGAAGAGCGGCGCGACGGGCCCGAAGGTTTCCTCGCGCGAGAGCTGCATCTGCGGCGTGGCGCCCGTCAGCACCGTGGGCTCGAAGAAGGTGCCGCCCAGCGCATGCGGCTTGCCGCCGGTGAGGATGCGCGCGCCCTTGTCCACGGCGTCCTGCAGGTGCTCCTGCACCTTCTTCACGGCGGCCTCGTCGATGAGCGGGCCCTGTTCCACGCCCTCGTCCATGCCGTTGCCGACCTTCAGGCGCCGCACCGCCTCGGCCAGCTTCTCCGCGAAGGCGTCGTACACGCCGGCCTGCACGTAGATGCGGTTGGCGCACACGCAGGTCTGTCCGGCGTTGCGGAACTTGGAGGCGATCGCGCCCTGCACGGCGGCGTCCAGGTCGGCGTCGTCGAACACGATGAAGGGCGCATTGCCGCCCAGTTCGAGGGAGAGCTTCTTGATGGTGTCCGCGCTCTGGCGCATCAGGGCGCGGCCGGTTTCGGTGGAGCCGGTGAAGGTGAGCTTGCGCACCAGCGGGTTGGAGGTCATCTCGCCGCCGATGTCGCTGGAGCCTCCCGTGAGCACGCTGAACACGCCGGGCGGCACGCCCGCCTCTTCGGCCAGCACCGCGAGGGCCAGGGCCGAGAGCGGCGTGGCGCTGGCGGGCTTGAGCACCATCGGGCAGCCGGCCGCGAGCGCCGGGCCGGCCTTGCGGGTGATCATCGCGGCCGGGAAGTTCCACGGCGTGATCGCCGCGCAGACGCCGATCGGCTCCTTCAGGACCACGATGCGCTTGTCGGCCGCGGGCGAGGCCAGCGTGTCGCCCTGCACGCGCTTGCCCTCTTCCGCGAACCATTCGATGAACGAGGCCGCGTAGCCGATTTCGCCCTTGGCCTCGGCCAGCGGCTTGCCCTGCTCCGCGGTCATGATGGCGGCCAGGTCGTCGGCATTCGCCAGCATCAGGTCGTTCCAGCGGCGCAGGATGGCGGCGCGCTCCTTGGCCGTGCGACGGCGCCAGGGGCCCCAGGCCCGGTTCGCGGCCTCGATGGCGCGGCGGGCTTCGGCCGCGCCCATGCGCGGCACGCGGGCCACGGTGTCGCCGGTGGCGGGGTTGGTGACGTCGAGGGTGGCGCCGTCGTCGGCGTCCACCCACCGGCCGTCCAGATAGGCCTGCTCGCGCAGCAGGCCGGGGTTCTTGAGCTTCAGCATGCAAGGGTCTCCTGAAAGAAACGGAGAGACCCTATCGCGCCCCGCCGGGCGCGGCTGTAGGGCATCCGCCCGAACCGGCGGGCGGTGCCCTGTCCTTCAGCGCACCATGCAGGGCCGCTTGTTGTCGAAGCGCCAGCCCGGCACCAGGTACTGCATGGCGACCGCATCGTCGCGCGCGCCCAGGCCGTGCTGCAGGTAGAGCCGGTGCGCGGCATCCACCGCGTCCATGTCGAGTTCCAGCCCCAGGCCGGGACGCTGCGGCACCTGGATCCGACCACCCTCGATTCGGTAGGGCGCGCGCGTGAGGTGCTGGCCGTCCTGCCAGATCCAGTGGGTGTCGATGGCCGTGACCTTGCCGGGCGCCGCGGCCGCCACGTGGGTGAACATGGCGAGCGACACGTCGAAGTGGTTGTTGGAGTGCGAGCCCCAGGTCAGTCCGAAGGCCTCGCACACCTGGGCGACGCGCACCGATCCGGCCATGGTCCAGAAATGCGGATCGGCCAGCGGAATATCCACCGACTGCAGCGACAGGCTGTGCGACATCTCGCGCCAGTCGGTGGCGACCATGTTGGTGGCCGTGGGCAGGCCGGTGGCACGGCGGAATTCGGCCATCACCTCGCGGCCGGAATACACGCCCTCGGCGCCGCACGGGTCTTCGGCATAGGCCAGCACGCCGTGCAGGTCGCGCGTGAGGCGCACGGCGTCCTTCAGCAGCCAGCCGCCGTTGGGGTCCAGCGTGACGCGCGCCTGCGGGAAGCGCTCGTGCAGCGCGCGAATGGCCTCCACCTCGTCCTCGCCGCGCAGCACGCCGCCCTTGAGCTTGAAGTCCGCGAAACCGTAGCGCGCATGCGTGGCCTCGGCCAGGCGCACGATGGCCTCGGGCGTGAGCGCCTCCTCGTTGCGCAGGCGGAACCAGTCGTCCTCTGCGCCGGATTCGTCTCGGTAGGCCAGATCGGTTCGGTGGCGGTCGCCCACGTAGAACAGGTAGCCCAGCATCTGCACCGCGTCGCGCTGCTGCCCGTCACCGAGCAGCGCGGCCACGGGCACGCCCAGGTGCTGGCCCAGCAGGTCGAGGAAGCACGACTCCACGGCGGTGAGCGCATGGATCGTCACGCGCAGGTCGAAGGTCTGCAGGCCCCGGCCGCCGCTGTCGCGGTCGGCGAAGCGCGCGCGCATCGCGTTCAGCACCGCGCGGTGGTTGCCCACGCCCTGGCCCACGATCAGCGCGCGCGCGTCTTCCAGCGTCTGGCGGATCTTCTCGCCGCCCGGCACTTCGCCCACGCCGGTGCGGCCGGCGCTGTCGCGCAGGATCAGCAGGTTGCGCGTGAAGAACGGGCCGTGCGCGCCGCTCAGGTTCAGCAGCATGCTGTCGTGGCCGGCCACGGGCACGACGCGCAGGTCGGTGATGACGGGCGTGGCGCCCGGGGCCTGGAGGTTGTCGGAAGATGTCATGGTGAATGAGAAAAGGAAAGTGGGTATGGCGGCCCGCTGGGTGCCGTGTCCGACGCGCGCCCTGTAACCGTCCGATGGCCGCGGAGCAGGCCTCGCCAGCGGACGCCGTGGAACCGGCTTTGCAGGGCCACCGGCGGCATCCCTCTGCCCGCCGTGCAAAGCAAGGCGAGAGCGGAGGGAAGCGGCGCAGCCGCTCAGGGAGGTGCTGTTCACTAGTCGGCGGTGATCTTGCGGGTTTCGATGAGCTGCTTCCAGCGCGTCCATTCGCGCGCCTGGAAGGCGGTGAACTCGGCCGGCGTGCTCGCCACGATCTCCAGGCCCTGCTCCTCCATGCGCTTGCGCACGGCGGGGTCCTTCATCGACGCGATGGCGGCAACCGCGAGCTTGTCCTTCACGGCGGCCGGCAGGCCGCGGGGCGCGGCCATGCCCTGCCACGAATACACCTCGGCCCCCGCCACCCCGGCCTCGGCCAGCGTGGGCACGTCGGGCAGCACGGGCGAGCGCTGGCCGCCGGTCACGGCGATGGCGTGCAGCTTGCCCGCGCGGATGTGCGGCAGCACGGCGTTCACGTTCTGGAACGAGAAGTCCACCTGGTTGCCCAGCAGGTCGTTGATGGCCGGCGCGCCGCCCTTGTAGGGAATGTGCAGGCCCTGCGTGCCGGTCTGCTGCCAGAACACCTCGGCCGCCAGGTGATCGGAAGAGCCGTTGCCCGAACTCGCGAAGCTCACCTTGCCGGGCTGCGCCTTGAGCTGGGCGATCACCTCGGGCACCGTGCGGGCCTTCTGCGCCACGTTCGCCACGAGCACGTTGGGCGCCTGCACGGGCACGGTGATGTAGTCGAAATCCCGGGTGGCGTCGTAGGGCACGTTCTTCTGCAGGTGCGGCGTGACCACGAAGGCGCCGAGCGAGGAGACCAGCAGGGTATAGCCGTCGGGTGCGGCACGCTTCACGAGGCCGGCCCCGATGGTGCCGGTCGCGCCGGGCCGGTTGTCGACGACGAAGCTCTGCCCCAGCCGGTCGCCCATGTGCTGGGCCATGGCGCGCGCCACCATGTCGGTGGAGCCGCCCGCCGGGAACGGCACGACGATGGTGACCGGCTTGTCGGGCCAGCCGGTCTGCGCCCGTGCGGCCTGGGCAGCGCAGAGCACGGCGGCGAGGGAGAGGGCGACGCACAGCGTGCGCCGGAAGGGAACGATGTGGGGCATGGCGTATGTCTCCGGTTCATGGCATGCGCGGTGCACGGCGACATGCCGGCACATACCATCTCTATGGTGGTTATGGGCAGATGTTAACGTTAACATCAAGGAGTTGCAGCGGGTTAACCCTGTGCCGCCGCTTTCGGGCAGCGTCGCCGTCCCATCGTTTGGACCGAACAGTCCGGGCCCCGGCGGTCTAGACTCGGCCCATGTCCGCGCCTCCCGACCGCTCCCGGCCGCCCGATCCTTCCTCCGTGCCTTCCGCCGCGCGCGCCGCCGTCACGCTGCGCGAGGTGGCCGACCGCGCGGGGGTGTCGATGATCACGGTGTCGCGCGTGCTGAAGACGCCCGCGCAGGTGAGCGAGGCCACGCGGGCCCGCGTGCAGGAAGCCGTCGCCGCGCTGGGCTACGTGCCCAATCTGGTCGCAGGCGGCCTGCGCTCCTCGCGCAGCCACCTCGTCATGGCGCTGGTGCCCACCACGCGCGGCCAGCTGTTCGGGGAGATGATCCAATCACTCACCGATGCGCTGCACGGGCGCGGCTTCCAGGTCATGTTCGGAGAGGTGGGCTACGCCGCCTCGCGCGAGGACGAACTGCTGCGCGCCATCGTCGGGCGGCGGCCGGACGGCATCGTGCTCACCGGCGTGGTGCATTCGCCCGAAGGGCGCAGGCTGCTGCTGGCGTCCGGCATCCCGGTGGTGGAGACCTGGGACACCACGCCCACGCCGATCGACATGCTGGTGGGACTGTCGCACGAACGCCTGGGAGAAGCCGTGTGCGCCTACCTGCACGCGCGCGGCCGCCGGCGACTGGCCGTGATCAGCGGCGACGATGAACGCGCCACGCGCCGGCAGCAGGGGTTTTCAGCGGCGGCGCGCCGGCTGGGACTGGAGGCTCCGGCGCTGCAGTGGGTGCCGGCGCCCACCTCGCATGCGCAGGGGCGCACCGGGCTCGCCGCGCTGCTGGAAGCCGCGCCGCGCACCGATGCCGTGTTCTGCAGTTCCGACATGCTGGCGCTGGGTGTGCTCACCGAGGCGCGCACCCGGGGCATCGCCGTGCCCGGCGATCTGGCCGTCGCGGGTTTCGGCGACATCGAGTTCGCCGCCACGCTCGCCCCCAGCCTGACCACCGTGCGCATCGACGGCACGCGCATCGGACAGACGGCGGCCGCGTTCATCGCCGATCGTGCCGAAGGCCGATCGGTGGCCCGGCCCCACGTCGACATCGGCTTTTCGATCGTCGAGCGCGAAAGCGCCTGAGCCGGCGTTGCCGGGCCCGGTCGCAAGGAGGGCCGCAAGAGGCTTCCGCCGTGGCCCGTGGCCGCGGGGCCTGCTGCTAGCGCACCGGAATGACGAACACCCTGCGGGGCGCCGTGCAGCCGGGCCCCTGGTAGGGCTCGCTGTCGCGCTCCCACCCCGGGCCGGGCGACACCTGCGCGCACACCCGCTGGCCATCCACCTTGCTGCGCCAGTAGTACCAGGGCGCGGGTGCGCCCAGCACCGTGGCAGGCGCCAGCAGGGCCGCGCAGGCCAGCGTGGCCGCGGCCGACAGGGTCGCGACGGCACGCATCACGGCGCGGCCCCCACGGACCGCAGGAACGCGTCCACCGTGTCGGTGTACGCGCCCGGCAGGCCCAGCTGCTCGTTGGTGCCGAGGTGGTTCAGATCCTGCGGCAGCACGTCGGCCCGCATGCCCACGGACTGGGCCTGCGCAGCCAGCCGGTAGGCCTGGTCGCAGGCGATGGCGCGCCGGCTGGAGCAGACGGCGAGCAACGGCGGGGCGCTCTGCCGCAACTGGTCGGCCGGCGAAGCCTCGGGCCAGCGCGCCGGGTCGGTGCCGAAGGCACGGTCGTAGAGCTTCGGATGGGGCGTGCGCATGAGGCGGGGAACGTCCATGGCGGCGCTGTCCAGCGCCACCGTGCCGAGCACGGGCCGCACGCCGGCTGCCCGCTGCAGCGCGGGCCGGGCCGCGAGCAGCGCGACGAGGTGCGCGCCCGCCGAATGGCCCATGGTGACGAAACGGTCCGGGTCCGCTCCCCAGCGCGGCGCCAGGCGCTGCGCCTCGGCCAGCGCCCGGGCCACGTCCTGCACCTGCACGAGCGGGCCGGCGTCCGGCAGCATGCGGTAGTTGATGGACACGAACACCGCACCGCGCGGCACCCAGTGCTCCACCTTGTTGCGCACGACGGTGGAGCCGGCCTTGTCGCCGTACCGCCATGCGCCGCCATGCACCATGAAGACCACCGGAGCCCCCTGCGGACGGGCCGGCAGGTAGACGTCCATGCGCTGGCGCGGATCGGTTCCGTACGGCACATCGTGCAGGAAGCGCATGCCCGCGGGAGCCGTCCAGGGAGCGCCGGACGGGCCGTCGCCGTCCGCCTGCCGGGCCGCACGCTGCGCGCGCCCCTCACCGTCCGCATGGCCGGTTGCCTGCGCGGCCACGCCGCCGATCACCGTGAGCGCGACCAGCGCCGACCGCGCGGCGCGGCGCCATGCCGCCGATGTCGCTCCTGTCCTCTGGTGCATGCCGGATCCTTTCGCCGCAGCCACTGCGGCCTGTGCGGCCTGGATTGTGCGGCCGCCCTGTGAAGCCGGCGCAAAGCCCGGATGTCGCCCGTGCGAAACCGTCGGCCCCTGCCGGCCGCCACCGGCCAGCCCACGGCGGTGTCATGCGCCAGGGAACGGCGCGGTGACGATCCAGCCTTCGAGCGGGTCCATGCCCGCGGGCAGGCCGTAGCGCGGATCGCCCCGCGCATGCTGCCGGGCCGCCCAGGCGGCCTGCACGAGACAGAGCACGGCATCCAGGCTGTCGCCGCTCGCATCGCCGGCCAGCAGGTCCCGCTGGGCATGCGTGAGCGCCAGCCGCAGGCCGAGGCGGGTGGCACCGGCCTCCAGCCCCGCGATCAGGTCCTTGCGGGCGATGAAGCGGTCGGCGGTCTGCCTGGCCACCTCGTCGCTCTTGTAGCTGCGCCGCCCGAGGATCTCGCGCGCCAGCAGACCGGGATAAGCCTCCAGCGCCACGCGCGCCGGATCGCCGGCCTGCAGCCCCGGTATCTCCACGCCCGCGTCGATCAGCAGCGGCATGCCCGCGTGCAGCATGTAGGCGACGGGCGGGTTGACCCACTTCATCGACGTGCTGGAGCCTGCCGGCCCGTCGGTGGCGCGGTGGGCGAACTTCGCGCCCACCGGGCGCGCCGCGCAGAACGCCGCGAAGGTCTCGCGGATCTGCGGCCGCGTGAGGGCGCGGTAGTGCGCCATGCTGGCTTCCCATTCCATCGGCCAGCCCAGGTCGGCGAGCAGGCCGCGCGGCAGCCCGAACGGCATGTCGAACCCGCCCACCCAGGCCCCGGGCGCGGCCAGCCAGCGGCCGAAGGATTCGAGCGTTTCGAAGCGCTCCAGCGCGGCGAGCGCCACCCGGGCCGCGCGTTCGTGGCCGAGCGCGACCACGATCGGCTTGCGGCGGCTGGGGCTGCTGGAGAAGTCGCAGCCGAGCAGCACCGGGCCGGACGTCGGGGACGGCGGCGACGGAATCGGAGGGGGCACCGGTGCGGCCATGGGCCTATCCCAGCGCCAGCGCGGCCACGCCGGCCGCGATGCACACCGCACCCGCCAGCCGGGCCGCGCGGTCGCCCTCGCCGAGCAGGTGCCCGCCGATCAGGGCCGCGAACAGCATCGAGACCTCGCGCGCCGGCGCGACGTGCGACAGCGGCGCTTCCCGCATCGCATAGAGCACCAGCACGTAGGCCACCGGGCTCACCACCGCCACGGCGACGGCGAAACGCCACTGCGCGCTCCAGAGCCGGCGCGCCGTGGGCACGTCGCGCAGCACCACCGGCGCCAGCAGCGCCACGCGGACGAAGTTGCCCATGTAGTCCACGAGGATGGGCGACATCAGCAGCACCTTGACGGCATAGCCGTCCACCACGGTGTAGCTGGCGATGAAGGCGCCCGTGAGCAGCCCGTAGGCGATGCCCTGGTGCACGCGGCGGCGCGCCGCCGGATCGTGCGATGCGCGCAGCAGCGCGGGCCCGCCCGCGATGAGGAACACCCCGCCCACCACGCCCGCGATGCCGGCCAGCCCGAGCGCGCTGATGTGCTCGCCCAGGAACGCGATGGCAACGAAGGACGACAGCAGCGGCCCCGAGCCGCGCGCCACGGGATAGACGACGGTGAGGTCCGCCTTGCGGTAGCCCCGCAGCAGGATGACGTAGTAGGCGACGTGCAGCAGCCCGCTCGCGGCCACGAAGGCCCACTCAACCCCGCCCCAGCGCGGCACGGCCTCGCGCCCCAGCCAGAAGCCGAGCGGCGCCCAGACCACCATCATCACCACCGAGGTGAAGAAGGCGAAGCGCGCATCGCCGCCCGCCTTCTTGGCGACGATGTTCCAGCCGGCGTGGATCAGGCCGGCGAGCAGGATGAGGGCGAAGGCGGAAAGCGGCATGCGGAGCCCGCCCGCGCGGGCAGGATCAGCCCCGGCCGATGACCGCCGCCGTGGCCATCAGGTCCTGCAGCAGCGCCAGCGAGACGCGTCCGGAAACCGCGTACGGGTCGAGTTCCGGCTTCTCGGAGTACTTCAGCAGGATCGACTGGTTGATCTTGCCGAGGTTCACCTGTCCCATCGTCCAGCCGCTGAAGCGGCGCTCGTCGATTTCGTCGAAGTGGAGCAGTTCCACGTCCTTGTGGCGCGGGTCGCGCTGGATGTGGCCGTAGAGCTCGCTCACCGCGGAGCGCCCTCCTTCGATGGCCTGCAGGAACACGCCGCCGCCGTAGCAGAGCACGCCCGTGATGCCGCAGGCGGCGTTGTGCTGGCGCGACTGCGCCAGGATGTCTTCGACGGCCGCACTGGAGGTATCCACCGCGCGGCTCGCATAGAGCAGGCGTACGAGCATGTCAGTTCCTTCCGGGGATGAGCGAGAGGAATTCCCGGCGCAGCGCCGGGTCCTTCAGGAACACGCCGCGCATCACCGAGTTCAGCATTTTGCTGTCCATCTCGCGCACGCCCCGCCAGGACATGCAGAAATGGCTCGCCTCCATCACGATCGCGAGGCCGTCGGGCTGGGTCTTCTCCATGATGAGGTCGGCCAGCTGCACCACGGCCTCCTCCTGGATCTGCGGACGGCCCATGACCCAGTCCACGAGCCGCGCGTACTTCGACAGCCCGATCACGTTCGTGTGCTCGTTGGGCAGCACGCCGATCCAGAGCTTGCCGATCACGGGGCAGAAATGGTGGCTGCAGGCGCTGCGCACGGTGATCGGGCCCACGATCATGAGCTCGTTCAGGTGCTCGGCGTTGGGGAACTCGGTGATGGCCGGCTGCTTCGCATAGCGACCCTTGAACACCTCGCCCAGGTACATCTTCGCCACGCGGCGGGCCGTGTTCTGGGTGTTGTGGTCCCCGGCCGTGTCGATGACCATGCTGTCGAGCACGCCCTGCATCTTGGCTTCGACCTCGTCGAGCAGCAGCTCGAGCTCGCCGGGCTCCAGGAAGTCGGCGATGTTGTCGTTGGCATGGAACCGCTTGCGGGCAGCGAGCAGGCGTTCCCGGATCTTGGCCGAGACAGGCACGCCTTCCGCGGGGGGCGCGCCGTCCGGATCGTCGGCGAGTTGTGTGAACATGCGCGCGATGGTACCAGCGATGGCCCGTTCCGGCTCGGCAGGGGCTTCGCCGGCGCAGCACCGGCCGGTGCCTGCCGGGAGCTATTCATTTGATAGCAAAAATCAATAGCGGTTGCCGGTGACCCAGAGCGCCAGGCGCATGAGCGCGAAGGCGGCCCGGTCGCGCAGCCGCTGGCCCCAGGGGCGCGCGCCGTAGGCCAGCGGGTCCAGCCGGCGGCCCGCGTGCTCCATGGCGTCCACCAGGCGGGAGCGCAGCGCCCGCGCGAAGCCTGCATCCTCCACCACGACGTTCGCCTCGCGCGCCAGCAGCATCGACAGCGGATCGAGGTTGGAGGAGCCCACCGTGGCCCAGGGGCGGCTGCCCTGTGCGTCGATCACCGCCACCTTGGCGTGCAGGAAGCTCGGCGCATATTCGTGGATCTCCACGCCCGCCGCCAGCAGCGCGCCGTACACCGGCCGCGCCGCGTGGTACTGCATGAAGTACTCGTAGCGTCCCTGCAGCAGCAGCCGCACGCGCACGCCCCGGCGCGCGGCCAGCACCAGCGCGCGCCGCAGCTTGCCGCCGGGCAGGAAGTAGGCATTGGCGATGATGATTTCCTCGCGCGCGTTGCCGATCGCGCGGCGGTAGGCCCGCTCGATGCGGCTGCGGTTGCGCAGGTTGTCGCGCAGCAGCAGGCCCGCGCGCAGGCCCGTGCCGTCCGCCGGACCGGCCAGCGCCGACTCGCGGGCGATGCGTTCGGCCTGGCGCGCCTGCGCCGCGGCGCGCAGGTCCCGCACCAGGTCGGCCAGCCGGTGCCGGCGTGCGTCCTTGCCGGCCTGCAGCCGCCACCAGACCTGCTCCATCGCCTCGCCCGCTTCCTCCACGATGGCGCCTTCCATGCGCACCGCGAAGTCGAACCGCGGCGCCTCCAGCGCGCCGTGGTTGGGGTCGTGCAGGTCGTCGAGCACGTTGATGCCGCCGCAGTAGAGCACGCAGCCGTCCACCACGCAGAGCTTGCGGTGCAGCCGCCGCCAGCGCTTTGGGAACAGCAGCCCGAGCGGCCCGAGCGGCGAATACACCTGCATGCGCACGCCCGCCTCCTCGAAGCGCTCCGGCCAGGGAGAGCACAGGATGCCGGTGCCCACGCCGTCCACCACGAGGTGCACGCGCACGCCGCGCCGGGCCGCGCGGACCAGCGCTTCGGCGATCTCGGCCCCGGCACCGGTGCAGTCGAAGATGTAGGTCTCGAACTGGATGTCCGAGATCGCCGCGTCCATGTCGGCCACCAGCGCCGGGAAGAGCTCGCCCGACCCCTGCAGCAGCGCGATGCGGTGGCCGCCGGAGAGCGCGGCCGGCGCCGCGCGCCGCCCGAGCGCGAAACGCGGGGGCGGCCGGTTCACAGCCGGAACTCGGCGATCAGCGGCAGGTGGTCCGACATGCGCCACCAGATGCGCCCGCGCGGCACGTGCAGGCCCAGGGGCTCCATGCCGCGCACGTAGACGTGGTCCAGCTGCACCACCGGCAGGCGCGCCGGGTAGGTGAAGGCGCGATGCAGGCTCTCGTACTCCTGCATGCCGAACTCCGCCAGCGCGCGCTTGACCTGCAGGCCCCAATCGTTGAAGTCGCCGGCCACCACCAGGGGGGCGCCCGCCGGCACCTCGCGCGCCACGAAGCGCTGCAGCTGCGCCACCTGCCGCACGCGGCTGCCCGGGATCAGCCCCAGGTGCACCACGATGGCGTGCACGCGGCGCCCGTGCACCTCGAGCTCCACGTGCAGCAGTCCGCGCTGCTCGAAACGGTGGTCGGAGATGTCCTCGTGCTGGTGGCCGATCACGGGCCAGCGCGTGAGCAGCGCATTGCCGTGCTCGCCATGGCGCGTGACCGCGTTGGTGCGGTAGACGGCCTCATAGCCCTCGGGCGCGAGGAAGTCCGCCTGCGGCATTTCGGGCCAGCGCGCGAAATGCTGCGCGCCGCGGTGGTGCAGCTTGCGCACTTCCTGCAGGCAGACGATGTCGGCATCGAGCTGCTCCACCGCATGACCGAGGTTGTGGATCTCCAGCCGGCGGGCCGGGCCCACGCCCTGCACGCCCTTGTGGATGTTGTAGGTGGCGACCCGCAGAATGCCGCCGTCGTCCGGGACGTCCGTTGCTTCCATGGCGCGATTGTGGCCCAGGAGCGCGGCCCCGGGCATCTACCGTCCCCCGGGAAGCGGCAAAGCCCTACACTGGTGGATATCCCCACCAGGCCGTGCCGCGGCCCTGCCATGTCCAGCGCCAAAGCCGCCGCCGTCCCTCCCGAATCGCAGGCCCTGGTCATCGACGGCAACGCCACGTCGCGCAGCATCCTCGTGGCGCAGCTGCGCGACTACGGCATCGGGCGCGTGGTGCAGTGCAGCCGGGTGCAGGACGCCCGCGCGCGGCTGGAGCACACCGTCTTCGACTACGTGCTCTGCGAGCAGTACTTCCAGGAAACGGGCCAGTCGGGCCAGACGCTGCTCGACGACCTGCGGCGCGCCCAGATGCTGCCGTTCTCCACCGTCTTCTTCATGGTGACGGCAGAGGCCTCGTACGGCGCCGTCGCCGAAGCCGCGGAATCCGCGCTCGACGGCTACCTGCTCAAGCCGTTCACGCCCCTCGCGCTGTTCGAGCGGCTGTCGCTCGCGCGGCTGCGCAAGAACCACCTCAAGCCAATCTTCGACGCCATCGGCGCGGAGGACTTCGAAGGGGCCGCCAGCCTGTGCGTGGAGCGCTTCGAGGCCCGCCAGCCCTACTGGCTCTATGCGGCGCGCATCGGCAGCGAACTGCTGCTGCGCCTGGGCCGGCACACCGAGGCCCGGACGCTCTTCGAGGCCGTCATCGACGCGCGCGCCCTGCCCTGGGCCAAGCTGGGCGTGGCCCGCGCGCAGATCGAGGCCGGCCAGGCGCCGCGGGCGGTCACCACCCTGCAGGGCATCATCGGCGACGACGCCTCGTTCGCCGACGCCTACGACGTGCTCGGGCGCGCGCAGGTGGAGATGGGCCAGTTCGACGAAGCGCTCGGCACCTACCGCACCGCGGCCCAGCTCACGCCCGACTCCATCGTGCGGCTGCAGAAGCTGGGCATGATGGCCCACTACCTGGGGGAGCGCGAAACCGCCACGAAGATGCTCGCGCGGGCGGCCGTCCTGGGGCTCGATTCCAAGCTGTTCGACTACCAGTCGGTGGTGCTGCTCGCGTTCAACCATTTCGACGCCGCCGACCGCAAGGGCCTGGAGCGGTGCATGGCCGACTTCGCGCGCATCCGGGAGCGACATCCCGGCAGCGAGCGCCTGCTGCGCTTCGAGAACGTCGTGCGCACCCTGCAGCTGATCCTGCAGCGGCAGTTCGGGCAGGCCGTCGCCGGCGTGCGGGCGATGGCGGCGGAGGCGTCGGCACCGGATTTCGATTTCGAGGCCGCCTGCAACCTCATCGGCCTGCTGGCCGTGCTCATGCAGACCTCGATCGATCTGCCGGAAGCGCCGGGCTGGGTCGACGCGCTGGGCATGCGCTATTCGAACACGCGCAGCCTGTGCGAGCTGCTGGCCAACGCGGGCAGCCTCTGCCCCGCGTATGCCGAGGCCGTGCGCGCCTGCCTGCCGCGCGTGAACCGCGCGGCCGAGGAGGCGATCGCGCACAGCCTGGGCGGGGATCCGGGCGGCGCCGTGCGCCAGCTGATCGTGCGCGCCGACGACACCCTCAACACCAAGCTGCTGGACCTCGCGCAGCAGGTGCTGACGCGCTACGCCGCACGGCTGGACCCGGCTCTGGTCGCGGCCCAGGAAGCGGAGATCGCGGCCCTGCGGGAGCGCTGCGGCCACGCGCCGCCGCGGGCGATGCTGGGCCAGGGCACGGAGCGCAAGCCCGGCGAGCTGGTGCTGCGCACCGGCCGGGCCGCCGTCGCCCGTCCCGAAACCGTGCGCCCGCCTCCCGCTGCCGACACCGGTACCGCGGCCGGTGCCGCCGCCGCAGCCGCCGCCGGCGCGGACGCCGCCGACGTGCTCCGCCTGCGACCGGCCTGAAGCAGCCGGCCGGCCGCGCCGCCCTCGGCGCCGTGCGGCCCCCTCAGCGCCAGCCCGGCGGCCGCGGCGCGCCGGCGGCAAAGCGCGGCAGCAGCAGGCACGCCTCGGCATTCGAGGGCGAGAAGCAGGCGAGCGCGGCCTCGCGCCACGGCAGCCACTGCCAGGCGTCGTGCTCGCGCGGGCTGAGCACCACCGGCGTGCCGGACGGCACGCACAGGCCGAACAGCCGCTCGCGATTGCGCACCACGCCCGGGGCGTAGCGGTGCCGCCACTGCGGCCAGATCTCGTATTCGTTCTCCAGGAACCAGTCGGCCAGCACGTGCCCCGGCGCCCGGGCATCGATCCCGGTCTCCTCGCGCACCTCGCGCACCGCGGCGGCCTCGAACGGCTCTTGCGGCCAGTCCTTGCTGCCCGTGACCGACTGCCAGTGCGGCTCGCCGCCACTGCCCACGCGGCGGATCAGCAGCACGTCCAGGGCCGGCGTGTGGATCACCACCAGCACCGATTCGGGCAGCTTGAAGGCGGCGGGCGAGCCCTCCATCGGCCGCCTCAGCCGCCGGCCGGCCGCGTGCGCACCGGCACCGCGGGTGGCAGCTCCTTGGCCTGCAGGGCCCGCACCTGCGCCACGAGCTGGTTGTGCGCATCGAGGAAAGCCGCGGCGATCACCTTGCCTTCGTTCGTGTTGCTCCAGCCGGCCCCGGCGCCCCCACCCAGGCGGCCCAGCACCAGCCCGCCCACGCCCAGGTCGGTGGTGCGCGCGGCGCCCGTGGCGGCCGCCACCTGCTCGGTGGTCTCGTTGTCCGACAGCAGCAGCGCCGTCTGCGCTTCCTTGAACTTCACCTGCTCGGCGAGGCCGACGAGGCCCGCCACGTCGCGCAGCCCCGGGATCATCGCGAGAATGCCGCCCAGGCCCCGGCCGGCGTCCTGCTCGCTGAAGGTGACGCTCGGAGTGAGCGTGTACTGCGCCTCGTAGCCCCGGCCCTTGCGCACCGTGGACTCCTTGCGCAGCACGCCGGACTCGCGCAGGTCCTGCTCCTGCACGGTGCCGCGCAGGCCGGCGGCGCGGTCCACCACGCGAAAGCACCCGCTCTGCTGGGCCAGCAGCTTGACCAGCGGCACGGGCGAGGCCGGCAACTGGTAGCCGGAGCCCATCACGTAGCCGTTCGGATTCTCGGCCAGCGCCAGCGTGGCCACCGGCGCATCGCAGCGCACCAGCTCGCGCGCCGCATTGCGTGCGCCCTCCGGGCCGGCGGAGCCGCTCACCACCGAGCCGCCCTCGCCCAGCTCCGTCTTCTTCTCGCCGCAGGCCGCCAGGGCCAGCGCCACGGCCACGAGCCCAGCGCTTTTCGCGAAACCACGCATGGATACAGCTCCTTGTCACGAGTTTTGTGGGGCACTCCCAAAAAAAATGGCAGAAGCCGCGAGGCCCCTGCCATGGGATGGAAGATACCGTCGCCGGCCCCCGGTCAGACGGCCTTGGCGGCGTCCAGGTTGCGCAGGCGGATGTGCAGCTCGCGCAGCTGCTTCTCGTCCACCGGGCTCGGCGCCTGCGTCAGCAGGTCCTGCGCGCGCTGCGTCTTGGGGAAGGCGATCACGTCGCGGATCGACTCTGCGCCCGTCATCAGCGTGATGAGGCGGTCCAGGCCGAAGGCGAGGCCGCCGTGCGGGGGCGCGCCGTACTGCAGCGCGTCCAGCAGGTAGCCGAACTTGGCGCGGGCGTCCTCGGGCGTGAGCTTGAGGGCCGCGAACACCTTGCTCTGCACGTCGGCGCGGTGGATCCGCACCGAGCCGCCGCCCAGCTCCCAGCCGTTCAGCACCATGTCGTAGGCCTTGGCGATGCAGCGGCCAGGGTCGGTGTCCATCAGGTCCTCATGGCCGTCCTTGGGCGCCGTGAAGGGGTGATGCACGGCCACCCAGCGGGCGTCGTCCTCGTCGTACTCGAACATCGGGAAGTCCACCACCCAGAGCGGTGCCCAGACGTTCTCGAACAGGCCGTTCTTCTTGCCGAACTCGCTGTGGCCGATCTTCAGGCGCAGCGCGCCGATCGCGTCGTTCACCACCTTCAGCTTGTCGGCGCCGAAGAACAGCAGGTCGCCGTCCTGCGCGCCGGTGCGCTTCAGGATCTCGGCGATGGCCGCGTCGTGGATGTTCTTCACGATCGGCGACTGCAGGCCGTCGCGGCCTTTCGCCAGTTCGTTGACCTTGATGTAGGCCAGGCCCTTGGCGCCGTAGATCTTCACGAATTCGGTGTACGCATCGATCTCGCCGCGCGACAGGCCGCCGTTCTCGCGCGCGCCGCCGGGCACGCGCAGGGCCACCACCCGGCCGCCGACCATGTTCGCCGCGCCGGAGAACACCTTGAAGTCCACGTCCTTCATCACGTCGGTGAGTTCGGTGAATTCGAGCTTCACGCGCAGGTCGGGCTTGTCGGAGCCGAAGCGGAACGCCGCGTCCTGGTACGTCATGATCGGGAATTCGCCCAGGTCCACGTCCAGCTGGGTCTTGAACACCTCGGTCACCATGCGCTGGAAGATCGCGCGGATCTCTTCCTCGCCCAGGAACGAGGTTTCGCAGTCGATCTGCGTGAACTCGGGCTGGCGGTCGGCGCGCAGGTCCTCGTCGCGGAAGCACTTGGTGATCTGGTAGTAGCGGTCGTAGCCGGCCACCATCAGCATCTGCTTGTAGAGCTGGGGCGACTGCGGCAGCGCGAAGAACTGGCCGTCGTGCACGCGGCTGGGCACGAGGTAGTCGCGCGCGCCTTCGGGCGTGCTCTTGCCCAGCATGGGCGTCTCGATGTCGATGAAGCCTTCCTTGTCCAGGAAGTTGCGCACCTGGATCGCCGTCTTGTAGCGCAGCATCAGGTTGCGCTGCATGTAGGGACGGCGCAGGTCGAGCACGCGGTGCGTGAGGCGCGTGGTCTCCGACAGGTTCTCGTCGTCCATCTGGAACGGGGGCGTCACCGAGGGGTTCAGCACGTTCAGCTCGTGGCACAGCACCTCGATCTTGCCGCTCTTCAGGTTGTCGTTGGTCGTGCCCTCGGGGCGCGCGCGCACCAGGCCCTTGATCTGCACGCAGAACTCGTTGCGCACGCCTTCGGCAGTCTTGAACATGTCGGCGCGGTCCGGGTCGCACACCACCTGCACGTTGCCTTCGCGGTCGCGCAGGTCGATGAAGATCACGCCGCCATGGTCGCGGCGGCGGTTCACCCAGCCCGCGAGGGTGACGGTTTGGCCCATCAGGGCTTCGGTGACGAGACCGCAATAGTGGGAACGCATGGCCATGGGTGCTTCTTCCTGCGCCCGCGGGGAGCGCGCAAACGGGATGGGGAGGGTTTCCAGGCGCCCCACGGGGAGGCGATCGAAAACGGGGTTACTTGGGTTCGGGAGGCGTGAGGTCCGGCGGAGCCACGACGCCCATCGATACGATGTACTTCAGCGCCGCATCGACGCTCATGTCGAGCTCGACGCAGTCGCTCTTGCGCAGGATCACGAAATAGCCGCCGGTGGGGTTGGGCGTCGTCGGCACGTACACGCTGACGTAGCCGTCACGCAGGTAGGCGGCCACTTCGCCGCTCGGCGAGCCGGTGATGAAGGCGACCGTCCAGACGCCCTCGCGCGGCCACTGCACGAGCACCGCGGTGCGGAAGGCGTTGCCGCTCTCCGAGAACAGCGTGTCCGAGACCTGCTTGACGCTCGAATAGATCGAGCGCACCACCGGGATGCGGCTCACGAGCCGGTCGCCCCACTCCACCAGCTTGCGGCCGGCGAAGTTGCTCGCCAGCGCGCCCACGGTGAGCAGGATCGCGAACGTGAGCAGCACCCCGAAGCCGGGGATGTGGAAACCGAGCAGCCGGTCGGGCTGCCAGTTCTCCGGCAGGATCTGCAGGGTCTGGTCGAGCGTGCTGATGATCCAGTGCAGGACCCAGGCGGTGATCACGCCCGGAACGATCACCAGCAGGCCCGTGAACAGCCATTTGCGCAAAGCGGACATCGAGGGGCGTTCAGCTCTTGGAGGAGGAAGCGGCGGGCGCCGCGGCGGAGGGTGCGGCCGCCGGGGCCGGCGACGCGGCCGGCGCGGGCGCTGCGGCGGGGGCCGCGGCACCGCCGCCGGAGCCTTCCGCGGCCGGGGCCGGTGCGCTCGCACCGCCGCCGTTGCCGCCGCGGAAATCGGTCACGTACCAGCCCGAGCCCTTGAGCTGGAAGCCGGCGGCCGTGACCTGCTTGGAGAAGGTCTCCGCGCCGCAGGCGGGGCAGACCGTGAGAGGGGCATCGGACATCTTCTGCAGCACATCCTTGGCATGGCCGCAGGAGCCGCATTTGTAGGCGTAGATAGGCATGTGTACCGTGCTTAATACCGAGCTGTGGGAAATGCGGACGCAAGCGCCGCAAAACCTTCAATTATAGGCAGGCGCTACCGCAGGCCCGCGGCGCCGCCGCCAGGCCCCGCCCGCTCACCCGGCGCCCACCACGCGGTGGTGCGGCGCGTGGCGGTTGGCGAGCCACTGCGGTGCGAGCGAACCCGCCAGCATCCCCACCGCGGCGGCCAGCACCCCGGCGAGCTGCGCCGGGAACACGGCGCCCACCGGCAGCGCGATGAACGCCAGCCAGAAGCCCAGGCCCAGCACGATCGCGCAGAGCGCGCCCTGGGTGGTGGCGCGCTTCCAGTACAGGCCGAACACCAGCGGCACGAATGCGCCCACCAGCGGCACCTGGTAGGCACCCGAGACCAGCTCGTAGATCGAGGTGCCCTGCATGCGGATCGAATAGGCCAGCACCAGCAGGCTGAACACCAGCGTGCTGATGCGCATCGTGCGCAGGTGCTCGCGGTCGCTCACGGCGGGGCGGAACTGCCGCCAGATGTTCTCGGTGAAGGTGACGCTGGGCGCCAGCAGCGTGGCCGAGGCGGTGGACTTCAGCGCCGACAGCAGCGCACCGAAGAACAGCACCTGCATCACGAACGGCATCTTCTCCAGCACCAGCGTGGGCAGCACCTTCTGCGGATCTTCCTTGAGCAGCGCCGCGGTCTCGTTCGGCATGATGAGCAGCGCGCTCGCCACGAGGAACATCGGCACGAACGCGAACAGGATGTAGCAGATGCCGCCGATCACCGGCCCGCGCGTGGCGGCCTTCAGGTTGCTGGCGGACATCACGCGCTGGAACACGTCCTGCTGCGGGATCGAGCCGAACATCATCGTGATGCCGGCCGCGATGAAGAACACCACGTCGTGGAACTTCGGCTCCGGCAGGAAGCGGAACAGGTCGCGGCTGGCCGCGAAATCGATGACCTTGTCCGCCCCGCCCGCCATCCGGCCGGCGAACACCGCGATGATCGCCAGGCCCACCACCAGGATGATCATCTGGATGAAATCGGTCACCGCCACCGACCACATGCCGCCGAAGAGCGTGTACGCGAGGATCGACACCACGCCGATCGTCATCCCCATCGGGATGCTGACCGAGCCGCCCGAGAGCAGGTTGAACACCAGCCCCAGCGCCGTCACCTGCGCGGCCACCCAGCCCAGGTAGCTCAGCATGATGATCAGCGAGCAGATCACCTCCACCGCCCGGCCGTAGCGCTCCCGGTAGTAATCGCTGATCGTGAGCAGCGTCATCCGGTAGAGCTTGGCCGCGAAGAACAGGCCCACCAGGATCAGGCAGAAGCCGGCGCCGAACGGGTCCTCCACCACGTTGCCCAGCCCCCCTTCGATGAACTTGGCGGGAATGCCCAGCACCGTCTCCGAGCCGAACCACGTCGCGAACGTCGTGGTGATGATCATGTAGAGCGGCAGGTGCCGTCCCGCGATGGCGAAATCCGCCGTGTTCTTGACGCGCTTGGCGGCCACCAGCCCGATGGCGATGGTGACCAGCAGATAGACGATGACCAGGGTCAGCAGCACGGCATGCTCCTCGATGTCGCGAAGTGATGGGGGTTGCAGTGGGGTGGGGGAAGGCGGAACCGGCGGCGCGCCGCGCAGGAGCGCGGCGGACGCGCCGTCAGTAGATCCGCCAGCGGATGAGCAATTGCAGTGCCAGCAGCCCCAGCACGAAGCCCAGGCCGCCGTAGATCAGGCCCTGCAGCAGGCGGTTGGTGCGGCGCTGCTCGGCCAGCAGCTCCTGCATCTCGCGCCGGTGGTCGTGCGGCTTGTGGCGCAGGTAGTCGTGCAGCAGGCGCGGCAGCTCGGGCATCATCTTCGCGAAATGCGGCGCCTCGGCCTTCACCTCGCGCCAGAAGCGCTGCGGCCCCATCTGGTCGAGCATCCACTTCTCGAGGAACGGCTTGGCCGTGCTCCAGAGGTCCAGGTCCGGGTCGAGCTGGCGGCCCAGGCCCTCAATGTTGAGCAGCGTCTTCTGCAGCAGCACCAATTGCGGCTGGATCTCGACCTGGAACCGGCGCGAGGTCTGGAAGAGCCGCATCAGCACCATGCCGAGCGAGATCTCCTTGAGCGGCCGGTCGAAGTACGGCTCGCAGACGGCGCGGATGGCCGATTCGAGTTCGTTGATGCGCGTGTCGGCCGGCACCCAGCCGCTTTCCACGTGCAGCTCGGCCACGCGCTTGTAGTCGCGGCGGAAGAAGGCCGTGAAGTTCTGCGCGAGGTATTCCTTGTCGAACTCGGTGAGCGAACCGACGATGCCGAAATCGAGCGAGATATAGCGGCCGAACGAGCCGGGCTCCAGGCTCACCTGGATGTTGCCCGGGTGCATGTCCGCATGGAAGAAGCCATCGCGGAACACCTGGGTGAAGAAGATCGTGACGCCGTCGCGCGCGAGCTGGCGGATGTCCACGCCCGCCGAGCGCAGCCGCTCGATCTGGCTGATCGGCACGCCGTTCATGCGCTCCATCACCAGCACCTCGGGGTGGCAGAAGTCCCAGAGGATCTCGGGAATGCGCACCAGGCCCAGGCCTTCCATGTTGCGGCGCAGCTGCGCGGCGTTCGCGGCCTCGCGGATCAGGTCGAGCTCGTCGTGCAGGTAGTTGTCGAATTCCGCCACCACCTGCCGGGGCTTGAGCCGCTTGCCGTCGGCCGACAGGCTCTCCACCCAGCCGGCCATCGCGCGCATCAGGCCCAGGTCGTTGTCGATCACCGGTAGCATGCCGGGCCGCAGCACCTTCACGGCCACCTCGCGCTCCACGCCGTAGCGGTCGCGGACCACCGCGAAGTGCACCTGCGCGATCGAGGCGCTGGCGACCGGCTCGCGGTCGAACGACACGAAGATCTCGCCGATCGGGCGGCGGAAGGCGCGCTCGATCGTGGCCACCGCCACGTTCGGATCGAACGGGGGCACGCGGTCCTGCAGCAGGGCGAGCTCGTTGGCGATGTCCGGCGGCAGCAGGTCGCGCCGCGTGGAGAGCACCTGCCCGAACTTCACGAAGATGGGCCCCAGCCGCTCCAGCGCCTCGCGCAGGCGGCGGCCGCGCGGGGCGTCCAGGTTGCGGCCGACGGAGACCACGCGCGCGAGCATCCGCAGCCAGGGCTTCTGGAAGCTCGTCAGGACCAGTTCGTCGAGCCCATGGCGCAGCACCACCCAGACGATGGTGGCGCCGCGGAACAGCCGGCTCATGGAGCGCCGCGGTCCGAGCCGGGCGCGCCGGCCTGCGGGCCGTCGTCGGGCGCCGGGCGCCCTGCGGCCATGCGCATGCCCACGAACTGCTTGAGCGCCTGCGCCACGCGCCGCGCCACCGTGCCGATCGCATGGGCGGGCGCGTCGCCGATGATGCGCGCCAGGTCTTCCTCGAGGTCCCAGCGCACGTGGTCGGCCAGCCACTGGATCTCGGCGGCGAGCTGCACGTCGCCCTCGATGCGGATGGCGGGCCGGGCGCCGCGCAGGGCCGTCTGGGCCAGCGACAGCGGCGAGGTGTCGGTGATCTCCACCCGCAGGTCCGGCACGGCGGCCTCACCGGCCAGATCGAACAGGCCGGCGGGCGTCACGCGAAGCGCCATCGAGTAGGCGCGCCACTGCACCCGGGCTACGCTGCCGCTCTGCCGCACGAGCCGCTCCATGGCCTCGGGCTCCTGCATGAGCACGTGGTTGACGAGCAGCACGAGCCGGTGCTGGACCTCGTGCACCAGCCATTGCGGGGGCTGCGGGCCGCCGGCCAGGCGCTCGAAGAGCCCGTCCAGGAACGAAAAAGGGGACTGTGGTGCTGCCATAGTCCCCGATTATTCCCCGAACTGGCCCGGGCGCCCGAAAGCTTGTCCGTACGCGCGCCGCGCCATTAGGAAAAAAGAAAAACCGCGGGCCGCCTGCGGCCCGCGGAGCGCCTCACTGGAGCGCCTGCACGCCCGCCACCAGCCAGCCGCTGCTGCCGCTCTTGGGCTTGGTCATGTTCCAGACCTCGCGGAACGGGCTCGGGCCGGCGGAGAGCTCCTCGCGGATCATGCCGGAGAACTCGACGCTGGCCATGTAGCCGTCGCCCAGGTCCTCGATGCCCAGCAGCTGCGCCTCCAGCATCACCACGTCGGTGTGGTTGGGCTGGTTCGCGCCGCGCAGCGATTCACGCTCGCTCAGCTGGGAGCGGATCTCGTCGATCATGCTGTCGGTCATCATCGAGCGCAGCGTCGGGATGTCGGAGCGGTCCCAGGCGGCCTGCAGCGTGACGAAGTTGCGCTTGGCCGCATCGAGGAAGCCCTGCGTGTCGAAATCGGCCGGAATGCCCCAGTTCTGCGAGCCCGCGAGGCCCGAGCCGATCACCACGCCGCTGCCCACGCCGGCGCCACCGGCGCGCGAGGCGTCGAAGGCCATGCCGCTGCGCTCGAAGGGGCGCGCGGAGGCATCGTTGCCCACGTTCTGCGGGCTGTACTGGCGCGGCACGGGGGCCTCGGCAGGAGACACCGAGCCGGCGCCCGCGCCCTGGAAGGCGAACGGCGCACCGCCGCCCGCGCCGGCACCCGCCGCCACGGGGCCGGATTTGCGCGAACGCATGATCATGCCGATCACCGCGAAGGCCACGAGCGCGAGCAGCGCGATCAGCAGGAAGTTGCCGAAGGCGGCGCCCAGGCCGAGCGAATGGGCCAGCCAGGCCAGGCCCAGGCCGGCGGCCAGGCCGCCGAGCATCGCGCCCCAGGGCTTCTTGGGCGCCGCCGCGGCGGGCGCGGCGTTGGGTGCGGCCGCGGGCTTGGCCGCCGCCGCGTTGTTCACGTTCTGCGCGGGAGCGGCCGGCGCGGCGGGCGCGGCCTCGCGCTGCGTCACGTTGCTCGACTGCTTGCCGACCGACTTGCCGCCCCCCATGCGGCGGGCATCGGCATCCAGGTGGACCACGGCGAGCATCGCCACCAGAGCCAAGGACCAGAATTTCATCATGTCATCTCCTTCTATTTATCGGGAGCCGCGGACGCGGCTCAGCACTTGATTCCAACATGCAAGGCGACCACGCCGCCCGTCATGTTGTGATAGTCCACATGCCCAAAGCCATTTTTTTGCATGAGGGATTTGAGTTCCTCCTGGCCGGGATGCATGCGGATCGATTCGGCCAGGTAGCGGTAGCTCGCGTCGTCGCCGGCCACGAGCTTGCCCAGGCGGGGCAGCACCTTGAAGGAATACCAGTCGTAGGGCTTGCGCAGCGGCTTGGCCACCTGCGAGAACTCCAGCACCAGCAGGCGGCCGCGCGGCTTGAGGACGCGGCACATCTCGGCGATGGCCTGGTCCTTGTGCGTCATGTTGCGCAGGCCGAAGGCCACGCTCACCACGTCGAAATGGTTGTCGGGGAACGGCAGGCGCTCCGCGTCGCAGACCAGCGTGGGCAGCACGGTGCCGCCGTCGATCAGGCGGTCGCGGCCCACGCGCAGCATGGATTCGTTGATGTCGGTGTGCACCACCGTGCCGCTCGCGCCCACCTTCTTCGCGAACGCGCGCGCCAGGTCGCCGGTACCGCCCGCGATGTCGAGCACGCTCTGGCCTTCGCGCAGGTTGGCGACCATCACGGTGTAGGCCTTCCAGGCCCGGTGCAGGCCACCGGACATGAGGTCGTTCATGAGGTCGTACTTCGAGGCCACGGAATCGAACACGCCGCGCACGCGGCGGGCCTTGTCCTTCTCATCGACCGACTGGAAACCGAAATGGGTGGTGCTCATGGTGGGCATGCTAAGAGCGCGGGGCCGCGCAGATGGCGACAACCCCGCAGAGGGTTGGGGCATGTGTCGCGCGGCGGGTACGCGAAACCTGAAGGGAAAACCGGCGCCGGCGCTCGTGGAAAAAAGTGCAGGCGCTATCAATATTAGAGCATGGGGTCATTCGGTGCCGCAGGCGCCTCCGGGGCTCCCGCTGCCGCTGCGCCCCGCCGCCATGGCCGCATCGCGGTCGAGCCCCGCGGCCGCGAGGCGCTCCAGGTACTGCCGCCAGAGCGTCTCCTGCTCCCGCCCGAGCCGGTACAGGTACTGCCAGGTGAACAGGCCGCTCTGGTGCCCGTCGGAGAACACGGGCTTGATCGCGTAGTGGCCGACGGGTTCGATGGCGGTGATCTCCACGTCCCGCTTGCCGGTCTGCAGCACCTCCTGGCCCGGGCCGTGGCCCTGCACCTCCGCGGAGGGCGAGTACACCCGCAGCAACTCGAACGGGATGCGGAAATGCGCGCCGTCCTCGAAGGCGATTTCGAGCACGCGCGAGGTGCCATGCACGGTGAGCGATTGCGGCGCTGCGGCGGCGGCCGTATGCGGGTCTGCCATGGGGAGTCCTTCTCTACTCGTCTCGTCTTGCCGACACGCGGCGGGCCGCGCGGTAGCAACTCTTACATTCGTGGACGAGAATTGTCCCACCACCCGCCATCCCACACAGGCCCACATGCCAAGCACCGACGCTTCCCCGTCCCCCGCGCACCGATCCGTCCGGGAGGGGCGCCTGGCACGCAAGGCCTTCTGGGTGATGACCCGGCGGGTGACCGTGATGGCCGCGGCCGTGGACGCGTCCTTCATCCCGCTCTTCCTGCTGCTCGGATCGCCGCTGCTGACCTGGATCAACGTGGCGAGCATCGCCCTGTACGCGGCGGCCCATGCGCTGCTGCGGCGGCACCGCAACGGTGCCGCGCTGGTGCTGATATGGACCGAGGTGGTGGGCCATTCCGCGCTCGGCACCTGGCTGATCGGCTGGAACAGCGGCTTCCACTACTACCTGCTGATGTTCATTCCCGCCATCGTGGTGGGCCGGGGGCGCCGCAGGGTCACGCCGGTCCTGCTGCTGGCGCTGTTCGTCTTCTACATCGGCATGTACGAGCTGTCGCGCCGCCACGGCGCGCAGGCGCCGCTCGACGCATCCGGGCTTTCCGTCATGCATGCGTTCAACGTGGCGGTGGTGTTCGCCATGGCGGCCTACACGGCCCGCTACTACTACGGATCGGTCCTGCGCGCCGAGCGCCGGCTGGAGGACCAGGCCGCCACCGATCCGCTCACGGGACTGTCCAACCGGCGGCGCCTGGCCAGCCTCGCCGCGGAGCGCATCGCGCAGGCACGGCAGGCCGGAGAGCCGGCGGCGGTGGTGATCGCGGACATCGACCACTTCAAGCGCATCAACGACTCCCACGGCCATGACGCCGGCGACCGGGTGCTGGTGCACGTGGCGGACCTGCTGGCGCGCAACAGCCGCGCGCAGGACCTGCTGGCGCGCTGGGGCGGCGAGGAGTTCCTGCTGGTGATGCCCACGTCCGGCCTGGACGATGCGCTGGCCGTGGCCGAGCGCATGCGCGACGCCGTGGCCCGCCAGCCGGCCGGCCACGGGGCCGGCGCCATCCCGGCGAGCGTGTCCCTGGGCGTGGCGCAACTGCGCAGCGGCGAGTCGCTCGAAGCCGCGATCGCCCGCGCCGACCGCGCGCTGTATGCCAGCAAGGATGCGGGGCGCAACCGCGTGACCGCGGCGGACTGACCGGCGGCCGGGCCCCGGCCCCGGCCCCGGACGGTGCCCTCTCCCGGCGCGTGGACTCAGCCCAGGCCGGCCTGGTCCAGGCGCTCGCGCAGCCGCCGCGCGACGGATTCGCCGCGCGCCTGCACGGCGGCCTCTTGCGCCGGATCGCGCTCGCGCTGGGGCGGCGCCCAGACGGGCGCCGGGAAATGGCTGTCCCACGCGAAGCGGGCGATCACGTGCCAGTGCAGGTGCGGCACCATGTTGCCCAGGGCCGCGAGGTTGATCTTCGCGGGCTGCAGCTGCTCGCGCAGGACCTGCTCCACCACGGCCACGGCCGCCATGCAGTGCGCGCGGTCGGCTTCGGCCAAATCCGAGAACTCCGGCACGTGCGCATTCCAGATGACGCGGTAGAAGCCCGGGAAGCCGCGCTCGGCTTCCTCGGCGGCATGCACCACGCGCATGCGCGGCCCGCGCCAGACCAGCGTGCCGCCGTCGCCGCCGCAGAGCGGGCAGGCCGGGGCCATCAGACCAGCACCCGCTCGATGCCGCCCGCGTTGGCGCGCTGCACGTACTCGGGCATCCAGTTCTCGCCCAGGATTTCGCGCGCCATCTCGACGACGATGTAGTCGGCTTCGAGCAGGCCGTTCTGCAGGTCGTCCTGGTAGCGGTTCAGGCCCTGCAGGCAGCTCGGGCAGCTGGTGAGGATCTTCACGTTGTCCTGCGCGCCCACGGCGCCGCTCGCGCGCAGCGCGGCCTCGCCCTTGCGGATCTCCTCCTCCTTGCGGAAGCGCACCTGCGTGGAGATGTCGGGCCGCGTCACGCCCAGCGTGCCGGATTCGCCGCAGCAGCGGTCGCTCTTGGTCACCTGCGGGCCGACGAGCGCCTTCACGGTCTTCACCGAGTCCTGCAGCTTCATCGGGTTGTGGCAGGGCTCGTGGTAGAGGTAGGCACGGCCCTTTTGGCTGCCGCCTGCGGCGTCCGCCGAAAGGGAATCACCCAGGGTGATTCCCTTTTCCAGCAGGTATTCATGGATGTCGATGATGCGGCAGCCCGGGAAGATCTTGTCGAACTGGTAGCCCTGCAGCTGGTCGTAGCAGGTGCCGCAGCTCACCACCACGGTCTTGATATCCAGGTAGTTCAGCGTGTTCGCCACGCGGTGGAAGAGCACCCGGTTGTCGGTGATCATCTTCTCGGCCTTGTCGAACTGGCCGCTGCCGCGCTGCGGATAGCCGCAGCACAGGTACCCCGGCGGCAGCACGGTCTGCACGCCCGCATGCCAGAGCATCGCCTGGGTGGCGAGGCCCACCTGGCTGAACAGGCGCTCCGATCCGCAGCCGGGGAAGTAGAACACCGCCTCCGTCTCGGCCGTGGTGGCGGCCGGGTTGCGGATGATGGGCACGTAGTTCTTGTCCTCGATGTCCAGCAGCGCGCGCGCCGTCTTCTTCGGCAGCCCGCCCGGCAGCTTCTTGTTGACGAAGTGGATCACCTGTTCCTTGATGGGCGCGGTGCCCACCGTGGCCGGCGGGTGCGCGGTCTGGCGCCGGCCCACGGCGCGCGCCAGATCGACCACCGCGCGCTGCGCCTTGAAGCCCACGTCCACCATCGCCGAACGCATCAGCTTGATGGTGTCGGGATTGGTGGCGTTCAGCATCGCCATGGCCAGCTTGTTGCCGGGCCGGAAGCTCTTCTTGCCCATCTTGCGCAGCAGGTTGCGCATGTTCATCGTCACGTCGCCGAAGTCGATCTTCACCGGACACGGCGTGTAGCACTTGTGGCAGACGGTGCAGTGGTCGGCCACGTCCTCGAACTCCTGCCAGTGCTTGATCGACACGCCGCGGCGCGTCTGCTCCTCGTACAGGAAGGCCTCGACCAGCAGCGAGGTCGCCAGGATCTTGTTGCGCGGGCTGTAGAGCAGGCTGGCGCGCGGCACGTGGGTGGCGCACACCGGTTTGCACTTGCCGCAGCGCAGGCAGTCCTTGACCGAATCGGCGATGGCACCGATGTCGCTCTGCTGCATGATGAGCGATTCGTGCCCCATCAGGCCGAAGCTCGGCGTGTACGCATTGGTCAGGTCCGCGAACATCAGCGAGCGGCGCGCATGCACGGCCGCGTCGGCGCGCGCGCCCTGCCCCGGCGGCACCGGCGGCTCCTGGTGGCGCAGCAGCTTGCCCTTGTTGAAGCGGCCCTGCGGGTCCACGCGCTGCTTGTAGTCGGCGAACGGTCGCAGCTCCTCGTCGGTCAGGAACTCCAGCTTGGTGATGCCGATGCCGTGCTCGCCGGAGATCACGCCGTCCAGGCTGCGCGCCAGCACCATGATGCGCTCGACCGCCTCGTGCGCCGTCTGCAGCATGTCGTAGTCGTCGCTGTTGACGGGGATGTTGGTGTGCACGTTGCCGTCGCCCGCGTGCATGTGCAGCGCCACCCACACGCGGCCCTTGAGCACGCGCTGGTGGATGGCCTGCATCTCGTCCATGATGGGCTGGAAGGACGCTCCGGGGAAGATCTTCGAGAGCGGCTCGCGCAGCTGCGTCTTCCAGCTCGCGCGCAGCGTGTGGTCCTGCAGCTGCGGGAACAGCGCGGCCACGTCCTGCAGCCAGCCGGCCCACAGGTCGCGCACTCCGCCCACCAGCGCCACGGCCTGGGCCACGCGGTCTTCCAGCAGTTCGGCGGAAGGGATCTCGTGCGCATCGTCCTGGCGGCCCAGCGGCAGGTTGCCGCGCAGCAGGAATTCCTCCAGCGCGTCGCACAGCTTGAGCTTGTTGCGCAGCGACAGCTCGATGTTGATGCGCTCGATGCCGTCGGTGTATTCGGCCATGCGCGGCAGCGGGATCACCACGTCTTCGTTGATCTTGAAGGCGTTGGTGTGGCGGCTGATGGCGGCCGTGCGCTTGCGGTCCAGCCAGAACTTCTTGCGCGCCTCGGGGCTGATGGCGATGAAGCCCTCGCCCGCGCGCGAATTGGCGATGCGCACCACTTCGCTGGTCACGCGCGCCACGGCGTCGGCATCGTCGCCCGCGATGTCGCCGAACAGCACCATCTTGGGCAGGCCGCCGCCGTGCTTCTTGCTCTTGGTGGCGTAGCCCACGGCCTTCAGATAACGGTCGTCCAGGTGTTCCAGACCGGCCAGCAGCACGCCCGAGCGCTTCTGCTCGGCGAACATGAAGTCCTTGATCTCGACGATCGAGGGCACGGCGTCCTTGGCGTTGCCGAAGAACTCCAGGCACACGGTGCGCGTGTGCGCCGGCATGCGGTGCACCACCCAGCGCGCGCTGGTGATGAGGCCGTCGCAGCCTTCCTTCTGGATGCCAGGCAGGCCGGAGAGGAACTTGTCCGTCACGTCCTTGCCCAGGCCCTCCTTGCGGAAGGTGCGGCCGGGAATGGCCAGCCGTTCGGTGCGGATCGGCGTCCTGCCGTCGGCCTCGAAGTACTGCAGCTCGAAGGTGGCCGTCTCCACGTCGTGGATCTTGCCCATGTTGTGGTCCAGGCGCGTGACCTCCAGCCACTGCGCATCGGGCGTCACCATGCGCCAGCTGACCAGGTTGTCCAGCGCCGTGCCCCAGAGCACGGCCTTCTTGCCGCCCGCGTTCATGGCGATGTTGCCGCCGATGCACGAAGCCTCGGCGCTGGTCGGATCCACGGCAAAGACGAAGCCCGCGCGCTCGGCCGCGTCGGCCACGCGCTGGGTGACCACGCCGGCCTCGGTCCAGATGGTGCCCACCTCGCGGTCCATGCCCGGCAGGCGGCGCATCTCCACCTCCGTCATGGCTTCGAGCTTCTCGGTGTTGATGACGGCACTGCGCCACGTGAGCGGGATCGCGCCGCCGGTGTAGCCGGTGCCGCCCCCGCGCGGGATGATGGTGAGTTCCAGCTCGATGCAGGCCTTCACCAGCGCGGCCATCTCGGCCTCGGTGTCGGGCGTGAGCACCACGAACGGGTATTCGACGCGCCAGTCGGTCGCGTCCGTCACGTGCGAGACGCGCGAGAGGCCGTCGAACTTGATGTTGTCCTTGGCCGTGTGGCGGCCCAGGCGCTTCTGCACCTGGCGGCGCAGCTGCGCGGCCTCCACGAAGGTGGCGTCGAATTCGGCGATGGCGCGGCGGGCGGACTCCACCAGCTGGCCCACCAGGCGGTCGCGCTCCTCGTCTTCGCCCGGGGTGCGGCGCTTGCCGATCTCGGCGAGCCGGTGCTGCAGCGCATCCACCAGCGCCTTGCGGCGGTCGGGGTTGTCCAGCAGGTCATCCTGCAGGTAGGGGTTGCGCTGCACGACCCAGATGTCGCCCAGCACCTCGTAGAGCATGCGCGCCGAGCGGCCGGTGCGGCGCTCGCGGCGCAGCTGGTCCAGCACATCCCAGGAGGCGGAGCCCAGCAGCCGGATGACGATTTCCCGGTCGGAAAACGAGGTGTAGTTGTAGGGAATCTCGCGCAGGCGGGTGGGCTCGGCGGACTGGGCCTGCAGGGCGGCCAGCGCTATCGGAACATTCATGGGGTGGACCTGGGTCGGGCGCAGGCGGCGCGCCCCTCGTGCCTCGGGGCCGGCGATTTTACGCCAGCGCCCCGCCGCCTGCCGGGGCGGCCCGCCTCCGGCCCTGCCCGCGCCGCGGCTGCGGCCGCCGCGGCGGCCGGGCGCCCGCTCAGAACAGCACGCGGCTGCGGATCGTGCCCGGCACGGTGGCGAGCTTGTCCTGCGCCAGCTCCGACGACTGGGCATCGATGTCGATCACCACGTAGCCCACCTTTTCGTTGGTCTGCAGGTACTGGGCGGCGATGTTGATCTGGTTGTCGGCGAACACCTGGTTGATGGCCGACAGCACGCCCGGCACGTTGCGGTGGATGTGCAGGATGCGGTGCTTGCCCGGGTGCGCCGGCAGCGCCACCTCGGGGAAGTTCACCGACGAGGTCGAGGTGCCGTTGTCGCTGTACTTCACGAGCTTCTCGGCCACCTCCAGCCCGATGTTGGCCTGCGCCTCCATCGTGGAGCCACCGATGTGCGGCGTGAGGATGACGTTGTCCAGCCCGCGCAGCGGCGAGGTGAATTCGTCCTTGTTGCTGCGCGGCTCCACCGGGAACACGTCGATGGCCGCGCCCAGCAGGCGCTTGTCGCGGATCGCGTCGGCCAGGGCCTCGATGCGCACCACGGTGCCGCGCGCCGCGTTGATCAGGATCGCACCCGGCTTCATGCCCGCGATCTCGTCGGGCCCGATCATCCACTGCGTGGAGGGCAGCTCGGGCACGTGCAGGGTCACGATGTCGCTCTGCGCGAGCAGCGCCTGCAGCGAGGGCGCCTGGCGGGCGTTGCCCAGCGGCAGCTTGCTGACCACGTCGTGGAACACCACGTGCATGCCCAGCGCCTCGGCCAGCACCGACAGCTGCGTGCCGATCGAGCCGTAGCCCACGATGCCCAGCGTCTTGCCGCGGATCTCGTAGGCGTTCTCCGCGCTCTTGAGCCAGCCGCCGCGGTGCGCCACGGCATTCTTCTCGGGCACGCCGCGCAGCAGCAGGATGGCCTCGGCCAGCACCAGTTCCGCCACCGAGCGGGTGTTGGAGTACGGCGCATTGAACACCGCGATGCCGCGCTCGCGCGCCGCGTCCAGATCGATCTGGTTGGTGCCGATGCAGAAGGCCCCCACGGCCACCAGCTTGTGCGCATGCGCGAACACGTCCGCCGTCAGCTGGGTGCGCGAGCGGATGCCCAGGAAATGCACGTCCGCGATCCGGCGCTTGAGCTCCTCGCCGTCCAGCGCGCCCGGCAGGGTCTCGATCTGCGTGTAGCCCGCTCCGCGCAGCACGTCGAGGGCGGAAGGGTGCACGCCCTCCAGCAGGAGGAACTTGATCTTGCTCTTGTCCAGCGATGTCGTCTTGGTCATGGATTGGCGAGGAGGAAAAGGAAAGGATGAGCGGAAGGGGCCCGCGAACGCCTGCGCGACGCAGATCGCATTCCATTGTGCAATGGGAAAAAACCCTGCACTTGGCGGGTTCTCCGATCCGGCATGCGGAATGTGCGTCACCGGCGTGACGCACATTCACAAGATTTCGTCACAAAACGGACACAATTCCGCCACACACGACCTCCCGTCCCGGGAAGTTACCGATCTGCGGAATGGCCGTTGTATGCGACAACGACATGCCGATGACATGAACGGTGCATAACATGCGCCGTTTCATTCCGCCATTCTTTGAGGAGTTTTCCCCATGCGATTCAAGCACCTGGCGCTGGCCGCCGCCATCGCCGCTTCCGCTTGCGCTTCCGCCCAGGCCCAGACCGAGATCCAGTGGTGGCATTCCATGACGGCCGTGAACGGCGAATGGGTCAACGACCTGGCCAAGCAGTTCAACGAGAGCCAGAAGGACTACAAGATCGTGCCCACCTACAAGGGCACCTACGACGAGTCCATGACCGCCTCCATCGCCGCCTTCCGCGCCGGCAACGCGCCGCACATCCTGCAGGTGTTCGAAGTGGGCACCGCCACGATGATGGCCAGCAAGGGCGCGATCGTGCCCGTGGGCAAGGTGATGCAGGACGCCGGCGCGCCGTTCGATCCCAAGGCCTACATCCCCGCCGTGGCCGGTTACTACACGGCCCCCAACGGCCAGATGCTGAGCTTCCCGTTCAACAGCTCCACCACCATCTTCTACTTCAACAAGGACGCCTTCAAGGCCGCCGGCCTGCCCACCGACAAGGCGCCCGCCACCTGGCCCGAAGTGGTCAACGCGGCCGCCAAGCTCAAGGCCTCCGGGCACAAGTGCCCGTTCACCACGGCCTGGCAGAACTGGACGCAGGTCGAGAGCTTCTCGGCCTGGCACAACGTCGAGTTCGCGAGCAAGGCCAACGGCCTGCAGGGCCTCGACGCGCGCCTGAAGGTCGATTCGCCCCTGCACGTGCGCCACATCGAGAACCTGGCCAACATGGCCAAGCAGGGCCTGTTCGTCTACAAGGGCCGAGGCAACGTGCCCGAGGCGAGCTTCGTCTCCGGCGAGTGCGCGATGATCAACACGTCGTCGGGCTTCTACGGCAACGTGGCCAAGAACGCCAAGTTCGCCTACGGCCTCGCGCCCCTGCCCTACTACCCGGACGTGCAGGGCGCGCCGCAGAACACCGTCATCGGCGGCGCCAGCCTCTGGGTGATGGCCGGCAAGAAGCCCGCCGAGTACAAGGGGGTGGCCGAGTTCTTCAAGTTCATCTCGACGCCCGAAGTGCAGTCGGCCAGCCACAAGCGCACCGGCTACCTGCCCGTGACGACGGCCGCCTACGAGCTGACCGAGAAGTCCGGCTTCTACAAGGAGCACCCGGGCACCGACGTCGCCGTGACGCAGATGATCCGCAAGGTGACCGACAAGAGCCGCGGCATCCGCCTGGGCAACTACGTGCAGATCCGCGCCATCGAGGACGAGGAACTCGAACAGGTCTGGTCCGGCAAGAAGACCGCCAAGGAGGCGCTCGAAGCCATCGTGAAGCGCGGCAACGAACAGCTGGAGCGCTTCCAGAAGGCCAACAAGGGCTGATCGCGCGGGCCGGCCCGGCCGGCCCCCACCCCTGGCACCCGGCCCTCCCCGCTGAGCGGGGAGGGTTTTTTCTTCCTTTTCACCCCCTGCGGTGCGCCCCTGAAGGCGCACGACCAGGAACCCGCGCATCCCCATGGAAAAACGCGTCCGATTCCAATCCACCTGGCTGCCCTGGCTGCTCATCGCCCCGCAGATGGCGATCATCCTGGTCTTCTTCTTCTGGCCGGCCAGCCAGGCGCTCGTGCAGTCGATGCAGATGCAGGACGCCTTCGGCACCTCCACGGAATGGGTGGGGCTGGAGAACTTCAAGCGCCTGTTCGATGATCCGGGCTACATCGAGTCGTTCAAGACGACGGCGATGTTCTCGGTGCTCGTGGCCGGTTCGGGCATCGTGCTGTCGCTGCTGCTGGCGGTGTTCGCCGACCGCATCGCCAAGGGTGCGATGTTCTACAAGACCATGCTGATCCTGCCCTACGCCGTGGCGCCCGCCGTGGCGGCCGTGCTGTGGGTCTTCATGTTCTCGCCGTCGCTCGGCGTGGTGTCGTACGCGCTCGGCACGTTCGGCATCGACTGGAACCACCTGCTCAACTCGGGCCAGGCCATGGCGCTGATCGTGATGGCCTCCGTGTGGAAGCAGATCTCCTACAACTTCCTGTTCTTCCTGGCCGGCCTGCAGTCCATCCCGAAATCGCTGATCGAGGCCGCGGCCATCGACGGCGCCGGGCCCTGGCGCCGGTTCTGGAGCGTGCAGTTCCCGCTGCTCTCGCCCACCACGTTCTTCCTGCTGGTGATCAACGTGGTGTACGCGTTCTTCGACACCTTCGCCATCGTGGACGCCGCCACCCAGGGCGGCCCCGGCAAGGACACGGCCATCCTGGTCTACAAGGTCTACTACGACGGCTTCAAGGCCATGGACCTGGGCGGCTCGGCCGCGCAGTCGGTGGTGCTGATGCTCATCGTGGTGGCGCTCACCGTCGTGCAGTTCCGCTACGTCGAGAAAAAGGTTCAATACTGAGATGGTAGAACGCAGCCTCACGCGCGGCCTGCTCGCGCACTTCATCATGGTCCTGGGGGTCGCCATCGTGGCGTTCCCGCTCTACCTCGCCTTCGTGGCATCCACCCACACCGCCCAGGAGATCGTGCAGGCGCCCATGCCGCTGCTGCCGGGCGGGCACTTCTGGGAGACCTACTCCGCCGCGCTGTTCGGCCGCGACCAGGGCGCGGGCTCCACCGCCCCCGTGGCGCGCATGATGTGGGTGAGCTTCGTCTCGGCCATGGTCATCACCTTCGGCAAGATCGCCATCTCGCTGATGTCGGCCTTCGCCATCGTGTACTTCCGCTTCCCCTTCAAGGGCCTGTGCTTCTGGCTGATCTTCGTCACGCTGATGCTGCCGGTGGAAGTGCGCATCGGGCCGACCTACCAGGTGGTGTCCGATCTGGGCATGCTCAACAGCTACGCGGGCCTCACGGTGCCGCTGATCGCCTCGGCCACTGCCACGTTCCTGTTCCGGCAGTTCTTCCTGACGGTGCCCGACGAACTCGTGGAGGCCGCGCGCATCGACGGCGCCGGCCCGCTGCGCTTCTTCAAGGACGTGCTGGTGCCGCTCTCGCGCACCTCCATCGCCGCGCTGTTCGTGATCCAGTTCATCTACGGCTGGAACCAGTACCTCTGGCCGCTGCTGGCGACCACCAGCGAAGACATGTACCCGGTGGTGATCGGCATCAAGCGCATGATCGCCGGGGGCGACGGCCAGAACGAATGGAACATCGTCATGGCCACCGCCATCCTCGCGATGCTGCCGCCCGCCTTCGTGGTGATCCTGATGCAGAAATGGTTCGTGAAGGGCCTGGTGGACACCGAGAAATAAGCGGGCGCATCGCCCGTCTCCGCACTCCCCCCCCGCCCGCTCCGCGCCCATTTCGCCACCCGCTAACCGATTCCTCCGCACTATGGCATCCCTTTCCCTGCGCAACGTCATCAAGCGCTACGGCCACGGCCCCAAGGCCAACCAGGTCATCCACGGCGTGAACGCCGAAATCCAGGACGGCGAGTTCATCGTCATCGTCGGCCCCTCGGGCTGCGGCAAATCGACCCTGCTGCGCATGGTCGCCGGCCTGGAAGAGATTTCCGGCGGCGAGATCGACATCGGCGGCCGCGTGGTCAACGACCTGGAGCCGGCCCAGCGCGACATCGCGATGGTGTTCCAGAACTACGCGCTCTATCCGCACATGACGAACTTCGAGAACATGGCCTATGGCCTGAAGATCGCCAAGGTGCCGAAGGACGAGATCCGCGCCCGCGTGGACAAGGCGGCGAAGATCCTCGAACTCGGCCACCTGCTCGAACGCAAGCCGCGCGAGCTCTCCGGCGGCCAGCGCCAGCGCGTCGCCATGGGCCGCGCGATCGTGCGCCAGCCCCAGGTGTTCCTGTTCGACGAGCCGCTCTCCAACCTCGACGCCAAGCTGCGCGCGCAGACCCGCCTGGAGATCCAGAAGCTGCACCGCGAACTCGGCATCACCAGCCTGTTCGTCACGCACGACCAGGTCGAGGCCATGACGCTCGCGCAGCGCATGATCGTGATGAACGGCGGCGTGATGGAGCAGTTCGGCACGCCCGAAGAGGTCTACCACACGCCCGCCTCCACCTTCGTCGCCAGCTTCATCGGCTCGCCGCCCATGAACCTGCTGAAGAACGCGCCGGGCGGCCGCCAGGGCACCGTGCTCGGCATCCGGCCGGAGCACCTCGACATCGCCGACACCGGCTGGGAGCTGCGCGTGGAAACCGTGGAACTGCTGGGCGCCGAGCGCCTGGTCTACGGCCGCCTGCAGTCCGGCAACGGCGACGAGGGGGTCATCGTGCGCATCGAGGAAGGCGCGCACCATCCGCAGCCCGACCAGATCCTGCGCGTCGCCCCGCGCGAATCGCGCCTGCACTGGTTTGACGCGGCCAGCGGCAAGCGGCTCTGATCCGCGCGCGCATGTCGGCGCCTGCGTCCGGGTCCACGTCCCTGCCCGAACCTGGGGCAGCCGCCGCGCTGCTGCGCGCCACCGTCCCTGTGCTGGCGTCGCTCGACCTGGACGAGAGCGCCGCGTTCTACGCGGACCGCCTGGGCTTCGCCATCGCCCTGCGCACGGCCGACTACCTGATCGCCGCACGCGACGGCTGCGAGCTGCACTTCTGGCTCTGCGGCGAGCGCCGCATCGCCGAGAACACCTCCTGCTACCTGCGCGGCGACGTGCGCGCGCTGCATGCCGAATTCACGCGCCGCAGCCTGGCGTCCGAGGCGCCGGTGGAGCGCGCCTGGGGCATGCGCGAGCTGTACGTCATCGATCCGCACGGCAACCTGCTCAAATTCGGGGAGCCCCGTGAACCCTCCCCCGACCACCGCCATGACAGCACCCTCCCCTGACACGTCCGCATCCGCGTCCACATCCGCATCCGCCTGGCCCTATCCGCGCTGGATCGCGCACCGCGGCGCCGGCAAGCTCGCGCCCGAGAACACCCTGGCGGCCTTCCGCCTGGGCGCGCACCACGGCTTTCGCATGTTCGAATGCGACGCCAAGCTGAGCAGCGACGGCGTGCCCTTCCTCCTGCACGACAGCACGCTCGACCGCACCACCTCCGGCCGCGGCACGGCCGGCGAGCGCCCGTGGAGCGAGCTGTCGCAGCTCGATGCGGGCGGCTGGCACTCCCGCGAATGGGCCGGCGAGCCGCTGCCCACGCTGGAGAACGCCGCGCGCTTCTGCCTCGCCAACGGCTACCTGCTGAACATCGAGATCAAGCCCACGCCGGGCACCGAAGAGGAGACCGGCCGTGCCGTGGCGTCGCTCGCCGCGCGCCTGTGGCACCAGGCCGCGGTGCCGCCGCTGCTCACCTCGTTCAAGGTCGCGGCCCTCACCGGTGCGCGCGACGCGGCGCCGCTGCTGCCGCGCGGCCTGCTGCTCGACAGCCTGCCGGACGGCTGGCTCGACACCGCCCGCCAGCTGGGCTGCGCGGCCGTGGTCTGCAACCATGCGCTCTGGACGGCCGAACACGTCGCCGCGGTGCAGGCCGCCGGCCTGCGGGCGCTCAGCTACACGGTGAACGACGAATGGGCCGCGCAGCGCCTGATCGACCTCGGCACCGACGGCATCATCACCGACCGGGTGGACCGGTTCAGCCCGGCGATGGATTAGGGCCGCCTGCGCTGCGTGCAGGCATACCGAAATCACGATCGCATCGCGCCGAAAAACACACCCCCGTTTACCCGGACAGGGCACCCATCGACGCCATTCCCGGCCGCTCCCGAGGACACAATCGCTCCCGCTGGGCGAAATGTCACATCCACTTACAAGATGGACCAGGGGGCGAGGTTATGCGGAATTTCAAGATTTCCACGCGGCTGCTGTGGCTGCTGGGCGGGTTGTCGGCGCTGCTGGTGGCGGTGGGGGCGGTCGGCCTGCTGGGCATCGCCCGGACCAATGACGCGCTCGAGTCGATGTACCGGGAGCGGCTGACGGCGCAGATCGCGATCAACGACCTGCGCTACCTGACGGCGCGCAACCGGCAGCTCGTGTCGGGCGCCCTGCTCTCGCCCGCCCCCGAAAAAGTCGAGCAGGCGCTCCGGGAGGCGCGGGAGAACGTTCTCCGCTCCGACCAGCTCTGGACCCGGATCCAGGCACTGCCGCTGGAGCCGGAGCTGCACGCGTCCGTGCAGCGGTTGGGCGAGCAGCGCCAGAAGATCATGCAGGAAGGCCTGGGCCCGGCCCTCTCCGCCCTGAAGGACTCCGACATCGCCGCCGTCCGCGTGCTGGCGGTGCGCAAGTTCGATGCGCTCTACGAACCGCTGGACAGGAACATCGCCTCGGCGGTGGATCTCAGCCGGCGGCTCGCGGAACAGGACTATGCCGGAGCGGTGGCCCGTTACGACACCCTGCGCGCCGTTCTCGGGGGAGCGATCGCGGCCGGCGTGCTGCTGGCGGCGCTCTTCGGCCTGGCGCTGGTCCGCGGCATCGCCCGCTCCCTGCGGCGCGCGGCCCTGGTGGCCGACGCGGTGGCGCGGGGCGACCTCACGCTGCCCATCGACGTGCGGGGCCTGGACGAAGTGGCCACCGTGATGCGGTCGCTGGCCAGCATGCAGGCGAGCCTGTGCGCCGTGGTGGACAGCGTGCGGCAGACCTCGGAGCGCGTGCTCACGGCCAGTGCCGAAATCGCGCAGGGCAACCAGGACCTGAGCGACCGCACGGAACAGCAGGCCGCCGCACTGCAGCAGACGGCGGCGGCCACGGGCCAGCTGAGCGGCAAGGTCAGCCAGAATGCCGAGCATGCGGTGCAGGCCCACCGGCTGGCGCAGGCCGCGAGCGACGTGGCGGTGCGCGGCGGTGCCGTGGTGGCCGACGTGGTCCATACCATGCAGGGCATACAGCACAGTTCGCAGAAGATCGCCGACATCATCGGCGTGATCGACTCCATCGCCTTCCAGACCAACATCCTGGCACTGAATGCCGCCGTCGAGGCCGCCCGCGCGGGCGACCAGGGCCGCGGCTTCGCGGTGGTGGCCAGCGAGGTGCGCAGCCTGGCGGGACGCAGCGCCGAGGCGGCCCGCGAGATCAAGGCGCTGATCGGCGACAGCGTGGGCCGCGTGCAGAGCGGCACCGCGCTGGTGGATGCCGCCGGCAGCACGATGGGCGAGATCGTCGGCGCCATCCGCGGCGTCGCCGGCATCGTCAGCGACATCACCGCCGCCAGCGGCGAGCAGAGCACCGGCGTGGCGCAGATCAGCAGCGCCGTCGGGAGCATCGACCAGACCACCCAGCAGAACGCTGCGCTGGTGGAAGAAATGGCCGCCGCCGCCAGCCACATGCGCCGCCAGGCGCAGAGCCTGGTGGATGCGGTGGCCGTCTTCCGCCTGCCGCGCGATCCCGCACCGGGGGACCACCCGCCCGCCGCCCCGCCGATGCGAGCGCTGGCCGCGCGGTGATACCCTTCCGGGTCCTGCCATGGACTCGACCATTCCTCTTCATCGCCGTGCGTGCCTTCTGCGGCGCGCCTTCCAGGGCCTTCGGCGCCCCTTCGCGCACGGCGCCGGCACCGCGCTCCTGCTGACCGCACTGTGGCTGCTGCTGATCGGGCCGCTCGCCGCCACACCGGCATGGGCCGCGCCGCCGCAGGGCAGCGCCTCGGCCCCGGCGGCCGGCGCCAGCGCCGCCGCCTCGCGTGCTGCCGCGGCATCGGCCGCCGCAGCCGCTGCCGCGGCCGCGGACGATCCCGACGTGCCGCTGCCCTCCGTGGACGACCTGCGCAAGCGCCTCGAAGCGATTCCGCGCAAGCTCGGCGAAGACGACGACGGCCGCCGGCTCGTCAACGAAGCCTATGCCGTCGGCACCACGGCCGAACAGGTGGTGGCCCGCCGCACGAACGAACTGGCCGACCTCGACAGCCGGCTCGCGGGCCTCGGCCCCGCGCCCGAGAAAGGCGCCCCCGCCGATGCCCCGGACGTCGCCCAGCAGCGCAGCGCCCTGGCCAAGCAGCGGGGCACGGTGGATGCCGACCTCAAGCTGGCCCGGCTGATCGCCGTCGATGCCGAACAGCTCGGCGCCGACCTGCTTCGCCAGCGCCGGCAGCAGTTCCAGGCCGAACTCACCGCGCGGGCCGATTCACCCCTGGGCGCCGCCTTCTGGCGCAACGTGCGCGCCGCCTGGGCCACCGACACCCAGCGCCTCTCGGTGCTCGCCATCGAGACCCGCCAGGCCGTGCGGCGCGCGCTGGAGCCCGAACGGCGCCGCGCCTTCCTCATCAGCCTGCTCGGAGCGCTGGTGCTGCTGGTGGGCGGCAACTGGGCCGGCGAGCGCCTGCTGGTGCGCATCGCGCCCGCCAAGCTGCCCGCCGGCCGCCTGCGGCGTTCCCTGCTCGCCACCGCGTCGGTGCTGGCGAACGTGGTCTTCACCGGCCTGGCGGCGCAGTGGCTGCTGAGCGGCCTCGATACCGGGGACAACCTCGGCGAGCGGCTGCAGGACCTGGGCCATACCGCCGTCGGCCTCGCGGTGTTCGCGGCCTTCACCATCGGCCTGGGGCATGCGCTGCTGTCGCGCAAGCGCAGTACCTGGCGCCTGCCCTCGCTGCCCGACGACCTCGCGCGCCGGCTGAGCCCCTATCCGTGGTGCATCGCCATCATCGCGGCCCTCGGCGGCATCGTGACCGAGATCAACGCCGCCGTGAGCGCGAGCCTGGCCGCGGACGTGACCGCCCAGGCCTGCTTCGCCCTGCTCGTGGCGGCCATCGTCGCCGCGGCCGTGCGCCAGCTCAACGCCCCGGCCGCCGCCCCCCACGCCCCGGCCGCGGACGCAGCGGACGGCCAGGGCGACGCCCCCGCGGCGCCCGCACCGCCGCCGGCCCGCCCGCTCTGGGTGGGTTTGCTGGTCGCGCTGGCGGGCATCGCCTCGCTCGCCGTGGTGCTGCTGGTGGCGTTCGGCTACATCGCCCTGGCCGGGGCCCTCGCCCGCCAGATGGTCTGGAGCGGCGTCGTCTTCGCCACCGCCTACCTGCTCTACCAGCTCGTGGACGACGTCAGCGACGCCGTGCTGTCGTCGCGCAGCGGCTTCGGGCAGCGCCTTCACACCGGCATGGGCATCGACCCGCGCCTGCTCGACCAGGCCGCGGTGATCGTCTCCGGCGCGCTGCGCGTCGTGCTGTTCTTCTACCTGGTCATCGCCCTGCTGGCGCCCTTCGGCACCGGGCCGGACGAGCTGTTCCGCCGCGGCAGCGCGCTCGACCAGGGGCTGAACCTGGGCAACTTCTCGCTGGCGCCGCAGGCGCTGCTGACGGCGCTGGGCGTGATCGCCGCGGGCTTCTTCGGCATCCGCATGATCAAGCGCTGGCTGAGCGACCGGTACTTCCCCAGCACCACGCTGGAGCCGGGCATGCGCAGCTCCATCACCACCCTGCTCGGCTACTTCGGCGGCGTGATGGTGATCGCGGCCGCGCTGGCAGCGCTGGGCATCAGCGTGGAGCGCATCGCCTGGGTGGCGAGCGCGCTCTCGGTGGGCATCGGTTTCGGGCTGCAGGCCATCGTGCAGAACTTCATCTCCGGCCTGATCCTGCTGGCCGAACGCCCGGTGAAGGTGGGCGACTGGGTCAAGCTCGGCGACACCGAGGGCGACATCCGCCGCATCAACGTGCGCGCCACCGAGATCCAGCTCGGCGACCATTCCACCGTGATCGTGCCCAACTCGGAATTCATCACCAAGACCGTGCGCAACATGACCTGGGGCGGCGCCCAGGGCCGCGTGCTGCTGCGCCTGCCGGCACCGCTCGACACCGACGCGCAGCGCATGCGGCAACTGATCCTCGATGCCTTCACCTCGCACCCGGACGTGCTCGACACGCCCGCGCCCATCGTCCAGCTCGAAGGCATCGTGGACGGCACCCTCACCTTCCTCGCCATCGGCCATGTGGTCAACCCGCGCAACACGGGCGGCGTGAAGAGCGACCTGCTGTTCTCCATCCTGGAGACGCTGCGGCAGGCCGGCCTGGCCCTCTCGCCGCCCACGACGACGACCACGCCCATGGCGCCGCGCCACAGCGCGCCGAGCGACCCGGTGGATGCGCTCACCGTGGCCCCTCCGCAGCCCAAAGGACCGGCAGGCGGCCCCGCGCCGAACGCTGCCTAGTCAATCCAGCTTGGCGCCGGACTGCTGCACCGCCGTCGCCCAGCGCGGCATCTCCGCCGCCAGGAAGCTGGCGAACGCATCGGCGCCCAGGAAGGCAGGGTCGGCGCCCTGCGCCACCATGCGGTTCTTCACCTCGGGCGACTGCATGACCTGGCCGAACGCATCGCTGAGCTTCGCCACCACGTCCTTCGGCGTGCCGGCCGGCGCCAGGAAGCCGTAGAAGCCCACCACCTCGAAGTTCTTCAGCCCGCTCTCGATCGCCGTCGGCACGTCGGGCAGCGCCGGATTGCGCTCGCGGCTGGTGACGGCCAGCGCGCGCACCTTGCCCTGCTTGTGGTACGCCGCGGCCTGCGGAATGCTCTCGGCCATGAACTGCACCTGCCCGCCCATCAGGTCGGTGAAGGCCGGCGCGCTGCCGCGGTACGGGATGTGCACCATGAACAGCCCCGTCGCCGTCTTGAACATCTCCGGCACCAGATGGCTGATGCCCCCGTTGCCCGCCGACCCGAAATTCACCTGCCCCGGCCGCGCCTTGGCATACGCGATGAACTCCTGCAGGTTCTGCGCCGGCAGCTTCGGGTTCACCAGCAGCGCCAGCGGCTGCATCGCCGTGCGCGCGATCGGCGTGAAATCCTTGAGCGTGGCGTACGGCAGCTTGCTGTAGAGCGCCGGGTTGATGACCATCACGCCCGTGTTGGCCAGCATCAGCGTGTGGCCATCCGGCGGCGCCTTCATCACGTCCTGAGCGCCCACCGTGCCGCCCGCGCCGGCCTTGTAATCCACCACGACGGGCTGGCCCAGCACCGCCTGCAGCTTGTCGGTCAGCAGCCGTGCGTGCTGGTCCAGCGGGCCGCCGGCCGGGAAGCCGACCACGACGCGGATGGGTTTGGAGGGAAAGGCGGGCTGGGCCAGGGCGGCCAGGGAGGTGCAGGCCAGGGCGGCGGCGGCGGTGAGCCAGGTGCGCAAGCGCATTCGAGAGTCTCCGAAAGTGGATGGGATGGAGACTGGAGCTTAGGAGTAAAGAGAGGTGAGGACACGGGGGCAATACCCGTGGGAGCCGTCTGCAGCAGGCGCAGGCCTCGGGTCAGACACCCCTCCCATCCATTCCTTGCACCGCCTCCGACAGGAACTCCGCCGCCGCCCGCACCCTTGCCGTGCGCTGCAGATCCGGATGCATCACCATCCACACGTCGTAGTCGTGCGCGCGCCGGCGGTCCGGCCAGAGGCGGACGAGCCCCTCGCGCTCCCCCATCCACAGCGGCATTTCCCCGACGCCGATGCCGGCCGCCACGGCCTTGCGCACCATCAGGCTGGAAGGCACGGCGGCGGCGATGCGGCCCTGGCGGGCGGGGACGCCGGCCAGGGTGAGGCAGGACGCGTTCTCGAGGTACGGAGCGTAGGCGACGAGGTGGTGTCCGCGCAACTCATCTTCGGGCAGGGGCTGGCCGAAGCGCTCCAGGTAGGCAGCGCTGGCGAACAGCCCTACGGGCCAGGAAGCCACGCGCCGCACCACCAGGTCGGGCGTGTCCGGCCGCACGTTGCGAAACGCAATGTCGGCCTGCCGGTGCGCAAGGCTCAGCAGTTGCGCGGAGACCTGCAGGTCCACGCGGATCTGCGGCCAGCGCTGCTGCAGCCGCGCGATCGCCGGCAGCAGCAGGTCCACTGCGATGGAGTCGGTGCAGGTCACGCGCACCAGGCCACGGGGTTCGTCGTCCTGACCCTCGACCTGGGTGCGCAGGTGCAGCGCCGCGCTTTCCATGCGGCGCGCGGCGGCCAGGGCAGCCTCGCCCGCGGCGGTCAGCAAATAACCGTCCCGCGCGCGCAGGAACAGGCGGGTACCCAGTTCAGCCTCCAGGGCGTTCAGCCGCCGCCCGACGGTGGCCTGGTCAATACCCAGGCTGCGCGCCGCAGCCCGCGCCGAAGGGGCTCGGGTGATGGCGAGGAAGATGCGTGTGTCGTCCCAGTTCATAGCAGAGCGTGATGCAGATTTGCAGCACTGTAGAGCGAAATCGCGGCACCGTGCAGGCAGCAGCCCGGCGTAAGCTCGCTCCCACCAACGCCCTGCAGCATGTGCCTTCCCTTGTCCCACCTGCACGGCGGCCACCGTTTTTCAGCGAACCGAGCCCCTTCCATGAACGCCCCATCCTCCACCATGCAAGCCATTGACTTCGACGACTTCGGCGGCCCCGAGGTGCTGCAGCTGCGCGAAACCGCCATCCCGGACCTGCGCCCGCACGACCTGCTGGTGCGCAATGCCGCCATCGGCGTGAACCGCGCCGACCTGCTGCACCGCCAGGGCGCCTACGGCCGGTCGTCCTTCGGCGATGCCGACACCATGGGCCTGGAGATCGCCGGCACCGTGGAGGCCGTGGGCAACGAGGTGCAGGGCTTCGCCGTGGGCGATCGGGTCATGGGCATCGTGGGCGGCGGCGCCTATGCCGAGCTGTCGCGCATCGACCACCGCTTGGCCATGCCGGTGCCGGAAAGCCTGGGCCTGGTGGAGGCCGGTGCCATTCCCGAAGTGTTCGTGACCGCGCACGAGGCGCTGTTACATCTGGCGGGCCTGCAGGCGGGCGAGTCGGTGCTGGTGCATGCCGCGGCCGGGGGCGTGGGCTCCGCGGCGGTGCAGCTGGCGCACGCGGCGGGCGCACGGGTGTTCGCCACGGCCAGCGCATCCAAGCACTCTGCGGTGCAGGGCTTCGGCGCCGATGTGGTGGTGGACCACCGGAGCGAGGATTTCCAGGCCGTGGTGCACGACGCCACGGACGGCCGGGGCGTGGACGTCGTGATCGATTTCATCGGCGCGACCTACCTGGAGCGCAATGTCCGCTCTCTGGCCGAGGGCGGTCGTCTGGTGTGTGTGGGGCTGCTGGGGGGCAAGCAGGGAACGCTGCCCATGGAGACATTGCTGTACCGGCACTTGCGGATCTTCGGCACGGTGATGAAATCACGCCCGCCCGAGGTCAAGCAGGGGATGGTGCAGCGCTTCGCCGAGCGCTGGCTGCCGGCGCTGGCGGCGGGCACGCTGCGCCCGGTGATCGACCGCACCTACCCGCTGGCCGAGGCGGCAGAGGCGCACCGGCACATGGAATCGGGCGCGAACGTGGGCAAGATCCTGCTGCTGCCCCGTCCGGGCGCCGAGGCTTGATGCCGACTTGCCGGCCAAGGGGGGAGACGTGGCAGCCGCTACTTCCAGCCGCGCACCAGCACCCACTGCACCGTGCCGCAGGCCACCACCAGCGCGGCATAGGTGAGCATCTTCCCGTCCCGCCCCGCCCACGCCAGCCCGGCAGCGCACACCCCCAGCCCCACCGCGAAGCCCACGGCCACCTGCCCGAGGAACCCGACGGTGCGCGGCGCCCCGCGAAAACACACCGCAGCCGCGCAGGCCAGCAGCAGCGACACGCCCAGCGCAGGCGCCATGAAATTCAGCAGGTGGAGGGCAGCAGCGGTCGGGCTCATAGCGCAAAGGCATGACGCAGATCAAGGCCCTTGTGCTGCGGGCAGCACGCGGGTGGGTGGGAAATTTTATAATCCGTGCATGGCAGTCTGGGCCCTCGGCATCAACCACACGACCGCGCCGCTCGATCTGCGCGGTCGTTTTGCGTTCGCCATCGACCAGATCGCCCCGACGCTGCAGGGCCTGCGCCAGTCGCTGGGCGGCGCCACGCGCCATCCGCAGGTGGAAACCGCGATCCTCTCCACCTGCAACCGCACCGAGATCTACTGCGCCGGCCAGCAGACGGCACTCGACCATACGCTCGACTGGCTGGCCCAGAGCGGCGGCGTGAGCCCGTCGCTGCTGCGCTCGCACTCCTACACGCTCGAAGAAGGCCTCGTGGCACGCCATGCATTCCGCGTGGCGAGCGGGCTCGATTCGATGGTGCTGGGCGAGGCGCAGATCCTCGGCCAGATGAAGGACGCGGTGCGCGCGGCCGAGACGGCCGGCGCTTTGGGTACCACGCTCAACCAGCTCTTCCAGCGCAGCTTCGCCGTCGCCAAGGAAGTGCGCACCAGCACCGAGATCGGCGCCCACAGCATCAGCATGGCCGCCGCCGCCGTGCGCCTGGCCGGGCAGCTGTTCGAAGACCTGACGGAGATCCGCATCCTCTTCGTGGGCGCGGGCGAGATGATCGAACTCGCCGCCACCCATTTCGCGGCCAAGAATCCCAAGGGCCTGGCGATCGCCAACCGCACGCTGGAGCGCGGCGAGAAGCTCGCCACGCGCTTCGGCGGCGAGGTCATGCGCCTGGCCGACCTGCCCGACCGCCTGCACGAGTTCGATGCGGTGGTGAGCTGCACGGCCAGCAGCCTGCCGATCATCGGCCTGGGCGCCGTCGAGCGCGCGCTCAAGAAACGCCGCCACCGCCCGATCTTCATGGTCGACCTGGCCGTGCCGCGCGACATCGAGCCCGAGGTGAAGGCGCTGGAAGACGTGTACCTCTACACCGTGGACGATCTCGCGAGCGTGGTGCAGACCGCGCAGGCGAGCCGCCAGGCCGCCGTCGCGCAGGCCGAGGCGATCATCGACGCGGGCGTGCAGAGCTTCATGCACTGGATGGACCAGCGCAGCCCGACCGGCGGCGTGGTGCCCCTCATCCAGCAGATCAACGCCCAGGCGGACGAGTGGCGTGCGCTCGAGATCGCGCGCGCCAAGAAGATGCTCGCCAAGGGCGAGGACCTGGACGCCGTGCTGGAGGCGCTCTCGCGCGGCCTCACGCAGAAGATGCTGCACGGCACCCTGGCCGAGTTGCGCGCGGGCGATGCCGACACGCGCGCCCAGACGGCGCAGACCGTCTCGCGCCTCTTCCTGCGATCGCAGTCCAAGAGCGGCCTGTAGCGGCGCCCGCCGCCCCCTTCTCCCCCGGGCCCCGACGGCCTCCCGCATCCGCGCCCGGATGCCCCCGCTGCGAACATGGATCGGCCGATCGATCGAACGCAGCCGCTCACCCCCTTCTTTTCCCATGAAACCCTTCCTCAGAAGCCAGTTGGAGCGTTACGCCCAGCGCCTCGAAGAGCTCGACTTCCTGCTGTCGCGCGAGGACATCATGTCCGACATGGCCCAGTACCGCACCATCTCGCGCGAGCATGCCGAGGTGACGCAGGTGGCCGGCCGCTACGCGCGCTACCGCCAGCGCGAGGCCGATCTGGCCGGCGCCCGCGAGATGCTTCATGATCCCGACATGGCCGACATGGCGCGGGAGGAGATCACCGCCGCCGAGGCGGAGCTGGTGCAGCTGGAGGACGAGCTGCAGCGCCTGCTGCTGCCCCGCGATCCGGACGATGCGCGCAACGCCTTCCTGGAAATCCGCGCCGGCACGGGCGGCGACGAATCCGCGCTGTTCGCGGGCGACCTGGCCCGCATGTACACGCGCTACGCGGCCACGGCCGGCTGGAAGGTGGAGATCCTGAGCGCCAGCGACAACGAGATCGGCGGCTACAAGGAAGTGGTGCTGCGCGTGGAAGGCGACGGCGTGTACGGCGCGCTGCGCTTCGAATCGGGCGGCCACCGCGTGCAGCGCGTGCCCGCCACCGAAACCCAGGGCCGCATCCACACCAGCGCCTGCACCGTGGCCGTGATGCCCGAGCCCGACGAGCAGCAGGCCGTCACGCTGAACCCCGCCGACCTGCGCATCGACACCTTCCGCGCGAGCGGTGCCGGCGGCCAGCACATCAACAAGACCGACTCCGCCGTGCGCGTGGTCCACTTGCCCACCGGCATCGTGGCCGAGTGCCAGGACGGCCGCAGCCAGCACAGCAACAAGGCCAAGGCACTGCAGGTGCTGCAGGCGCGCATCCAGGAAAAGGAGCGCAGCGAGCGCGCCGCCAAGGAAGCCGCGCTGCGCAAGGGCCTGGTGGGCTCGGGCGACCGCTCCGACCGCATCCGCACCTACAACTTCCCGCAGGGCCGGCTCACCGACCACCGCATCAACCTCACGCTCTACAAGTTGCTGGCCATCATGGAGGGCGACCTGGGCGAAGTGCTGGAGGCACTGCGCCATGCGCGCGAGGCTGAACTGCTGGCCGACCTGGAAGCCGGCGCGTGACCACCGCCGGGCCGGACTCCACCCTCGCCGCGGCGCTGGCGCGTGCGCAGGCCGCGGGGCTGGCGCGCATCGATGCGCAGATGCTGCTGCTGCACGCGCTCGGCCGCCACGACGCCGGCCGCGCCTGGCTGCTGGCGCACGACACCGACACGCTGCCAGCCGATGCCCGGGCCGCGTTCGACGGCTTCTGCGCGCGCCGCCGGGCCGGCGAGCCGGTGGCCTACCTCACGGGCCGCAAGGCGTTCTACGGCCTGACCCTGCAGGTGGATGCGCGCGTGCTCGATCCGCGCCCCGATACCGAAACCCTGGTGGACTGGGCGCTGGAGGCGCTGCGCACCACGCCTTCCCCCCACGTGGCGGACCTGGGCACGGGCAGCGGCGCGATCGCCCTGGCGCTGCAGCACGAACGCCCCGACGCCCGGGTGCTGGCGCTCGACGCCAGTGCCGAGCCGCTGCAGGTCGCCCAGGCCAATGCGCGGCGGCTCGGGCTGCCCGTCGCTTTCGTGCGTTCCTGCTGGCTGCAGGGCGTTGCCGGCCCGTTCGACGCCATCGTCTCCAACCCGCCCTACATCGAGGACGGCGACCCGCACCTCGCCGCGCTGGTACACGAGCCGCGCCAGGCCCTGGCGAGCGGTCACGACGGCCTGGACGACATCCGCACCATCGTGGCGCAGGCCCCGGCGCGGCTGGTGCCGGGCGGCTGGCTGCTGCTGGAGCACGGCTGGAACCAGGCCGATGCCGTGCAGGCACTGCTGCGCGCCGGGGGGTTCACCGACGTGCAGAGCCGCGCCGACCTCGCCGGCCACGCGCGCTGCAGCGGTGGCCGCAGGCCCTGCTGATGCGGTCCGTCCACCCCCTCTGGAAACCGCGGCGCATGCCTCCACATGGTGCATGCCTCCAGAACCGGGGCCGCAGTGAAATAATCCCATCCATCGCCGCACGCGCGGCCCCCACCAGGAGCACACCATGAGCGACACCCAGCAACGCATCGACAGCCTCGTCAAATCCAACGACGTGGTGCTTTTCATGAAAGGGAACGCCAGCTTCCCGATGTGCGGCTTCTCCGGCCGCGCGATCCAGATCCTCAAGGCCTGCGGCGTCGAGCCGAAGGGCCTGGCCACGGTGAACGTGCTGGAAGACTCGGAAATCCGCCAGGGCATCAAGGAATACAGCAACTGGCCCACCATCCCGCAGCTCTACGTGAAGGGCGAGTTCATCGGCGGCTCCGACATCATGATGGAGATGTACGAATCCGGTGAACTCCAGCAGGTGCTGGGCGGCCAGCCCCAGGCCTGACATCCGGCCCCCCTGCCCGGCCGCCCGGCCGCTTCATGCGCGGGCGGCTTTTTCACGTCCGGCGGCGCGGGCGGAGGCGCGGTGGCCGTGGCCACGGCCACGGGCGCGGCTGTCGCTGTCGGACAACTGCCACCGGTTGACGGGGTTTTTCCACCGTTGGAAGCCGGCATGTTGTGTGCTTGAATGGTTGCGTGCCCTCACCCTCCAACGAACCAGGAGCGCGCCATGACGACGACACACAGCCTTGTCCCGCAATCTCCTTCGATGGGCCTGCCGGTGGCCCAGTTGCGCAACGTGTTCCGGCCCGGCGACGTGGAGCGCCGCCTCGCCCGGCTGCAGGACGCGGGCAGCCAGCGTGAATACGAAACCCTGCGCGCGGTCTACGAGCGCATGCTCGAACGGGGCCCCGAGCGCTTCCAGGTGAAGCCGTCCGGCGTGCCCGACATGGCAGGCCTCTACGAGCAGCTGCCCAACTTCTCCGATGCGCTCGACGACGTGAAGCGCCACGTCGCGCTGGCACAGGACAGCCGCGACGGCCTGGAGGTGACGCCGATGCTGCTGATCGGCCCGCCCGGCATCGGCAAGACCCATTTCGCGCGCCAGCTGGCCGAGCTGCTCGGCACCGGAATGAACCTCGTGCCCATGAGCTCGATGACCGCCGGCTGGCTGCTCTCGGGCTCGTCCTCGCAGTGGAAGGGCGCGCGCCCCGGCAAGGTGTTCGAGGCGCTGGTGGACGGCGAATACGCCAACCCCGTCATCGTGGTCGACGAGATCGACAAGGCCAGCGCCGATGCGCAGTACGACCCGCTGGGCGCGCTCTACGGCCTGCTGGAGCACGACACCGCCCAGAGCTTCACCGACGAATTCGCCGAAATCGCGATCGATGCGAGCCAGGTCATCTGGATCACCACCGCCAACGACGAGCGCGGCATTCCCGCGCCCATCCTCAACCGCATGAACGTGTTCGAGGTGCAGGCGCCCTCGGCGGAGCAGGCCCGCACCATCGCGCGCAACCTCTACCAGGGCATCCGCGAGGGCCATGACTGGGGCCGGCTGATCGATCCCGAACCCCAGGCCGACGTGCTGGACATCCTGGCGCAGATGCCCCCGCGCGAGATGCGCCGGGCGCTCATGACGGGCTTCGGCAACGCACGGCTGCAGCACCGCTCCACCGTCGAGGTGGCCGACCTGCCGCGCGGCGCGTCCGGCAAGCCGCGCATGGGCTTCGTGCAGTAGCCCGCCATTCCGGTACGGCGGAGGAGCCGCCGTGCCCCGCTGATCCATCGCGCAAGCCGGCTGGACTGTTCCGCACGGCCGTGCCCGCACGGCCCGCGTACACTCGGGACGCTGGCGCACGGCCCTTCACACGACAAATCCATGGCGGCGCCTGCCCGTCCCATGACCCTGTCGCAAAGCTTCTTCCTCATCGGCCTCCTGATCGTGGCCAGCGCGTTCTTCTCCGTCGCCGAAATTTCCCTGGCGGCCTCCCGCCGCCTGCGCCTGCGCCAGCTCGCCGACGAGGGCGAGGTCCGCGCCGAGAGCGTCATGCGCATGCAGGAGCAGCCGGGCGACTACTTCACCGTCGTGCAGGTGGGGCAGAACGCGGTGGCCATCCTCGGCGGCATCGTCGGCGAAGGCGCGCTCAGCCCGCACTTCACCGCCCTGCTCCAGCTCTGGCTCAGCGACGCGCGCGCCGACACCTTCGGCTTCATCGCCTCGTTCGTCACCATCACGTCGCTGTTCATCCTGTTCGCAGACCTGTTCCCCAAGCGCCTGGGCATGGTCAATTCGGAGCGCCTCGCCGTGGTCGTCGCCCGGCCCATGGCGATCCTGATGGCCGTGCTGCGGCCCGTGGTCTGGCTCTACAGCCGCGCCGCCGACCTGCTCTTCCGCCTGCTCGGCCTCTCGTCCCTGCGCGACGACCGCATCACTTCCGACGACATCCTGGCCATGATGGAGGCCGGCACCCGGGCCGGCGTGCTGGCGGCCCGTGAGCAGCAGGTGATCGAGAACGTGTTCGAACTCGACTCGCGCCCCGTGAGCAGCGCCATGTCGCAGCGCGACCGCATCGCGTTCTTCCTGCGCGACGATCCGGACCAGCTCATCCGCGCACGCATCGCGGCCGAGCCGTTCTCCACCTACCCGGTGTGCGAGGGCGACATCGACCACGTCGTCGGCTACGTCGATGCGAAGGACCTGTTCCAGCGCGTGCTCAACAACCAGCCGATCTCCCTGCAGGACGAGGGCCTGGTCCACAAGGTGCTCATCGTGCCGGATCGCCTCTCGCTCGCCGAGGTGCTGGACCAGTTCCGGCAGGTGCACGAGGATTTCGCGGTGATCGTGAACGAATACAGCCTCGTCGTGGGCGTCGTCACGCTGAACGACGTGATGAGCACGGTGATGGGCGACCTGATCGGCCCCGACGACGAGGAGCAGATCGTCCGCCGGGACGAGAACTCCTGGCTGATCGACGGCGTGACGCCCGTGGGCGACGTGCTGCGCGCCCTGCACCTCGACGAACTGCCGCACGCGGGCGAGTACGAGACGCTCGCGGGCTTCCTGATGGTGATGCTGCGCCGCGTGCCCCGGCGCACGGACAGCGTGAACTGGGGCGGCTACAAGTTCGAAGTGCTCGACGTGGACAGCTACCGCATCGACCAGATCATGGTCTCGCGCCTGCAGGAAGGGGGCACGCACCCTGCCGGGCCCGGGCCGGCGGCGGGCGGCTGAGCGCGGAGCACCGGCCCGCTCAGGCCGACCGGACGCGGTCCTCGAAGAGCCAGTTGCGCTGCGCCGCGAACACCGCATCCGGGTACGGCGAGCGGCCTCGGCTGCCGTTGTAGCGGCCGAGCGTCATGAACAGGTCGCCGCGCTCGCGGTCCAGGTAGTGGCGCAGGATCACGCAGCCGAAGCGCAGGTTCGTCTGCATGTGGAACAGCTTGCTCGCGTCGCCGTCGCCGATCACCCGCGTCCAGAACGGCATGACCTGCATGTAGCCGCGCGCGCCGACGCTGGAGACGGCGTACTTGCGGAATGCGCTCTCCACCTGCACGAGCCCGAGCACCAGGGAAACGTCGAGGCCCGCGCGCTTGGATTCGTACCACACCGTCTGCAGGAAGTCGCGGCGCACCTCCCAGTCGGGTTTGCGGCGGCGCAGCCGGTCGCTCATGGTGCCGAGCCAGCGCAGGTAGTGCAGGCGCGCCTCGGTGGTCGAGAAGTTGGGCTCGGGCGGTGCCTGGTTGGAGACCGCGGACGTGAGCGCGGTGCGCACCGAGTCCATGAGCGGCTCTTCCAGCTGTCCTCCCGCATGGGCGGCCGCGGGCATGCCGAGCCAGCCGGTCAGTCCTGAAGAGGCTCCGGCCAGCACGCATGCCCGACGGGACAGGCCCCTGCCGGGCGTCCCGCCCCGCTCCCCACCACCCCTGTTCATACCTTGATTCGATCCTTGATGAAGGCAAAGATTTCAGCGGCGGCCACCTTGGTCGCCGCCGCGTCACGGCGGTGCTGGTACTCGACCTGGCCCTCCTTGAGGCCGCGGTCGGACAGCACCACGCGGTGCGGCACGCCGATGAGTTCCCAGTCGGCGAACATCGCGCCCGGGCGCTCGCCGCGGTCGTCCAGTATCACGTCCACGCCGGCTGCGAGCAGGTCGGCGTGCAGCTTCTCGGCCGCCGCGCGCACCTCGTCGCTGCGGTCCATGCCGATCGGGCACACCACCACCGTGAACGGCGCGATCGCGTCCGGCCAGATGATGCCACGCTCGTCGTGGTTCTGCTCGATGGCCGCCGCGGGCAATCGCGTGATGCCGATGCCGTAGCAGCCCATCTCGAAGAAGGCCGGCTTGCCGTCCTCGCCGAGGAAGGTGGCGTTCATGGCTTTGCTGTACTTGGTGCCCAGGTAGAACACGTGGCCCACCTCGATGCCGCGTTCGATCGCGAGCGTGCCCTTGCCGTCCGGCGACGGGTCGCCGGCCACCACGTTGCGCAGATCGGCCACCACCTCCGGTTCGGGCAGGTCGCGGCCCCAGTTCACGCCGGTCATGTGGAAATCGACCTCGTTGGCGCCGCAGATCCAGTCGGCCATCACCGCCACCTCGCGGTCCACCACCAGCCTGACGGGCTGGCGCAGGTTCAGCGGGCCGAGGTAGCCGGGCTTGCAGCCGAAGTGGTCTTCGACCTCGCCCACGGTGGCGAAGCGGAAACCCGCGTCCAGGCCGGGCACCTTGCCGACCTTGATCTCGTTCATGTCGTGGTCGCCGCGCAGCAGCAGCAGCCAGACCTGGCTGCCGGTGATCTCGCCGGCCTCGTTGGTGCGGTCGGTCGCCAGCACCAGGGACTTCACGGTGGACTGCAGCGGCACGCCCAGCAGCTGGGCGACGTCCGCGCAGGTGCTCTTGCCGGGCGTGGGCGTCTTGGCGAGCGCCTGCGACGCCGCCGGGCGCGCACCCTGCGGGGCCAGCGATTCGGCCTTCTCCATGTTGGCCGCGTAGTCGCTCTGCGGGCAATAGACGATCGCGTCCTCGCCCGTGGCGGCGATCACCTGGAACTCCTCGCTCAGGTCGCCGCCGATCGCGCCGCTGTCGGCGGCCACCGCGCGGTAGGTCAGGCCGAAGCGGTCGAAGATGCGGCGGTAGGCCTGGGCCATCACCTGGTAGCTGGCCTTCGCCGCCGCCTGGTCGCGGTCGAACGAATAGGCATCCTTCATGATGAACTCGCGGCCGCGCATCAGCCCGAAGCGGGGACGGCGCTCGTCGCGGAACTTGGTCTGGATCTGGTAGAGGTTCTTGGGCAGCTGCTTGTAGCTGCGCAGTTCCTGGCGCGCGATGTCGGTGACGACTTCCTCGCTGGTCGGCTGCACGATGAAGTCACGGCCGTGGCGGTCCTGGATGCGCAGCAGTTCGGGGCCCATCTTGTCGAAGCGGCCGGTCTCCTGCCAGAACTCGGCCGGCTGCACCACCGGCATGGCGACCTCGACGGCCCCGGCGCGGTTCATCTCCTCGCGCACGATGGCCTCCACCTTGCGGATCACGCGCAGGCCCATGGGCATGTAGTTGTAGATACCCGCGCCCAGCTTCTTGATGAGCCCGGCACGCGTCATGAGCTTGTGGCTCACCACTTCGGCGTCGGCCGGGGCCTCTTTGAGGGTGGAAACGAAAAATTGGGACGCTTTCATGGCACGGACGAAACCACCATCAGCATCGGGACGCTTGCCGCGCATCGGGGCCCGTGCATAATGGATACAGTTTTAAAAATTGGGGTTAGATTATGCTCGACCGGGACGGTTTTCGGCCCAACGTCGGCATCATCCTGCTCAACCAGAGGAACCAGGTGTTCTGGGGCAAGCGGATTCGCACCCACAGCTGGCAGTTCCCGCAGGGCGGCATCGATCGGGGGGAGACTCCCGAGCAGGCCATGTACCGCGAACTGCACGAGGAGGTGGGCCTGCACCCGTGCCACGTCCGCGTGGTGGCCCGCACGAGGGACTGGTTGCGCTACGAGGTGCCGGACCGTTACATCCGACGGGATGCCCGCGGCCACTACAAAGGCCAGAAGCAGATCTGGTTTCTGCTCCAGCTCGTCGGCCACGACTGGGACCTGAATCTTCGGGCGACCAACCACCCCGAGTTCGATGCCTGGCGCTGGAACGACTACTGGGTGCCGCTGGACGTGGTGGTCGAATTCAAGCGCGGCGTCTATGAAATGGCGCTGACCGAACTCGCCCGCTTCCTGCCGCGCAACGAACAGCGCAACCGCTACCTGCGCAGCGGCATGCGCAACCGCGAAGGCGTGGCCGAGGGCATCGCTACCGCGGTCACGCTGCAACACCGCTCGGCCTCCCTGCTGCTGCACCCGGGCATGGAACTGCCGCCGGGTGCCAGCTTCGATCCGGATCCACGCACCGCGGGCGACGCCTTGCCGACCGGACTGGACGGCGGCATGCAGCCCGGGCACAAGCCTGCGGGCTGAAAGCAGAGCGGGCGGCGGCCAGCGCCCCGCGCATCCTCGGTACCGGGCACCCCCGGCACCAGAAAAAAGGGCGACCCGAACGGTCGCCCTTTCGCATTCCCGCTCGCGCACGGCCCTCAGGCGCCGGACAGCACCAGGTTGTCCCGGTGCACCATCTCCGGCTCGGCGCTGTAGCCCAGCAGCCGCTCGAATTCCGACGAGGGCTTGCGGCACAGCAGCCGCGCCTCGGCACTCGCGTAGTTGGCGAGCCCCCGGGCGATCTCCGCGCCCGCCGCATCGCGCACGGCGATCACGTCGCCCCGCGAGAATTCGCCCTCGACCGCCACCATGCCGATCGGCAGCAGGCTCTTGCCCTCCTGCCGCAGCTTGGCCGCCGCACCCAGGTCCACGGTGACCGCGCCGCGCAGCTGGAGGTGGTCCGCCATCCACTGCTTGCGGGCCTGCTTCTTGGCCGTCTGCGCCACCAGCAGCGTGCCGATCGCCTCGCCGGCGCACAGCCGCAGCAGCACGTCCGGCTCGCGCCCCCAGGCGATCACCGTCGATGCACCCGAGCCCGCGGCCCGCTTGGCGGCGATGATCTTGGTGATCATGCCGCCGCGGCCGATGCTGGTGCCCACGCCGCCCGCCATCGCCTCGAGCGACGGATCGCCGGCCGCCGCCTCGTGCACGAACTGCGCGAGCGGATCGCGCCGCGGGTCGGCGGTGTAGAGCCCCTTCTGGTCCGTCAGGATGACCAGCGCGTCGGCTTCCACGAGGTTCGCCACCAGCGCGCCCAGCGTGTCGTTGTCACCGAACTTGATCTCGTCGGTGACCACCGTGTCGTTCTCGTTGATGACGGGCACCACGCCCAGCCGCAGCAGCGTGAGCAGCGTGGAGCGCGCATTCAGGTAGCGCTCGCGGTCCGCCAGATCGGCATGGGTGAGCAGCACCTGCGCGCTGCCCAGGCCCTGTTCGCGCAGCTTGGTCTCGTACATTTGCGCCAGGCCCATCTGCCCGACGGCCGCGGCCGCCTGCAGCTCGTGGATCTCGTGCGGGCGCGTGGACCAACCCAGGCGCTTCATGCCCTCGGCGATCGCGCCGCTGGAGACCATGATGACCTCGCGCCGCGGCCCGCCGGAGCCACCCACCAGCGCGGCCATCTGCCGGCTCCATTCGGTGATGGCGGTCTCGTCCAGCCCCCGGCCCTCGTTCGTCACCAGGCTGGAGCCCACCTTGATCACGATGCGGCGCGCATCTCGCAATATGCTCGAAACCATGAATCCCCGTCTTTTTCCTAGCTAGCGCCGGCCGCCGCAGCGGCCCCCACGCCACCACCCACCGGGGATGGCGGCCCTGCCCCTCACTCGGGAGCGGCGTCGTTCGCGAAGCGCGGATCGACCACTTCCTGCACCTGCTCGGCCTGCTGCTGGGCCCGCACGTGCTGGTAGATCGCCTGGATCAGCGGCTCGCAGCCTTCGCGGGTGAGTGCCGAAATCTCGAACACGGGCCCCTTCCAGCGGAAGCGCTTCACGAAATCCTTGACGCGCGCGGCCCGCTCGTCGGCCGGCACCATGTCGAGCTTGTTGAGCACCAGCCAGCGCGGCTTTTCGTAGAGCTCGGCGTCGTACTTGCGCAGCTCGCCGACGATCGCGGTGGCCTGCGCGACCGGGTCCACGCCCTCGTCGAACGGCGCCACGTCCACCACGTGCAGCAGCAGGCGGGTGCGCTGCAGGTGGCGCAGGAACTGGTGGCCGAGGCCCGCGCCTTCCGAGGCGCCCTCGATCAGCCCGGGGATGTCCGCGATCACGAAGCTCTGCTCGGGGCCGACCCGCACCACGCCCAGGTTGGGGTGCAGCGTCGTGAACGGGTAGTCGGCGATCTTGGGCCGGGCGTTCGAGACGGCCGCGATGAAGGTGGACTTGCCCGCGTTCGGCATGCCCAGCAGGCCCACGTCCGCGAGCACCTTGAGTTCGAGCTTGAGGTTGCGGCGCTCGCCGGGCCAGCCCGGCGTCTTCTGGCGGGGCGCGCGGTTGATCGCGCTCTTGAAGCGCATGTTGCCGAAGCCGCCGTCGCCGCCCTTGGCGATCGTGATCGTCTCGCCGGGCTGGAGCAGCTCGAACAGCACCTCGCCGGTGTCGGCGTCCGAGATGATCGTGCCGACCGGCATCTTCAGGGTGATGTCGTCACCGGCCGCGCCGAACATGTCGGAGCCCATGCCGTGCTCGCCGCGCTTGGCCTCGTGCCGGCGGGAATAGCGGTAATCCACGAGCGTGTTCAGGCTCGGATCGGCCACGGCGAAGACGTGCCCGCCACGGCCGCCGTCCCCCCCGTTGGGTCCGCCGAATTCCTTGTACTTCTCGTGCCGGAACGATACACAGCCGTTGCCGCCATCTCCGGCGGCCACGTCAATAAAGGCTTCGTCGACGAACTTCATGAGGGGAGTTTACAAAAAACGGGGTTGCCGCCCCGGACGGGAGCCAACGCGGCGCATGCGGCGGCGGCTCAAAAACGACGAAGCCCCGACACGTCGGGGCTTCACTGCATCACCGGGACGAAACCGCTCAGGCGGGCGTCACGTTGACGGTGTGCTTGGACATCGCACCCTTGGTACCGAACGACACGTGGCCGTCCACCAGGGCGAACAGCGTGTGGTCCTTGCCCACGCCGACGTTCGTGCCGGGGTGGAAGCGCGTGCCGCGCTGGCGCACGATGATGGAGCCGGCGCTGATCAGTTCACCGCCGAACGCCTTCACGCCGAGCATCTTGGGCTTGGAATCGCGCCCGTTTCGCGTAGAGCCGCCGCCTTTTTTCTGTGCCATGGTGTCTGCTCCTTAAGCGGCGATCGCGCCGATTTGCAGCTCGGTGAACTGCTGGCGATGGCCTTGGCGTTTCTGATAGTGCTTGCGACGGCGCATCTTGAAGATGCGGACCTTGTCGTGCTTGCCATGGGACACGACCGTGGCCGTGACCGTTGCGCCGGACACCAGGGGCGTGCCGACCTTGAGTTCAGCGCCGTTGCCGACTGCCAGAACCTGGTCGATCACGATTTCCTGGCCTACGTCCGCAGCAATCTGTTCTACTTTGATTTTTTCGCCGGAAGCAACGCGATACTGCTTGCCGCCGGTTTTTATGACCGCGTACATGTAAACCTCTTGGGAAGTGAAGCTCCGAGAAAAAGAATTTTTTCGCGGAACCACGCACTTTAGCACGGATGACGCCTTCTGCCTAGAGGGACGAGCCAGGCGCACCCAGGCACGTTCGGCCTGCGGCACGGCCCTGCACGCAACAGTCCCGGAGGGCGCGGCGCCCTTCCTATAATGACCCTTTCACCCTCGCAGCCCGCCCTCGCCTTGTCCGCCCAGCCCCACACCTCGGCCATCCTTGCACTCATCGCAGACGACATGCATGAGGTGGACAAGGTGATCGCCGTCCGACTGCAGTCCTCCGTATCCCTCATCGGCGAGATCGCCCGCTACATCATTTCCGCGGGCGGCAAGCGATTGCGCCCCGCGCTGCTGCTGCTGATGTCGGGCGCGCTGGATTACCGGGGGGCGCAGCGCTTCAACCTCGCGGCGGTGGTCGAATTCATCCACACCGCCACGCTGCTGCACGACGACGTGGTGGACGAATCCACGCTGCGGCGCGGACGCCCCACCGCCAACGAGAACTTCGGCAACCCGGCGAGCGTGCTGGTGGGCGACTTCCTGCACTCGCGCGCCTTCCAGATGATGGTGGATGCGGACGACATGCGCGTCATGCAGATCCTCTCGGAGGCCACCAACATCATCGCCGAGGGCGAAGTCCAGCAGCTCATGAACACGCACGACGCGACGCTGGACGAGCAGGGCTACCTGGAGGTGATCCGCTCCAAGACCGCCAAGCTGTTCGAGGCGAGCGCCCGCCTCGCGGCCGTGCTGGCCGATGCACCGGCGGAGGTCGAGGCGGCCTGCGCGGAATACGGCAACCGGCTGGGCACCGCCTTCCAGGTGATCGACGACGTGCTCGACTACGACGGCGACAGCGCCGAGATGGGCAAGAACCTCGGCGACGACCTGCGCGAGGGCAAGGTCACCCTGCCCCTCATCATCGCCATGCAGCGCGGCAGCGCGGCGCAGCGGCAGCTGATCGAGTCCGCGATCGAGCACGGATCGCTCGACGAACTGCCCGCGATCCTGGCGATCGTGCGCGAAACCGGCGCCCTGGAGGCGACCCGCGCCGCCGCCGCCGCGCAGGCGCAGGCAGCGATCCACGCACTATCTGCACTTCCTTCCAATAAGTACACCGAAGGTTTGCTACAATTGGCGTCTCAGCTATTAGACAGGCGCGTTTAGAGCACTGAACGCATTGCCTGCCTGACCATCGGGGTGTAGCTTAGCCTGGTAGAGCGCTACGTTCGGGACGTAGAGGCCGGAGGTTCGAATCCTCTCACCCCGACCATTTTCCAAGGTCCACGCATGGCGGCGTGGTTTCCTTGCACCCCCCTCCTCCCCCTGTATTTCTTGCCCTGGCGCGATGTTAGGATGGTTTCCTTTCCATCCACACGATTCCACTGGTTACATGGCCGCTGTCGATAACGCCCAGCGAGAGGGCAACGTGATCGCCCTGCCCGGGTTGGGCCGGGCGCTGATGTCCGCGGGCAAACTGAGTCAGCAGGCAGCGGAAGAAGTCTTCCGCAAGTCGCGCGCGGGCAGGACGAGCTTCATCGCGGAACTCACGAACTCCGGCGCCGTGTCCGCCGCGGAAGTCGCGCACACGGTGTCGTCCGTCTTCGGCGCCCCGCTGCTGGACCTCGATGCGATCGACGTGCAGCGGCTTCCCAAGGAACTGCTCGATCCCAAGATCTGCCAGGCGTACCGGGTGGTGGCGCTCAACAAGCGCAACAACCGGCTGATCGTCGCCACCGCCGATCCCACCGACCAGGAAGCCGCCGAGAAGATCAAGTTCACCACGCAGATGGGCGTGGACTGGATCATCGCGGAGTACGACAAGCTCAACCAGCTGGTGGAGGCCACGACGAAGTCGGTGGCCGAATCCATGGAGAGCATGGCGGGCGGGGGCGATTTCGAGTTCGACGAGGCGACGGTGCAGGAAGCGCCCGACCCGGCCGAATCCGGCGCGAACGACGTCGAAGACGCGCCCATCGTCAAGTTCCTGCACAAGATGCTGCTGGACGCGTTCAACATGCGCGCGTCCGACCTGCACTTCGAGCCCTACGAGCACCAGTACCGCGTGCGCTTCCGCATCGACGGCGAACTGCGCGAGATCGCCTCGCCGCCCGTGGCCATCAAGGAGAAGCTCGCCTCGCGCATCAAGGTGATCTCCCGCATGGACATCTCGGAGAAGCGCGTGCCGCAGGACGGCCGCATGAAGCTCAAGGTGGGGCCGGACCGGGTCATCGACTTCCGGGTCAGCACCCTGCCCACGCTCTTCGGCGAGAAGATCGTGATCCGTATCCTCGACCCCAGCAGCGCCAAGCTGGGCATCGACGCGCTCGGCTACGAGCCCGAGGAGAAGGAGCGCCTGCTGCACGCGATCGGCCGGCCGTACGGGATGATCCTGGTCACGGGCCCCACGGGCTCGGGCAAGACCGTGTCGCTCTACACCTGCCTGAACCTGCTGAACAAGCCGGGGGTGAACATCGCGACGGCGGAAGACCCGTCGGAAATCAACCTGCCCGGCGTGAACCAGGTCAACGTGAACGAGAAGGCCGGGCTGACGTTCGCCACGGCCCTGAAGTCGTTCCTGCGGCAGGATCCCGACATCATCATGGTGGGGGAAATCCGCGACCTGGAAACCGCGGACATCTCGATCAAGGCCGCCCAGACGGGCCACCTGGTGCTCTCCACGCTGCACACCAACGACGCGCCCACCACGCTCACCCGGATGCGGAACATGGGCATCGCGCCCTTCAACATCGCATCCAGCGTGATCCTCATCACGGCGCAGCGCCTGGCCCGGCGCCTGTGCCCCACCTGCAAGGCGCCCGCCGACATTCCCCACGAGACCCTGCTGGAAGCCGGCTACAAGGAAGAGGACATCGACGGCACCTGGGTGACCTACCGTCCCGTCGGCTGCCCGGCCTGCAACAACGGCTACAAGGGCCGGGTCGGCATCTACCAGGTGATGCCCGTGTCGGAAGAGATCCAGCGCATCATCCTGCGCGACGGCAGCGCGCTCGAGATCGCGGAGCAGGCGAAGGCGGAAGGGGTGCGGTCGCTGCGTGAATCCGGGCTCCACAAGGCCCGGCTGGGGCTGACCTCGCTCGAAGAGGTGCTGGCCGTGACGAACGAATAACAACACTGCAATCCACCACCAAGGGGCCCGCATGGCAACCGCTGCATCGAGGGACATCAAGGACTTCGTCTTCGAATGGGAGGGCAAGGACCGCCACGGCAAGATCGTGCGCGGCGAGGTCCGGGCCATGGGCGAGAACCAGGTCCAGGCGACGCTGCGGCGCCAGGGGGTGCTGCCCACCAGGATCAAAAAGCGCCGCATGCGCGGCGGCAAGAAGATCAAGCCGAAGGACATCGCGCTCTTCACGCGGCAGATGGCCACGATGATGAAGGCGGGCGTGCCGCTGCTGCAGTCCTTCGACATCGTGGGGCGCGGCAACACCAACGCGAGCGTCACGCGGCTGCTCAACGACATCCGCTCGGACGTGGAAACCGGCACCTCGCTGAACGCGGCGTTCCGCAAGTATCCGATGTACTTCGACAGCCTGTACTGCAACCTGGTGGAAGCCGGGGAAGCGGCCGGCATCCTGGAGGCGCTGCTCGACCGGCTGGCGCTCTACATGGAGAAGACCGAGGCGATCAAGTCGAAGATCCGCTCGGCGCTCATGTACCCGACGGCCGTGATCATCGTGGCCTTCGTGGTGGTGACGGTGATCATGATCTTCGTGATTCCGGCCTTCAAGGAGGTGTTCACCTCCTTCGGCGCGGATCTTCCCGCACCCACGCTGTTCGTGATGGGCGTGAGCGAGATCTTCGTGCAGTGGTGGTGGCTGATCTTCGGGGTGCTCGGCGGCGGTGCGTACTTCTTCATGCAGGCCTGGCGCCGCAGCGAGAAGATGCAGATGTTCATGGACCGGGCTCTGCTGCGCGTGCCGGTGTTCGGTGCGCTGATCGACAAGTCCTGCGTGGCCCGCTGGACGCGCACGCTCTCCACCATGTTCGCCGCCGGCGTGCCGCTGGTGGAGGCGCTCGATTCGGTGGGCGGCGCGTCGGGCAATTCGGTCTACGCGATCGCGACGGAGCGGATCCAGCAGGAGGTCTCCACGGGCACGAGCCTGACGGCGGCCATGGGCAACGCGAACGTGTTCCCCTCGATGGTGATCCAGATGTGTGCGATCGGCGAGGAGTCGGGCTCGATCGACCACATGCTCGGCAAGGCGGCCGATTTCTACGAAGAGGAAGTCGACGAGATGGTGGCCGGGCTCTCGAGCCTGATGGAGCCGATCATCATCGTGTTCCTGGGCACGATCATCGGCGGCATCGTGGTGTCGATGTACCTGCCCATCTTCAAGCTGGGACAGGTGGTCTGATGGGGTTCGAGCCCTGGATGGAGGCCGCGCTGTTCGGCCTCGCCGGTCTGATGATCGGCAGCTTCCTGAACGTGGTCATCCACCGCCTGCCGCGCATGATGGAACGCCAGTGGGCGGCCGAATGCGAGGACTACCTGCAGTCCCAGCGCGATGGAGCGGCCACGGCGGCCGGAGCCGCTGCGGGCGCCGGCGCCGCCGCGCATGCCGCGCCAACGATGGCGGCAGCGGCGGAACCGTTCAATCTCTGGACGCCGCGTTCGCGCTGCCCGTCGTGCGGGCGCGAGGTGCGCTGGCACGAGAACATTCCCGTGCTGAGCTACCTGTGGCTGGGCGGCAGATGCGCCGGCTGCAAGGCGCGCATCAGCCCGCGCTATCCGGCGGTGGAAATCGCCACGGGCCTGCTGTTCTGGTTCTGCGCACGGCACTGGGGCGCCACGCCGACGGCGGCGGCCTTGTGCGCGTTCTCGGCGGCGCTGGTCGCGCTGGCCTGCATCGACTGGGACACCACCCTGCTGCCGGACGACATCACGCTGCCGCTGCTCTGGGCCGGCGTGCTGGCCTCGGCCTTCCAGTGGATCCAGGTGCCGCTCTTCGCCTCGGTGGCCGGCGCGGCCGCGGGCTACCTGTCGCTCTGGGCCGTGTACTGGGCGTTCAAGCTGGCCACGGGCAAGGAAGGCATGGGTTACGGGGATTTCAAGTTGTTCGCGGCGCTGGGCGCCTGGTTCGGCTGGCAGGCGCTGGTGCCGATCATCCTCATGGCCTCCGTGATCGGTGCGCTGGTGGGCATCGGCATGAAGTTCTCCAAGGGCCTGCGCGAAGGCGGCTACATCCCCTTCGGCCCCTTCCTCGCCGGCGCGGGGCTGGTGGCCATGCTGTTCGGGCCCGACAGCGTGATGCGCTCCATCCTGGGCGCGCTGGGCCTGTGATACACGGGGCGCCGCGCCGCGCTCCGCTGCGCCTGGGCCTGACGGGCGGCATCGGCAGCGGCAAGTCGACCGTCGGCCAATGGCTCGCCTCCTTCGGTGCTGCGCTGGTGGATGCGGACAGGATCGCCCGCGAGGCCACCGCTGCGGGCGGCATCGCCGTGCCGGCCATCCGGGCGGCCTTCGGCGACGCGATGATCGACAAGGACGGGGCCATGGACCGGGCACGCATGCGCGAGCTGGCGTTCCGCGACGCCGGCGCGCGGCAGCGGCTGGAGGCGATCGTCCATCCGCTGGTGGGCGAGGCGATCCAGGCTGCGGCCATGCAGGCCGCCGCAGCGGGTGCGCGCGTCGTCGTCTTCGACATTCCCCTGCTGGCCGAATCGGAGCGCTGGCCTCCGCAGCTCGACCGCATCCTGGTGGTGGACTGCTCCGAGGCCACGCAGATCGCGCGCGTGCAGGCGCGCAGCGGGCTGCCGCGCGAAACGATCGAGGCCATCATCGCCTCGCAGGCCCCGCGCGCCGCGCGCCGCGCGCTGGCGGACATGGTGCTGCACAACGACGGAATACCTTTGGATACCCTGCGGTCGGAGGTCCGGCGAATCGCCGATGGCTTCGGGCTATGATGCATGCGATATCGGACGCGCGATGCTGGAAGCGCCACCAGCCGCGCGCTCCCAGGAACCCCGCAGCGTGATTCTTTACGAATACCCTTTCAACGAACGCCTCAGAACCTACCTGCGGCTGGAACACCTGTTCCGCCGCCTGGGCGAGTTGATCCCCCGGCCCCACCCGCTGGACCACCATTTCGCGCTCGTCACCCTGTTCGAGATCATGGACGTGGCGGCGCGCGCCGATCTGAAGACCGACGTGCTCAAGGACCTGGAGAAGCAGCGGCACCAGCTCGACGGCTACCGCGGCAATCCCTCCATCTCCGAGGCGGTGCTGGACGGCGTGATCGCCCAGATCGACCGCTGCTTTGCCGCGCTGAACGCGCAGACCGGCAAGACGGGCCATTTGCTGACCGAGAACGAGTGGCTGATGAGCATCCGCAGCCGCGTCGGCATTCCCGGCGGCACCTGCGGCTTCGACCTGCCGGCCTACTACGCCTGGCAGCACCACTCTCCCGAAAAGCGCCAGCACGACCTCGAAGGCTGGGCGAACCATCTCGCGCCGCTGGCCGAGTCGCTCTACATGCTGCTCAAGCTGCTGCGCGATTCCGGCATGCCGCAGAAGGTGGCGGCCACGCAGGGGCAGTTCCAGCAGGCGCTGCCGCAGGGGCGCACGTTCCAGCTGCTGCGGCTGCGGATCGATCCGGCCTGGAACATGGTGCCGGAGATCAGCGGCAACCGGCTGATCGTCTCGGTGCGGCTGATGCGGCAGGATGCGGACGGCAAGCTGCAGTCGGTACACGAGGACGCCGCGTTCGAGCTCACGCTGTGTGCATGACCGGCAGGCCGCAACGACCATGACTTCGCGCCACGACGACTCCCGCCCGGGTACGGGCCCGGCCCCTGCCGCGGAGGCCCGCACGCTCTGGGTGGACTGCCCGACCTGCGGGGGCAAGAGCCTCTATGCGCCGGAGAACCGCTTCCGCCCCTTCTGCAGCGAGCGCTGCCGGCAGATCGACCTGGGTGCATGGGCCTCGGAGGATTTCCGCATGCCCACCGAGGCGCCGCCCGATGAGGATGCCTTCGGTGACCACCTCCAGCGGCCCCCGGAGCACTGAGCGGCGAACACGGCCCTTCTGGCGTCGTTGCCGCATCTTGTCGTACCACGCGTACTGCCTGCGATGCGGCGCCTCGCCAGAACCGCTTCGCCGGGCCGTGTTGGCCGCTCTGCGGGCCTCTAGGCCTGGGGCAGCAGCGCCGGATCGAACGGCAGGCCGCGTTCTTCCGCCAGCCACTGCAGCACCGGGTAGGCCCCGGGCAGCACCGGCGACACGTCCAGCGGCCACTGCTGCCAGGCCATGGACTGGCCTTCGCGCATCTCGAATTCACCCGTCCAGGCGTGCACCTTGCACCAGTGCAGGCGCACCAGGGCATGGGGATAGTCGTGCTCGGTCACCTTCCAGACGGCGGCCGGCCCGATGGTCACGCCGAGCTCTTCGATGAGCTCGCGCCGCAGGGCCTGCTCGACGGTCTCGCCGGCTTCCAGCTTGCCGCCCGGAAATTCCCAGTAGCCCGCGTACGGCTTGCCGGCCGGGCGCGTGGAGAGCAGCATGGCGCCGTCGCCGCGGAACAGGATGCCCACCGCCACCTCGGTGTGGGCGCGCTGCGGGGATGCCGGCGCGGCGGCGGTGACCTGTGGCTCAGCCATGGGTGCGCCCCGCATGGTCGCGGGCGAACTGGTAGGCCACGCGCCCGCTGCGCGAGCCGCGCTCCAGCGCCCACACGAGGGCGGCCGGACGTGCGGCCTCGATGGCCGCGGCCGGCACGCCCAGCGCGGAGAGCCACTGCGCCACGATCGCGAGGTATTCCTCCTGGCTGAAGGGATAGAAGCTCACCCAGAGGCCGAAGCGCTCGGACAGGGAGATCTTTTCTTCCACCACCTCGCCCGGATGCACCTCGCCGTCCGCCGTGTGCGTGTAGCTGAGGTTTTCCTTCATGTACTCGGGCAGCAGGTGTCGGCGGTTGCTGGTGGCGTAGACCAGCACGTTCGGCGCCGAGGCCGCCACGGAGCCGTCCAGGATCGACTTCAGGGCCTTGTAGCCCGATTCGCCTTCTTCGAAGCTCAGGTCGTCGCAGTAGATGATGAATTTCTCGGGGCGGCCGGCCACCACGTCCACGATGTCGGGCAGGTCGGTCAGGTCCGCCTTGTCGACCTCGATGAGCCGCAGGCCCTGGTCCGCGTAGGTCTGCAGGCAGGCCTTGATGAGGGAGGACTTGCCGGTGCCGCGCGCGCCCGTGAGCAGCACGTTGTTGGCGGGGCGGCCCTGCACGAACTGCAGCGTGTTGCGCTGGATCTTTTCCTTCTGCGCGTCGATTTCCTTGAGGTCGTCCAGCGCGATGCCGGCGACGTGCCGCACGGGTTCCAGCGCGCCGTGGCCGCCGCCGCGGCGCCGGTAGCGCCAGGCCACGGAGGCGTTCCAGTCGGGGGCGGAGAGCGGCCGGGGCAGCACCGACTCGATGCGGTCGATGAGCTGCTCGGCGCGCTGCAGGAGGTGGTCGAAGCGATCGTTCATGGGATGAACAGGGGTCAGGAGCGGTAGTCGGCGTTGATGGTCACGTAGTCGTGGCTCAGGTCGCAGGTCCAGACCGTGTCGGAGGCATCGCCGCGGCCGAGCCCCACGCGCACCGTGATCTCGCTCTGCTTCATCACGCGCTGGCCGTCCTCTTCGCGGTATTCCGGATGGCGGCCACCCTGCACGGCCACGTGCACGTCGTCGAGGTGGAGGTCGATGCGGGTCTGGTCCAGGTCGTCGATGCCGGCATAGCCGACGGCGGCCAGGATGCGGCCCAGATTCGGGTCGCTGGCGAAGAAGGCGGTCTTCACGAGCGGGGAGTGGGCGATGGCGTAGCCCACCTTGCGGCATTCCTCGGCGGTGCGGCCGCCTTCCACGCGGATCGCGATGAACTTGGTGGCGCCTTCGCCGTCGCGCACGATGGCCTGGGCCAGCTTCTGCGCCACTTCGCGCAGCGCGGCGCGCAGGGCCTGGCCGTCGGCGCCGTCCAGCGAATCGACCCCCGGATTGCCGGCGCGGTGCGTGGCCATCAGCACGAACGAGTCGTTGGTGGAGGTGTCGCCATCGATGGTGATGCGGTTGAACGATGCATCGGCCAGTTCGCGCACCAGCGGCTGCACCAGTTCGGGGGCGATGCAGGCGTCGGTCGCCAGGAAGCCGAGCATGGTCGCCATGTTGGGCCGGATCATGCCCGCGCCCTTGGAGATGCCCGTCACCGTGACCGTGGCGCCACCGATCTGCACCTGGGTGCTGAAGGCCTTGGGCAGCGTGTCGGTGGTCATGATGCCTTCGGCGGCGCGGGCCCAGTGCGCGGGCTGCGCGTCGGCGATGGCGGCGGGCAGGCCCGCGACGATGCGGTCCACGGGCAGCGGTTCCATGATGACGCCGGTCGAGAACGGCAGCACCTGCGCCGCCGTCACGCCGAGCTGGCCGGCCAGCGCCTCGCAGGTGTCGCGCGCACGCGCCAGGCCGTCGGCCCCGGTGCCGGCGTTGGCATTGCCGGTGTTGACGACGATGGCGCGCACGGAGCCGCCCTGGGCGAGGTGCTCGCGGCAGACCTGCACCGGCGCGGCGCAGAAGCGGTTCTGGGTGAAGACGCCCGCCACGGTGGTGCCCTCGTCCAGCAGGAACACGGTCACGTCCTTGCGCCCCGCCTTGCGGACGCCGGCTTCGGTGACGCCGATGCGGACGCCGGCGACCGGGTGCAGGTCGGCGGCAACGGGAGCGGAGAGGTTCACGGGCATGCGGAATTCCTTGGAAAGCAGCAAAAAAGGGACGGTGGAAACGTGGCAGGGGCCGCCTGCGGCGGCCCCTGCGGCGAGAGCGAAAGGATCGGCCGGCGGAGCCGATCGGTCAGGCCGGCATCATGCCAGCTTGCCGTGGCACTGCTTGTACTTCTTGCCGCTGCCGCACGGGCACGGGTCGTTGCGGCCCACGCGCATGCCTTCCGGCAGGTTGAGGTTGAGGCCTTCGTCGCCCGCAGCCGCCATGCTGGGGCCGGACAGGGTCTCGGGCTCGCCGGTCTCGGTGGGCGCGGTGTAGGTCACGTTGGAGATCTGCTCGGCGCGGCTCTCCAGGGCCTCGGCGGCCTCGCCGAGTTCGGCGGGCGACTGCACCTGCACGGTCAGCAGGATGCGGGTGACCTCGTTCTTGACCTGGTCGATGAGCTGGCGGAACAGCTCGAAGGCCTCGCGCTTGTATTCCTGCTTGGGCTGCTTCTGCGCATAGCCGCGCAGGTGGATGCCCTGGCGCAGGTAGTCGAGCGCGGAGAGGTGGTCGCGCCAGTTGGAGTCGAAGCTCTGCAGCAGCACGGCACGCTCGAACTGGTGGAAGCTCTCGGCCCCCACGGCGTCGACCTTGGCCTGGAAGGCGGCGGTGCCGGCGGCGAGCACCTTCTCGAGGATCTCGTCGTCGGTGATGGCCTGGGCGCCCTCCACTTCCTGCTGCAGCGGGATGCGGATGTGCCATTCGTCGGCCAGCACCTTCTCGAGCGCGGGCAGGTCCCACTGCTCCTCCACCGATTCCGCGGGCACGTACTGGCGCACCACGTCGGTCAGGCAGGATTCGCGCATGCCGGAGATCACGCCGGCCAGGTCGGCAGCGTCGAGGATCTCGTTGCGCTGCTGGTAGATGACCTTGCGCTGGTCGTTGGCGACGTCGTCGTATTCGAGCAGCTGCTTGCGCACGTCGAAGTTACGCGCCTCGACCTTGCGCTGCGCGGACTCGATGCTGCGCGTGACGATGCCGGCCTCGATCGCCTCGCCGTCGGGCATCTTGAGGCGTTCCATGATGGAGCGCACGCGGTCGCCCGCGAAGATGCGCATGAGCGAATCGTCGAGGCTCAGGTAGAAGCGCGAGGAGCCCGGATCGCCCTGGCGGCCCGAACGGCCGCGCAGCTGGTTGTCGATGCGGCGGGATTCGTGGCGCTCGGTGGCGATGATCCGCAGGCCGCCCAGGGCCTTGACCTTCTCGTTGTCCACGGCCCACTGCGCGCGCAGCGCGGCGATGCGGGATTCCTTCGTGGCTTCGTCGAGGGACTCGTCGGTCTCGATCGCCGCCACTTCCTTCTCGATGTTGCCGCCCAGCACGATGTCGGTGCCGCGGCCGGCCATGTTGGTGGCGATGGTGATCATGCCGGCGCGGCCGGCCTGGGCGACGATGTCGGCCTCGCGGGCGTGCTGCTTGGCGTTGAGCACCTGGTGGGGCAGCCCGGCCTTGTTCAGCAGGTCGTCGATGATCTCCGAGTTCTCGATCGAGGTAGTGCCCACCAGCACGGGCTGGCCGCGCTCGTGGCACTCGCGGATGTCCTGGATCGCGGCGTCGTACTTCTCGCGCGTGGTCTTGTAGACGCGGTCGAGCTGGTCGTCGCGCTTGCTGGGCCGGTTGGGCGGGATCACCACGGTCTCGAGGCCGTAGATCTCCTGGAACTCGTAGGCCTCGGTGTCGGCCGTGCCGGTCATGCCCGAGAGCTTGCCGTAGAGGCGGAAGTAGTTCTGGAAGGTGATGGAGGCCAGCGTCTGGTTCTCGGCCTGGATCTCCACGCCTTCCTTGGCTTCCACGGCCTGGTGCAGGCCCTCGCTCCAGCGGCGGCCGGACATGAGGCGGCCGGTGAATTCGTCGACGATGACGATCTCGCCGTTCTGCACCACGTAGTGCTGGTCGCGGTGGTAGAGGTGGTTGGCCCGCAGCGCCGCATACAGGTGGTGCATGAGCGTGATGTTCGACGGGTCGTAGAGCGACGCGCCTTCGGGGATCAGGCCCTGCGCGGCGAGCACGCGCTCGGCCGTCTCGTGGCCCTGCTCGGTGAGGAACACCTGGTGGGACTTCTCGTCGATGGTGAAGTCGCCCGGCTTGGTGACGCCTTCGCCGGTGCGCGGGTCGGCCTCGCCCTCCTGGCGGACCAGCAGCGGCACGACCTTGTTCATGGCGATGTACATCGCCGTGTGGTCTTCCGCCTGGCCGCTGATGATGAGGGGCGTGCGCGCCTCGTCGATCAGGATGGAGTCCACCTCGTCGACGATCGCGTAGTTCAGCATGCGCTGCACGCGGTCGCGCGCCTCGTACACCATGTTGTCGCGCAGGTAGTCGAAGCCGTACTCGTTGTTCGTGCCGTAGGTGATGTCGGCGGCGTAGGCGGCCTGCTTCTCCTCGCGCGGCATCTGGGGCAGGTTGATGCCCACCGTGAGGCCCAGGAAATTGTAGAGCCGGGACATCCAGCGCGCGTCGCGGTTGGCCAGGTAGTCGTTCACGGTCACCACGTGCACGCCCTTGCCGCCGAGGGCGTTCAGGTACACGGGCAGCGTGGCGGTGAGGGTCTTGCCCTCGCCGGTGCGCATTTCGGAGATCTTGCCGTGGTGCAGCGCCATGCCGCCCAGCAGCTGCACGTCGAAGTGGCGCATCTTCATCACGCGCTTGGAGGCCTCGCGCACGACGGCGAAGGCTTCGGGCAGCAGGTCGTCCAGGGATTCGCCCTGGGCGACACGGCCCTGGAACTCCACCGTCTTGGCGCGCAGGGCATCGTCGCTCAGCTTCTCGTAATCCGGCTCCATCGCGTTGATGCGGGCCACCGTCTTGCGGTATTGCTTGAGGAGCCGGTCGTTGCGGCTGCCGAATAGTTTGGTGAGGAAGTTGGAGGCCATGCGAACGGGACCGCGGCCCGCCTGTGCGGGCGGAAGCGATCCGAATCCCTAGTGATGAAGTGGGTTCAGATGGGGGCCACAGCCACCGCTTGCAAGTTCTGCAACCAGGGGCAGCGATTCCGGAGCGCGCGATTTTACCTGCGAGGCGCAGCGCCCTTCGCCGCCACCCGCTGGTCGGGGGTGGCGCCGGTCGCGCCGGCGTGCAGGAATTTCTGCGGATCCTGCGGAACGCCCTGCACGAGCACCTCGAAATGCAGGTGCGCGCCCGTGGAGCGCCCGGTGGTGCCGACCTCGGCGATCTTCTGGCCGCGGCGCACCAGGTCGCCGCGCTTGACGAGCGTGCGCGACGCGTGGGCGTACCGGGTCACCAGCTGGTTGCCGTGGTCGATCTCCACCATGTTGCCATAGGCCGGGTGGAATTCCTGCGCGACCACCACCCCGCCCGCTGCGGCCAGGATGGGCGTGCCCGTGTCCGCCTGGAAATCGAGGCCGGTGTGCAGCGCCGACTGGCCGGTGAAGGGGTCGATGCGCCAGCCGAACGCCGAGCCGGCCGTCTTGCCGAGCACGGGCTCCTGCGTGGGCACCATGTTCTTGCGGATGTGCTGGTCGAACAGCCGCGACTCGACCACCGTGAGCAGGTCGACGCGGCGGTCGGTGAGTTCGGAGAGCGCGTCGAGCGTGCGCTGCAGCTCGTCCATTTCCATCGGCCGGCTGGAGACCAGCGCCCCGCCCTGCCCTGGCGGCCGGGAAAACTCGGCGGGCGACATGCCCGCGAGGCCGGAGACGCGCTCCCCGAGCGATTCGAGCTGCAGCATGCGGGCCTGCATCTCGCCGACCTTGCGGGCCATGGCGTCGAGGTTGGCCCGCAGGAAGCGGTCGCGCTCGGCCATCTCGTCGTGCGCCACCACGCGCACCAGCGAGCCGATCACCGGCCAGCCTTCGCGGGCGCCCTTGAGGAACACCCAGTGGTAGAGCAGCGCCGCCAGCAGCATCACCGCCACCGACAGCAGCAGGCCGGCGGCCGCCAGCCGCGTGCCCGAGAGATGGATGGCGCGGCTGCGCGCCAGCCAGGCGTCCGTGATAATCAAGTGCACTTCGTTTTCTCCGCGCCGCGCGGCGCATTGCCCCATGAACCGCCGTCACCACGCCGTCACGCTGCAGCAGGCCACCGAGGAATCCCCGACGCTGGCCCGCCTGGCCGGCCTGACGCGCGATTCGAGCGAACGGCTGCGGGCCGTCGAGCCTCTGATTCCCCCGTTGCTGCGGCCGGCCATCCGGCCCGGCCCGATCGAGGGCACGACCTGGTGCCTGCTGGTGCGCAGCAGCGCGGCCGCGGCCAAGCTGCGCCAGCTGCTGCCTGCACTGCAGGCGCATCTGCGCAGCCGGGGGTGGGAGGTTACCGCCATTCGCCTGAAAATCCAAACCTGAAGCCCGGTGGGCTGGCGGACGGCGAAAGGCCGGGAAAAGAAGATGGTGCCGATTGTCGGGATCGAACTGACGACCTACCGCTTACAAGGCGGTTGCTCTACCAACTGAGCTAAATCGGCGAAGCGCGCATTCTAACGCGCGGCACGCGACCACCCGGTGCCGGGGGCCGGCACGGACGGCGGGCGTGCGGGGTTACTTGACGCGCTTGAGCGAGGGGCGGCCGCCGCCCGCCGGAGCCGGCCCGCGCGGGGGCTCGTCGGACGGGCCAGGGGCCCCTTCGGTGGGCACGAGCTGCACCACGCGGTCCTGGCCTTCGTCACCAGGGCCCTCGGAGGCGTCGGCCACGGGCGTGGCTGGGGCGCCAGCGGCGGCATCCAGCAGCCCCGGCACGGTGCCAACCGACAACCCGCCCGCGGACAGCACGTCCACCGGCGGCGGGAACGCCATGCCCTGCCCGTTCTCGCGCGCATAGATCGCGATCACGCGGCCCACGGGCACCATGATGTCGCGCGGCTTGCCGCCGAACCGGGCCTTGAACTCGATGAAGTCGTTGCCCAGCTGCAGGGCGCTGGTGGCGTCGTAGCTGATGTTCAGCACGATCTCGCCGTCCTTCACGTACTCGCGCGGCACCTGGACGGAGTCGTCCACGCGCACCGCGATGTAGGGCGTGAAGCCATTGTCGGTGCACCACTCGTACAGGGCCCGCACCAGGTAGGGGCGTGTGGAAGTGGAGTCCTGGGCGTTCATCATGTCGGCGTTTCGCAAAAAGGCATCGGGAAGGCGGGGCGCGGGGCGCCCCGGGCGGCGGCTCTACCGCCTTACTTGCGCATGACCTTTTCGGACGGGGTCAGCGCTTCGATGTAGGCCGGCCGCGAGAAGATGCGCTCGGCGTACTTCAGCAGCGGGGCGGCGTTCTTCGACAGCTCGATCCCATAGTAGTCGAGCCGCCAGAGGAGCGGCGCGATCGCCACGTCGAGCATCGAGAAATTCTCGCCGAGCATGTACTTGTTCTTGAGGAACACGGGCGCGAGCTGCGTGAGGCGGTCGCGGATGTGCGAGCGGGCCTTCTCGAGCGCCTTCTCGTTGCCCTTGGTGGCGCGCGATTCGAGCACGTTGACGTGGACGAACAGTTCCTTCTCGAAGTTGAGCAGGAACAGGCGCACGCGGGCGCGGTCGACCGGGTCGCCAGGCATCAGCTGGGGGTGCGGGAAGCGCTCGTCGATGTACTCGTTGATGATGTTCGACTCGTACAGGATGAGGTCGCGCTCGACCAGGATGGGCACCTGGCCGTAGGGGTTCATCACGCTGATGTCTTCGGGCTTGTTGTACAGGTCCACATCGCGGATCTCGAAATCCATGCCTTTTTCGAACAGGACGAAGCGGCAGCGATGGGAGAAGGGACAGGTCGTACCCGAATAAAGCACCATCATGGTGGGAAGCTCCTAAAAATCAAAAAGAGTGGGCGCTCGCGCGTCCACTCCGGAAAGCGAAATGCGCCGCACGAAGGCGGCGCGATGCGGGGGATGGCGGCGAGCTTACCTGACGTCCTTCCAGAACGCCGCGTTGAGCCGCCAGGCGATCACCGTGAAGACGCCGAGGAAGATCAGCACCCAGACCCCGACGCGAACCCGCGTATTTTGCGCCGGCTCGCCCATCCACTGCAGGTAGTTGACGAGATCACCCACGGTCTCGTCGTACTGGAGGGGCGACATGGTACCCGGAGTCAGCTGCTCCCACCCCTTGAAGACCTGGGTTTTGTGTCCGTGGCTCTCGTGTTCCTCGAATACCGGGCGGCGTTCGCCCTGCAGTTGCCACAGCGCGTGGGGCATGCCGACGCTCGGGAACGCGAGGTTGTTCCAGCCCGTGGCCTTGGTGTCGTCGCGGTAGAACGTGCGCAGGAAGGTGTAGAGGTAGTCGGCCCCGGTGCCGTTGTGGCCGGCGCGCGAGCGGGCGATCACGGTGAGGTCGGGCGGGTTGGCGCCGAACCAGTCCTTGGCCTGCCGCGGATCGATCGTGGCCTTCATGGTCTCGCCCACCTTGTCGGTGGTGAAGAGCAGGTTGTCCTTGATCTGCTGGTCGGTCAGGCCGATGTCCTTCAGGCGGTTGTAGCGCATGAAGGCGGCGGAATGGCAGCTCAGGCAGTAGTTGACGAAGATCTTGGCGCCGTTCTGCAGCGACGCGGCGTCGTTCGTGCGCACCGGGGCCTTGTCCCAGGCGATGCCGCCTTCCGCGGCGTGCGCGCCCAGGGCGAGGCCGAAGGAGGCGATCAGCGTGAGGATGATTTTTTTCATGGTCGTCGTTCCGGCCCGCTTCAATGCGCGGCGAAGGTCACGCGGTCGGGCACCGGCTTGGGCTCGCCGAGGCGGCTCCACCAGGGCATGAGCAGGAAGAAGCCGAAGTAGAAGAGCGTTCCCACCTGCGAGACGCGTTCGCCGATCGGGGACGGCGGCTGCACGCCCAGGTACGCCAGCACCACGAAGTTGATCACGAAGATGCCGTAGAGGTATTTGTGCCAGCCCGGACGGTAGCGGATGGACTTCACGGGGCTGTGGTCGAGCCACGGCAGGAAGAACAGGATGATCACGGCGCCGCCCATCACCACCACGCCCCAGAACTTGGCATCGATGGACAGCATGAGCGCGACGGCGCCTGCGGCCACCACCGCGATGGCCACCTTGATGAAGTTCGGCAGGCGCCCCTTGACCACGCCGAAGCCGGCGGCCAGCACCACGCAGGCGATCAGGGCATACATCATCTCGCTGGTGATGGCGCGCAGCATCGAATAGAACGGCGTGAAGTACCAGACGGGCGCGATGTGCGCGGGGGTCTTGAGCGGATCGGCCGGGATGAAGTTGTTGTACTCGAGGAAGTAGCCGCCGAACTCGGGCGCGAAGAACACCACGGCCGAGAAGATGAACAGGAACACGCAGACGCCGAAGATGTCGTGCACCGTGTAGTACGGGTGGAACGGGATGCCGTCGAGCGGATGGCCGTGCTCGTCCTTCGGGGCGTTCGGGCCCTTGATCTCGATGCCGTCGGGGTTGTTGGAGCCCACGTCGTGCAGCGCCAGCAGGTGGGCCACCACCAGGCCCAGCAGCACGAGCGGCACGGCGATCACGTGGAAGCTGAAGAAGCGGTTGAGCGTGGCGTCGCCCACCACGTAGTCGCCGCGGATCAGCAGCGCGAGGTCGGGGCCGACGAAGGGGATGGCCGCGAACAGGTTCACGATCACCTGGGCGCCCCAGTAGGACATCTGGCCCCAGGGCAGCAGGTAGCCCATGAAGGCCTCGGCCATGAGCGCGAGGAAGATCGCGCAGCCGAAGATCCAGACCAGCTCGCGCGGCTTGCGGTAGGAGCCGTAGAGCAGGCCGCGGAACATGTGCAGGTAGACCACCACGAAGAACGCCGAGGCGCCCGTGGAGTGCATGTAGCGGATCAGCCAGCCCCAGGGCACGTCGCGCATGATGTACTCGACCGACTCGAAGGCCTTGGCGGCGTCGGGCTTGTAGTGCATCACGAGGAAGATGCCGGTGACGATCTGGATCACCAGCACCAGCAGCGCGAGCGAGCCGAAGATGTACCAGAAGTTGAAGTTCTTCGGAGCGTAGTACTCCGACATGTGGACGCGGTAGGCGTCGAAGGCCGTGGGGAAGCGGTTCTCGAACCAGTTCGTGACCTTGGCGCCGGCCGAGGCGTTGGGGGAGATGTCCTTGAATTCGCGGTAAGCCATGTGCGTCTCCCTCAGGCCTTCTTGTCTTCACCGATCAGGAGCCTGGTCTCCGACAGGTACATGTGGGGAGGGACCTCGAGGTTGTCGGGCGCGGGCTTGTTCTTGAACACGCGGCCGGCCATGTCGAAGGTGGAGCCGTGGCAGGGGCACAGGAAGCCGCCCTTCCAGTCGTCGGGCAGCGAGGGCTGCGCGCCGGGCACGAACTTGTCGCTGGGCGAGCAGCCGAGGTGGGTGCAGATGCCCACGGCCACGAGGATCTCGGGCTTGATGGAGCGGTTCTCGTTGCGCGCGTATTCGGGCGTGAGCTCGGACGGCTTGCGCTCGGACTTGGGATCGGCGAGCTGGGAGTCGAGCCCCGGCAGCGCCGCGAGCTGCTCGGGCGAGCGCTTGATGATCCAGACCGGCTTGCCGCGCCACTCCACGGTGACCTTCTCGCCGGTCTTGAGGCCGGAGATGTCGACCTCGACGGCGGCCCCGGCGGCCTTGGCTTTTTCGGAAGGCTGGAAAGTGCTCACGAACGGCACGGCCGTCGCCACGCCGCCCACCGCACCAGCGCAACCCGACGCGATGAGCCACGTCCGCTTGCTGGAGTCGATTGGGGTTTCACTCATGGGGGTCCTCAATAGGTCATCGCTGGGGGGAGCAATCACAAATTGTAGCGGCGCAAGTAAGGTTAATTCCAGGGGTTATCACCCCTCAGGCTCGGCAATACTGCAAGGGTTTTCAGCTATATCAAGGAGAGGCGAAATGGGTATTGCAAAGGAGTTCCGAGAGTTCGCAGTGAAGGGAAATGTGATAGACCTCGCGGTGGGCGTGATCATCGGCGGGGCCTTCGGGAAGATCGTCGACTCGCTGGTGAACGACGTCATCATGCCCGTCGTCGGGCTGGTATTCGGCCGGCTGGATTTCTCCAGCCTCTTTCTGGTGCTCGGCAGTGTGCCGCCGGGCACTCCGGCGACGCTGGAGGGGCTGCGCAAGGCCGGCGTGCCGGTGCTGGCCTATGGCAGCTTCATTACCGTCGCGGTCAACTTCCTGATTCTCGCGTTCATCATTTTCATGATGGTCAAGCAAATCAACCGGCTCAAGCGCGAGACGCCGCCCCCGCCGCCGGCCGCTCCCGCCGCCGCGCCCGAGGACATCGTGCTGCTGCGCGAGATCCGGGACAGCCTCAGGCGCTGAGCGGGGCCGGGCCGGCCGGGGCGGCGGCAAGGCGCCGCGCCATGCGCACGGCCTCGACGAGGCTGGACGCATCGGCGATGCCCTGGCCCGCGATGTCGAAGGCGGTGCCGTGGTCCGGGCTGGTGCGCACCAGGGGCAGGCCGAGGGTGACGTTCACGCCCTTGTCCACCCCCAGGTACTTGACGGGGATCAGGCCCTGGTCGTGGTACATGGCCAGCACCACGTCGAATTCGCCCGCGCGCTGCGGCGTGCTGCGCGCGCGCATGAAGACGGTGTCCGGGGCGAAGGGGCCGTGCGCGTCGATGCCGCGCACGCGCGCCGCGGCGATGGCCGGTGCGATCGCCTCGATCTCCTCGCGGCCGAAGAGCCCGCCCTCGCCCGCATGCGGATTGAGGCCGGCCACGCCGATGCGCGGGTCGCGGCCGAGGCTGCGCCGCAGCGCGGCGTGGGTGATCTCCAGCGTGCGCAGCACGTTCTGCTGCGTGACCGCGTCGATGGCGTCGCGCAGGGCGACGTGGATGCTGACCAGCACGGTGCGCAGCTCGTCGCTCGCGAGCATCATGCGCACGGGCATGCCGGCGACGGGCACGCCGGCATGGCGCGCGGCCTCGGCCTGCAGCAGTTCGGTGTGGCCAGGAAAGTGCACGCCGGCAGCCGATAGCGCTTCCTTGTGCAGCGGCGCGGTGACGAGGCCGGCGATCTCGCCGCGCAGCGCGGCACGCGCGGCCCAGACCACGCAATCGGCCGCCGCCTGCCCGGCCTGGGCATGCACGGCCCCGAACGGCACCGGCCCGGGCAGGCCCGGCAGGGGCAGCACGGGCAGGCAGCGCGGCGGCGCGGCATGGGCCTCCTGGGGCGATTCCAGCAGCGCGAGCGGCAGCGAGGGCTCGCCCGGCCGGGCGATGCAGCGCGCGGCACGGCGCAGTGTCTCGACCTCGCCCGCCACGAAGCAGCCCCGCATCGCCTCCGGCGCGTCGCGGAACGCCTTGGCGACGATCTCCGGGCCGATGCCGGCGGGGTCGCCCTGGGTGATCGCGAGCAGCGGAAGGCCTTCGTTGAATGCGGCCCGATCGGGGTTGGAAACGGATGGCGTGGCGCTGCGTTCCATGGTGTCTGCCTGCTGCGTCATCGGATGCCGGACGGATCGATCTTGCGGGCCGTGTCAGGCCACCGCCAGCGCGCCGGACACCAGGCGCACCATGCGGTCGCAGCGCGCGGCCAGTGCCTCGTCGTGGGTGACCATGACGAAGGCCGTGCCCTGCTCGCGCGCGAGCCGCAGCATGAGCTGGAACACGCCGTCGGCGGTGCCGCGGTCGAGGTTGCCGGTGGGCTCGTCGGCCAGCACGCAGGCGGGCCGGGTGACCAGGGCGCGCGCGATGGCCACGCGCTGGCGCTCGCCGCCCGAGAGTTCGGCCGGCCGGTGGTGCACGCGGCCGGCGAGGCCCACGGCCTCCAGCATGGCGTCGGCCGTCGCGAGGCAGTCGGCATAGGGCTCGCGGCGGATGCGCAGCGGCATGGCGACGTTGTCGCGCGCGCTGAACTCGGGCAGCAGGTGGTGGAACTGGTAGATGAAACCCAGGTGGGTGTTGCGCAGGCGGCCCTGCTGCTGGGGCGAGAGCGTGTCGAACGCCGCGCCCTGCAGCTGCACGCTGCCGGACGTGGGCGCATCCAGCCCGCCGAGCAGGTGCAGCAGCGTGCTCTTGCCCGAGCCCGAGGCGCCCACGATGGCCAGGGTTTCGCCCACGTGCACCGACAGGTCCACGCCCTTGAGCACCGTGACGTCGAGACGGCCTTCGGTGAAGCGCTTGGTGAGGCCGCGTGCCTGGAGGACCACTTCGTTGTTCCGCGCGTTCATCTCGATTCTCCAGCGCGCAAGGCGCTACCCACGGCCCATGAAACCGGCATGGCCCAGTCCAGTGGCAGCCAAGCAAGGGCCGCCCCGCAGCGAGGGCTGCGTCCACCCGCCCGGCGTGCGCAGCGCGGCGAGAGCGGGGGGAAGCCGCGAAGCGGCTCAGGGGGGTGTTCCTGACTATTCATAACGCAGCGCCTCCGCCGGGTTCACGCGGCTGGCGCGCCAGCTCGGGTACAGGGTGGCCGCGAAGGCCAGGACGAGGGAGATGATCGCGATCGGTGCGATGTCGCTGGTCTGCGGGTCGCTGGGCATCTGGCTGATGAGGTAGATGTCTTTCGGCAGGAAGCTGGCATGCAGGGCATGCTCGATGGCCGGCACGATGACGTCGATGTTGAACGCCACGAGCAGGCCGAGCGCCAGCCCGCAGGCGGTGCCGATCACGCCCACCAGCGCGCCCTGCACCACGAACACCGCCATGATGCTGCGCGGGCTCGCGCCCAGGGTGCGCAGGATGGCGATGTCGGCGCGCTTGTCGGTCACGGTCATGACCAGGGTGGACACCAGGTTGAATGCCGCCACCGCCACGATGAGCGTGAGGATGATGAACATCATGCGCTTTTCGAGCTGCACGGCCGCGAACCAGGTGCGGTTCTGCTGCGTCCAGTCGCGGATCAGCAGATCGCCGGAGAGCGAGCGGGCGAGTTCCTGCGTGACCTCGGGCGCCTGGTGCAGGTCGCGCAGCTTGAGGCGGATGCCGGTGGGGCCTTCGAGGCGAAAGATGCGCTCGGCGTCGGCATGGTGCAGCAGCACCAGGGCGGAGTCGTACTCGTAGTGGCCGGATTCGAAGATGCCCGACACCGTCATCTGCTTGAGGCGCGGCACCACGCCGGCCGGGGTGACCTGGCCGCCCGGCGCGATCAGCGTGACCGCGTCGCCCACCCGCACGCCGAGCGCGCGCGCCAGCTCCACGCCGAGCACGACGTGGAAGCTGCCCGGGGTCAGCGTCTGGACGGCATCGGCATTCTTGGCCGCGAGATCGGTCACCTCGCCTTCTCGGGCCGGGTCGATGCCGCGCACCAGGGCGCCCTTCATGTCCTCGCCCCGCGCGATCAGCGCCTGCGAACTGACGAAGGGGGCGGCGCCCACCACTTCGGGGTTCTTGCGGGCCTCGGCCAAGGTGAGCGCCGGATCGGGCAGCGCGGCGCCCTGGGGCGCGAAGATCTCGACGTGGGAGACCACGCTCAGCATGCGGTCGCGCACTTCCTTCTGGAAGCCGTTCATCACGCTGAGCACGATGATGAGCGCGGCGACGCCGAGGGCGATGCCCAGCATCGACACGCCGGAGATGAACGAGATGAAGCCGTTGCGCCGCGTGGCGCGTCCGGCCCGGGTGTAGCGCCAGCCCAGGGCCAGTTCGTAGGGAAGTTGCATGGTGGGGAGAAAGCGGCCCCGCGCCGCGACGGGATTGGCGGCACCGGGACGGCGGCGATTGTGGCATCCCGGACAATACCCTCCATGTCGGAGATCCACCATTTGCTCATTCCCCTGGCGGCCAGCACGGCGCCGGGCTGCCGGCAGGCGCTCGAAGGCCTGCCGCTGCCCCACCTCGACCGGCTGCTGCCGCGCCTGTCGCCCGCCGGCACCGATGCCGGCGAAGAATCCGACTTCACGCCGCCCCACGAGCGCGCGCTGGCCCGCCACCTGGGCCTGCCGGCGGGGCGCGATGGCACCATTCCGTGGGCGGCCTGGGAGCACGGCGGAACGCAGGCGCACGTGCAGGCGGCGCCGGCGGGCGCAGCGGCCTGTGCCTGGGTGACGCCCTGCCAGTGGCGCGTGGGTTCCGACCAGGTGCTGCTGGCGGACCCTGCCGCGCTCGGCCTGGACGAGGCCGCATCGCGCGAGTTGCTGGGCATTCTCGCGCCGTGGTTCGCCGAGGACGGCATCGAGCTCGCCTACGACGCGCCCACGCGCTGGCGGGCGCGCTCGGTGCTGTTCGACGGCCTCGCCACCGCCTCGCTGGACCGCGTGGTGCAGCGCGACGTGCGCGCCTGGATGCCCGACCCGGCCCGCGCGCGGCTGCTGCACCGCCTGCACAGCGAGATGCAGATGCTGCTCTACACCCACCCCTTCAACGATGCGCGCGCCGCGCGCGGCCTGCCGCCGGTGAACGCGTTCTGGGTGCACGGCGCGGGGCGGCTGCCCGAAGGCGCCCTGCCCGCGGTGGCGATGCCCGAGGTGCCGCAGGTGCTGCGCGATGCCGCGCTGCACGAGGACTGGCGCGCCTGGGCGGAGGGCTGGAAGGCGCTGGACGCCGGCCCCGTGGCCCGCCTGGCGGCCCACGTGGAGCGCGGCGGCGCGGCGCGGCTGACGCTGTGCGGCGAGCGCGGCGCGATGGCGTGGGACACGGCGCCCGCGGGCCTGCTCGACCGCCTGCGCCGCCGGTGGCGGCCGGTGCGCTTCGCGGCGCTGCAGGAGCAGCTGTGAAGATCGTCGCCCGGGACATCCCGCCGCGCGCCGTCTGGGCGCTGGAGCAGGCCGGCGTGCATCCGCTGCTCGCCAGGCTCTACGCCGCGCGCGGCGTGAAGGCGCACGACGAACTCGACGATGCGCTCGCGCGCCTGCTGCCCCCGCCCAGCCTGCTCGGCACGCGCGAGGCCGCGGTGCTGCTCGCCGATGCGATCGCGGCCGACCGGCGCATCGTGGTCGTCGCCGACTACGACTGCGACGGGGCCACCGCCTGCGCCGTGGCCGTGCGCGGGCTGCGGCTGCTCGGCGCCCGGCACGTGGGCTACCTGGTGCCCGACCGCGTCGCGGACGGCTATGGGCTGAGCGCCGCGATTTCCCGCCGCGTGCACGAACGCGGTGCCGACCTGCTGGTGACGGTGGACAACGGCATCGCCAGCGTGGAAGGAGTGGCCGAGGCCAAGGCCCTGGGCCTGGATGTGCTGGTCACCGACCACCACCTGCCCGGCCCCGCGCTGCCGCCGGCCGATGCGATCGTGAACCCCAACCAGCCCGGCTGCGCGTTCGAGAGCAAGTCGATCGCCGGCGTGGGCGTGATGTTCTACGTGCTGATGGCGCTGCGCGCGGAACTGCGCGAGCGCGGCGTGTTCGACAAGGCCAGCCAGCCGAAGCTGGAGCCGCTGCTGCCCCTGGTGGCGCTGGGCACGGTCGCGGACGTGGTGCGGCTGGACGCGAACAACCGGCGCCTGGTGGCGCAGGGGCTCAAGCGCATCCGCGCGGGCCACATGCCGGCCGGGATCGCCGCGCTGTTCGACGCGGCGGGCCGCAAGGCGGACGTGGCCACCACCTTCGACTTCGGTTTCGCGCTCGGCCCGCGCATCAATGCGGCCGGGCGCCTCGCCGACATGACGCTGGGCATCGAATGCCTGCTGACCGACGACCCGGGCCGCGCGGCGGAGCTGGCGCGCACGCTCGATGCGATCAACCGCGAGCGGCGCGAGATCGAGGGCGGCATGCGCGAGCAGGCGCTGCTGATGGCCGAGAGCCTGTTCGGCGAGAACGACGAGCCGCCGGCCGCGGTGAGCGTCTGGGACCCGGACTTCCACGAGGGCGTGGTCGGCATCGTGGCCTCGCGCATCAAGGACCGGCTGCACCGCCCGACCTTCGTGTTCGCCACCAGCAGCGCGCCGGGCAGGGAGGACGAGATCAAGGGCTCGGGCCGCTCGATTCCCGGCTTCCACCTGCGCGACGCGCTCGACCTGGTGGCCAAGCGCCATCCGGGCGTGATCCTGAAGTTCGGCGGCCATGCGATGGCGGCCGGCTGCACGGTGGCGAAGGACCAGTTCCCGGTGTTCGAACGCGCCTTCGCCCAGGTGGCGCAGGAGTGGCTGGACGCCGCCACGCTCACGCGCCGGCTCGACACCGACGGGCCGCTGTCGCCGGAATACTGCCGCGCGGAGCTGGTGGACACGCTGCACCGCGAGGTCTGGGGCCAGGGCTTCGCGCCGCCCACGTTCAGCGAAGAGGTGGAGATCATCAGCCAGCGCCTGGTGGGCGAAGGCAAGAACCACTTGTCGCTCAAGCTGCTGCACCAGGGCCGCCCGGTGGACGGCATCTGGTTCGGCCACACCGACCCGCTGCCCGCGCGCGTGCTGCTGGCGTTCCGGCTCGACGTGAACGAATGGAGGGGCGAGCGGCGGGTGCAGTTCCTGGTGGAAGGCGCGCAGACCTGATCGTCCCGGGGGCGCGGCAGGCAGGGCACGCCCCGCTGGCCCGCCCCCCGCCCCTCAGAAGGTTTCCCAGTCGCTGTCGGCCGTGGAAGCCGCCGCCCGCGCGGGCGTCCGCACGGCCGCAGGCGCCGGGGCGGCCGCCGGGCGGGGTGCGGGCGCCGCAGCGGTGGCCACGGCCGCGGCAGCTCCGGACCGGATCTGCGCGGGTACGGCCTTTGCCGGACGCGGCGCGGCCGCAGGTGCCAGCGCGGGGCGCGCGGCACGTGCCACGGCCTTGGGCGGGACACTCGCCGCAGGGCGCGGCGCTGCTGCCGATGCCGGCACAGCGGACCGCGCCGGAGCGGCGGCCAGCGCGCCGACGTTGAACACGGCCACCACCTCCGCCAGCCGGTGCGCCTGGTCGCGCATGGCGCTGGCCGCGGCGCTGGACTCTTCCACCAGCGCGGCGTTCTGCTGCGTCATCTGGTCGAGGTTGGCCACGGCTTGGTTCACCTGGCCGATGCCGTCGCGCTGCTCGGTGGACGAGGCGGTGATCTCGCCGATCAGATCGGAGACGCGGCGCACGCTCGCCACGATCTCCTCCATGCTCCGGCCCGCCTGGCCGACCTGCTGCGAGCCGGAATCGACGCTCTCGACCGAGGCGCCGATGAGCTGCTTGATCTCCTTGGCGGCTTCGGCACTGCGCTGCGCGAGGCTGCGCACCTCGCCAGCGACCACCGCGAAGCCGCGGCCCTGCTCGCCGGCGCGGGCCGCCTCCACCGCGGCGTTCAGCGCCAGTATGTTGGTCTGGAAGGCGATGCCGTCGATCACGCCGATGATGTCGCCGATCCGGCGCGAGCTGTCGGTGATCTGCTGCATGCTGGCCACCACCTGGCCCACCACCTCGCCGCCGCGCTCGGCGGCCTGCGCGGCGCTGGAGGCGAGCTGGTCCGCCTGGCGGGCGGTGTCCGCCGCCTGCGTGACGGTGGCCGTGAGCTGCTCCATGCTGGCGGCGGTTTCCTCCAGGTTGGCCGCCGTCTGTTCCGTGCGGGCGGACAGGTCCTGGTTGCCCGTGGCGATCTGCGTGGAGGCCGACGAGACGGATTCCACGCCCGCGCGCACTTCCGCCACCACGCCCCGCAGGCGCGCCGACATGGCCGACAGCGAGCGCAGCAGGTGGCCGAGTTCGTCGCGGCGGTCGTCGTGCACGTCCATCGTCAGATCGCCGGCGGCGATCGCGTCGGCGAGGCCCACGGCGCGGTCCAGCGGGCGGGTGATGGACACCACGATGAGCCGCGCGATCAGGATGGCGACCAGGCAGGCGAGTGCCGCGATGCCGAAGCCCACGGCCTGGGCCGTGGACCGCCGGGCGGCGCCTTCGGCCTTGGCGCGTTCGCGCTCGCGCGACTGCAGCTCCACCAGGGCTTCCTGCGCGCCCGTGTAGCGGGCCGCCGCGGGGCGCACGCGCTGCTGGGCGATCTGCCGCGCCGCGTCGAGATCGCCGGCGGCGCGCGCCTTCTGGGCCTCGGCCACGACGGCCAGGATGCTGGCGCGCTCGGCGGCGATGCGTTCGAGCTGCGCCTTGTCCTCGGGCGTGACGGCACTGGCGGTGACGCGTTTCTGCACCTCCGTCACCGCGGCGATGCCGGCCTTCACGTCGGCCTGCATTTGCGCGGCCAGCTGGTCCTCCGACGTGATGGCGCCGATGATGACCAGCTCGACGTTGCGCTCGACCATGCCCTTCCAGCGCAGCGCGTCGCTGATGCGGTCTTCCGACGCCTGGACGACGCGGGAGGTTTCGGCGTCGACGCGCGCGACATACGCCAGCGAGCCGGCGAGCAGCAGCGTCATGGTCGCGAGAATGCCCAGGATGAGAGCCCACAGCTTGCGGCCGACGGGCAGATGGTGGAGTGTCATGAAAGAAGAAAGACGAGGCGGATGGACGGCATGCCGCAGGGCACGCAAAAAAAAGCCGGACATCGCTGCCCGGGCCCGAAACATTCTCATACACCTCTTCCAACTGCCACGCCTGCCATAGCAGACTTTTGTGACAGATCCCGCCGCGCGGCACCACGGCCGCGTTTTCCGGGGCCGGTTCCGTGGCTCCGCGCATACAGGTTCCGGAGCGCGGTCCTACAATGTCCCCGTGTCCATCCTGCTGAACGCCGACCTCCATTGCCATTCCGTGGTGTCCGACGGCACGCTCACGCCCGAGGCGCTCGCGCAGCGGGCGCATGCCAACGGGGTCGCGCTGTGGGCGCTGACCGACCACGACGAAGTGGGCGGGCAGCACCGCGCCATGGCCGCCGCGGCCGCGCTGGGCATGGACTATCTGACCGGCGTGGAGATCTCGGTGACCTTCATCGGGGCCACGGTGCACATCGTCGGGCTGGGTTTCGATCCGGACGATGCCGGGCTGGTCGCGGGCCTGGCCGCCACGCGCGGCGGCCGCGGCGAGCGCGCGCACGAGATGGCGCGGCAGCTCGCCCAGGTCGGCATCCGCGATGCCTACGAAGGCGCGCTGCGCTACGTGGGCAACCCCGAACTGATCTCGCGCACGCACTTCGCGCGCTTCCTGGTGGAGACGGGCGTGTGCCGCGACACCCCCGAGGTGTTCCGCCGCTTCCTCACCGAAGGCAAGCCCGGCTACGTACCGCACCGCTGGGCCTCGCTGGGCGACGCGGTGCGCTGGATCACGCAGGCCGGCGGCATGGCCGTGATCGCGCATCCGGCGCGCTACAAGTTCTCCGCCACCGAAGAGTTCGCGCTCTTTTCCGAATTCCGCCAGCACGGCGGCCAGGGCGTCGAGGTCGTCACGGGCAGCCACACGGCGGCGGAATACGTCACCTACGCGGGCATGGCGAAGGAGTTCGGCCTGGCGGCCTCGCGCGGCAGCGACTTCCACAGCCCGGACGAATCGCACACCGACCTGGGAACGCTGCCGCCGCTGCCCGGTGCCCTCACGCCCGTGTGGGAGCTGCTGGCCGACCGCGTGCGACGCGCGCACTGACCGGCCGCGCCTTCTTACACCCGAGTTCCCATGGCCCAGTATTTCGAAGTCCACCCCGACAATCCGCAGCCCCGGCTGCTCAAGCAGGCCGCGGCGCTGCTGTCCCGCGGCGCCGTGCTCGCGGTGCCCACCGATTCCAGTTACGCGCTCGTCTGCCAGCTCGACGACAAGGACGCCGTGGACCGGCTGCGTCGCATCCGGCAGGTGGACGAGAAGCACCACCTGACGCTGCTCTGCCGCGACCTGTCGGAAGTGTCGAACTACGCGCGCGTGGACAACCGGCAGTACCGCCTGGTGAAGCAGGCCACGCCCGGGCCCTACACCTTCATCCTCGACGCGACCAAGGAAGTGCCGCGCCGCGTGAGCCATCCGCAGCGCAAGACCATCGGCCTGCGCGTGCCCGACCGCAAAGGCCTGCAACTGCTGCTGGAACTGCACGGCGCGCCCCTGCTGGCGACCACGCTGATCCCGCCGGGCGAGACCGAGCCCATGAACGATCCATCGGAGATCCGCGCACGCTTCGAGCACCAGATCGACGCCGTGGTGGACGCGGGCGCCTGCCCGCAGGAGCCCACCACCGTGGTGGACCTGACCGACATGGCCACGGGCGGCGAGCCGCGCGTGGTGCGCGAGGGCCGCGGTCCGCTGGCGGCCCTGGGGCTGTAAGCCCCCGCCCCGAAACGCTCAATCGAGCTTGAACGCCCCCACGGCGCGCTGCAGGTCCTGCGCGCGCTCGTCGAGCGCCGCGGCCGCGCGCGCGGCCTGCTGCACCAGCGCGGCGTTCTGCTGGGTGGTGCCGTCCATCTGCGCGACGGACTGGTTCACGTGCGCGATGCCGTCGCTCTGTTCGTGCAGCGCATGCGAGATCTCGCCCAGGAGCGCGCTCACCTGCCCCACCGAGCCGACGATCTGCTCCATGGTGCGGCCGGCCTCGTCCACCAGCCCGGCGCCGCTGCGCACCTGCTCGACCGACGCGTCGATGAGGCCCTTGATCTCGCGCGCGGCCACGGCACTGCGCTGCGCCAGGCTGCGCACCTCGGCCGCCACGACGGCGAAGCCGCGGCCCTGCTCGCCCGCGCGCGCCGCCTCGACGGCCGCATTGAGCGCGAGGATGTTGGTCTGGAACGCGATGCCCTCGATCACCTGGATGATGTCCACGATCTTGTGGGAGCTGCCGCTGATGGTCTGCATGGTCTGCACCACCTGGCCGACGACTGCGCCGCCGCGGCCGGCGGTGCCCGAGGCCGCCACGGCGAGGTCGCTGGCCGAGCGCGCCCGCTCGGCGTTCTGGCGGACGGTGGCGGTGAGCTCTTCCATGCTCGCGGCGGTTTCCGCGAGCGACGCGACCTGCTCGCCGGTGCGGCGCTCCAGGTCGCCGTTGCCCGCGTTGATCTCGCCCGCGCTCGCGCCGATGGCATGCGTGGACTGCTGGATGCGGGAGACCAGCTCGGTGAGCGTGTCCTCCATGGTGCCCAGCGCGCCGAGCAGGCGGCCGAAGTCGCCCTTCAGCTCGCTGCTGAATTCCTGGCTCAGGTCGCCCGCGGCGACGGTCTCCGCAATCAGGATCGCCTGGTCGAGCGGCGCGACGATGCCGCGGCGCAGCAGCACGAACGCCGTGCCGGCCACCGCGAACACCGCGCAGCCCAGGCCGATCAGCCAGGCGCGCATGCCCGACAGCTCGGCCTGCGCCGTGGCCACGGCCCGCTCGATCGGCGCGCGCTGCGCGGCATCCGGCAGGCCCGCGGCAGCCTGCAGCAGTGCGCCGTGCGCCTGCTGCGCGCTGGAGATGTCGGACAGCCCCACGGCCATCAGCACCGCCACCAGCAGCGCCACCGCCCCGAACGCCAGGACGAGCCGCGTCCCGGTTCTCAAACCATCCCATGCCATTATCTGTCTCCTGCGTCGGTGCGCCCTGCATGCCTCGGGTCGCCGAAGGCCCCCGCCGGTTGCATTCAGCAACATTTGCCGCATCCTACTGCGTACGTACGCCCCGCGGCCCCAGGGGTTCCCCTGCCGCGTCGGAGGCGGGCAACACGGCCTCTGAGACAATGCGCTGGTGGACTTCTCCAATCTCATCCAAACCGTACTGATCTACGCCCTGCCGGTGCTGTTCGCGATCACCGTGCACGAGGCCGCCCACGGCTACGCCGCGCGTCACTTCGGGGACAACACCGCGCTGATGATGGGTCGCATCACGCTCAACCCGCTGCGGCACATCGACCCGGTCGGCACGATCCTGATGCCGCTGCTGCTGTATTTCGCGACCTCGGGCGCCTTCCTTTTCGGCTACGCGAAGCCGGTGCCGGTGAACTTCGGGCACCTGCGCAACCCGAAGCGGGACATGATCTGGGTGGCGCTCGCCGGCCCGGCCTCCAATTTCCTGCAGGCGATCTTCTGGGCGGTGCTGCTGGTGGCGCTCGTGGGCTCCGGCGTGGACGAGCGCTTCTTCGTCGACATGGCCCGCGCCGGCGTGCTGGTGAACCTCGTGATGTGGGCGTTCAACCTGTTTCCGCTGCCGCCGCTGGACGGCGGCCGCATCCTCATGGGCGTGCTGCCGTGGCGGCAGGCGCAGTGGCTCTCGCGCATCGAGCCCTACGGGTTCTTCATCGTGCTGGCGCTCGTGGTCGCGGGCATCGTCGGCACGGTGTGGCTGCGGCCGCTGATGTCGCTGGGCTATTCGCTGATCAACCTGCTGATCACGCCGCTCACCGCCCTGCTGGGCTGAACGGCACCACCGTGCAGCGCGGCGGCCGTGCGAGGCCGCCACCGCTTTCGTTTTCCTTCCTCGTTTTCCAGGGCCTCCGGGCCGCTTTCCCACCATGAGCACCACGCGCTTTCTCACCGGCATCACGACCACGGGCACGCCCCACCTGGGCAACTTCGTCGGCTCGATCCGCCCCTCGGTGGCGGCCAGCCTGCGGCCCGGCGTGCAGAGCTTCTACTTCCTGGCCGACTACCACGCGCTGATCAAGTGCGAGGACCCCGTGCGCATCCAGCGCTCCACGCTGGAGATCGCCGCGAGCTGGCTGGCGGCGGGCCTGGACCCGCAGCACGTCACGTTCTACCGCCAATCCGACATCCCCGAGATCCCCGAGCTGAACTGGCTGCTGTCCTGCGTGACGGGCAAGGGCCTGCTCAACCGCGCCCATGCCTACAAGGCGTCGCAGGACAAGAACGAGGCCGCCGGCCGCGAACTGGACGACGGCGTGACCGCGGGCCTGTTCATGTACCCGGTGCTCATGGCCGCCGACATCCTGGCGTTCAAGGCGCACAAGGTGCCGGTGGGCCGCGACCAGGTGCAGCACATCGAGATGGCGCGCGACATCGCGGCGAGCTTCAACCACCTCTACGGCGAGCACTTCGTGGCACCCGAGGCCGCGATCGACGAGCACGTGGCCACGCTGCCCGGGCTGGACGGCCGCAAGATGAGCAAGAGCTACGACAACACGATCCCGCTCTTCACGCCGCGCGAGCAGCTGCGCCGGCTGATCAACGGCATCCAGACCGATTCGCGCGCGCCCGGCGAGCCGAAGCAAACCGAGGGCTCGGCCCTGTTCCAGATCTACCAGGCCTTCGCCACCGAGGCCGAAGCCCAGGCGCTGCGCGGGCAGTTCGAGCAGGGCATCGCCTGGGGCGATGCCAAGCAGATCCTGTTCGAGCGCGTGGACGGCGTGATCGCGCCGATGCGCGAGCGCTACGAGGCGCTGATCGCCGACCCGGGCCGCATCGAGGACACGCTGCTCGCGGGCGCCGATCGCGCCCGTGCGCTGGTGACACCTTTCCTGCGCGAGCTGCGCAGCGCCGTGGGCCTGCGCAGCCTGCGCGGCGGGGCGGTGGCTGCAGCGTCGCCCTCCACGGCACGTGCGGCCGGCAGCGGCAAGGGTGCCGCCCTGCCCTCCTTCAAGCAGTACCGCGAGGCGGACGGCAAGTTCTACTTCAAGCTCGTCGCGGCCGACGGGCGCCTGCTGCTGCAGAGCACCGGCTTCGACGCCCCGCGCGATGCCGGCCAGGCGATCGCCCGGCTGCAGAAGGAGCCGCAGGCGGCCCTCGCCGCGCTGGCGGGTCAGCTGGCGCCGGTGGACGGGGTGGGGGCCGGCGATGTGGAAGCGGCGCTGCAGGCATTGGTGCAGGCGGCGGCCGCACAGGACTGAGGCGGGCGCACGAGGTGGCGGCTCCCTCCCGCCGTCAGGCGGCAGACTGCGCGCCCCGCGGGGCGTGGCGCCAGCACCGCCAGCTTTCCTCCGCCAGCAGCAGGGCATTGCACGCCGCGATCGCCAGCGCATAGCCCGCGAGCACGGGCACCGGCGGCAACGACTCGCGGGGAATCCAGCGCCAGTCGAGCGTGCGCTCCGCGTCGTCGGGCGTGGAAAGCCAGGCCTCCAGCTCCGGCCGGCAGAGCAGCAGGATGCCTGCCAGGGGCAGGATTTCCATGAAGCTGTGGACCATCTGCTCCAGCGGCGTGATGGTGCGCACGGGCGCGACCATGCGCAGTTCCAGCCACGTGGCGGCCTCGTGCAGCAGCCACATGGCCAGCAGGAAGGCCACGAGCCCGGCCGTGGCCTCGAGCAGCAAGGCCGCCAGGACGGCGGCGCCCATCTGCAGGAACAGCGCCCAGTGGAAGGCCGATTCCGCGAGGCCGGTGGTGGTCGCTTCGATGCGGGTGCGCCGGTGGCACCACCAGTCCACCGCGCCGGCAGCGATCCACAGGGCCATCAGGACGCCGAAGGGCAGCAGGGCCGCGGGTTGTGGGGGACTCATCGGATCCGTGCGGCCGGGCCGGGCCGCCTAGCAACTGCCGGTGCTGGCGTCGGCATCGGCGTTGTCGTCAACGCTGGGCCTTCGGGTCTTTCCCTGCGCCCTCGTCGGCGGAAACGGACTTCGTGCTGACGACGGAGACCGGATCGCTCGCGGGGAAGGTTTCTTCCACGGCGCTGTCCAGCGTGTCTTCCTCGACGGTCTGCACCTGCAGACCGCAGGCTGGGCCGTCCTTGCTGGCGACAGGCGCAGGGGAGGGATGGGCGTCGGCCGTCGGGAAGGGCCAGGGGGTGCGGGAATTCGTGGCGGGCATGGTCGCTCCTTGCTGCAAATTTGCCGATGCGCCTCCCCTCCCCCGGCATGGCGGACAGGGCCGTGCTCGGAGGGGGAAACGCCTGTCAGGCACGCGGCAAACGGCGTGCCCGGTCAGCGGGGCATGCCTGCTCCCGCTGCGGCCCAGGCCAGGGCGGCGGCGTAGCCGGGCGGCGCGGCGAGCACGCAGGCCTGTACGGCCGGGTCCCGCAGCGGGCCCTCCAGTACTACGCCCACCCCACCAGCCTCCCGGCGCTCCACGCAGACGTGCGGCAGGTGCTCGGCCACGCCGAGCCCCAGGCATTTGAGGACCGCTTCCTTCACGGTCCAGACGGTGGGGAAATCCAGCCGTGCGGCGGGCAGCGCGGCCCGTTCGCGGGGGGACAGCACCAGGGATTCGAGCGCGACAGGGTCTGCGAAGGCGTCGCAGCGTTCCACGTCCACGCCCACCGCCCAGGGGCCATCCACCATGGCAATGAGCGCGTATTCACCAGAGTGCGAGACGTTGAAATCCAGCCCTTCCCACTCCACCAGCGCCGGCCGGCCATGGGTGCCAGCCGCGAGGGGCACGTCCTGCGGAGCCAGGCCCATGCGCTCGCCCAGCACGCGGCGCAGCGTGGCACGGGTGCAGGCGGAGCGCACGCGGTCGGCGGGCTGCCGCAGGCGCGCGGCGCGGTCGGCCTCGGCGGGGCAGAGCACGGCCCAGTCATCCGCGGGGATCGGTGCCTCCAGATGGAGCGGGACACGCCAGGCGCGGATGGCGGGGGGCACCTGCGGCGGCAGGGCCCATGGAAAGGGCAGGGTCATGGACGATGACGGCATGGCCCGGAGGGTCCGCATGGCGGGGACAGCCGCAGCGGCCCTGCTCTGCCGGTGCCGGGCACCGCCGCTGCGGGCATGGCTCCGGCGGCTTCAGGCCACATGCAGGTGCTGCGTTTCCCGCTCGACGTCCCCCGCGTTGCCGCGCGCCGGGGCGTGCGGGCCGCGCGTGCGCAGCGGCTCCCGGGCCGCGGGCAGCGCGGCGGCGAGCACCTGGCCGATTTCTCCGGTGCGCACGGCTGTGACGGACAGCAGCGTGTCGCTCAGGCCATGGCTGGATTCGCAGGCGCCCTGCAGGAAGATCGCGGGCCGGAAGCCCGGGGCAGCCTGCACGCGGTAGTGGCGGTCCACGGTGAAGTCGCTCAGGTAGGGCTCCAGCGGCGCGAGCACGTCGCGGTGGGCGGCGCGTTCGTAGCCCGTGGCCAGCACGGCGGCGTCGTAGCGCACGGTGCGTTCCTCGCCCGATTCGCGGTCATGGAAGGTGAAGTACACGCCGGAGGCATCGGCACGCGCGGCGCGCACTTCGTGCTGGCGCAGCATGCGCAGGCGCCGGCCGCCGGTCACGCGCTGTTCGTAGAAGGTCTTGAAGACCTGCTGGATCAGTTCCAGGTCGGCCACGGCGTAGTTGGTGTGGGCGTATTCGCGCAGCAGCGATTCGCGCTCCGGGCCGGACCGGCCGAACATGTAGTCGGTGAAGTCGGCGTTGAAGATTTCGTTGACGAAGGGACTGTCGTCGGAAGGGCGGATGGCGCGCGCGCGCATTACCCAGTCCACTTCGGGCGCATGGGCGCGGCCCTGCAGGTCCATGAAGATTTCCGCGGCGCTCTGCCCCGCCCCGATCAGGGCGATGCTGCGCGCCGAGCCCTGGCGGGCGATGTCGCGCAGGTAGGTGCTCGAATGGAACACGCGCGGGTCGCCCTGCAGGCCGCGGAACACCTCCGGGATGCGCGCGGTGCCGCCCACGCCGACGATGAGGTTGCGCGCCAGGCGCTCCTGCACGCGGCCGGCCGCGCTGCGCGAGCGCACGCGCAGTTGCTCGACAGCGCCGTCCGGGCCGGGCTCCGGCAGGACCTCGAACACCTCTTCGCCATAGGCGCACTGGCCCTCGAACTGGCGCGCCGCCCAGCCCAGGTAGTCGTTGAACTCGTGGCGGCTCGGGTAGAAGCTCTTGAGGTTGATGAAGTCCGGCAGGCGGCCCTGCTCGTGCAGGTAGTTGAGGAAGGTGAAGCGGCTCTGCGGGTTGCGCAGCGTGGCGAGGTCCTTGAGGAAGGAGATCTGCATGTGCGACTGGTCCAGCAGCATGTGCGGGTGCCAGGCGAAGGCCGGCTGGCGTTCGATGAAGAACGCCTGGGGCGCGCGGCCGTGCGCGTCGCGGTGCTCCTGGAGCGCGATGGCGAGCGCCACGTTGGACGGCCCGAAGCCGATGCCGATCAGGTCATGGGTGTGCTGCATGGGATGACAACTCCTGGTGGAAAAAGGGATGGCCGTCGCGTCAGGCGGCAAGGGTTTCGCGGTCCGCGCGCACGCGGGTTTCGGCGATCCGGCCGGCCCGCATGTGGACCACGCGGTCGGCGAGGTGGAAGTAGCGGTCGTCGTGCGAGATGACGACCAGCAGATGGCCTTTCGCGCGCAGTTCGGGCAGCAGTTCGGTGTAGAAGAGGTGGCGGAAGGCCGGGTCCTGGTCGGCGGCCCATTCGTCGAACACCATCACCGGGCGGCCTTCGAGGTAGGCGTGCACCAGCGCCAGGCGCTTGCGCTGGCCGGTGGAGAGGTCTACGGTGCTGAAGGCGCCGTCCTGGATGCTCACCTTGTGCGCGATCTCCAGGCGCTCCAGGTAGGGCCGCGCGGCCTGGGGCAGCGCCGACATGCCCGCGCCGCCCTCTCCTGCGCCTGCCAGGTCCTCGAAGAGGTAGAAGTCGGAGAGCACGGTGGTGAAGAGCTGCCGGTAGTCGTCGCGCGACTCCGCGGTGACGGGCACGCCGTCGATCAGCACCTCGCCCTCGTGGGGCGCATAGAGGCCCAGCAGCAGCTTGATGAGCGTGGTCTTGCCCGAGCCGTTGTCGCCGACGATGAAGACCATCTCGCCGCGGCGCAGCTCCAGGTCGATGGGGCCGAGCACGAACGGCGCGCCGCCGTCGGCCGGTGCGTCGAAGGCATAGCGCACGCCCTGCAGGGCGATGCCTTCGTGCAGCACGGGCGCCGGCGCGGGGCGGTCCTGGTGCAGGTGCGGCTCGGGCGTGGCGAAGCGGGCCGACAGGTCGGCGATGCGCAGGAAGGCCACCTTGGCACGGCCGACGTGCGGCAGCGTCATGGCGATCTGGTCGATCGGGCCCTTGAGGAACAGCAGCACCAGCACGAAGCCGCTCAGCACGGCCGGCTCGGTAGGGCGGAACGCGGCCCAGCCCATGATGAGCGCGATGATGAGGAAGAACAGCGCCGCACCGAAGGCCGCGGCGATCACGTAGGTGTTGATGGCGCGGCCGTTCACGTCGCGGATCTGCGCCACGATGCGTTCGACCTGCTCGCCCAGCATGCGGCTGCGGCGCTCGCGGTGCATGCGCAGCTCCTTGGCGCCTTCGCTGATGGCGCGGTAGGCCTTGTGCAGCCGGTCCTCGTGTTCGCGCGCTTTCCAGAAGCCCTTCTCGGCACGGGTCTGCGCGGCGATCTGCAGGGTGGCGCCCACCACCAGCGCCACCAGCACCAGTGCGAACAGGGCGGGCGACAGCCAGGCCAGGTAGGCGAGGCAGCCCAGGGCGATGGCCGAGCCGATCAGCGCGGAGGAGAGCACGAAGGCGGCGTCGCTGATCATGTCCACGTCCTGCGAGAGCACGGGCATGAGGCGGTGCGTGCGGTAGCGCTCCAGGGCGTCGATCGGGGCCGAGAGGATCTTGCGCGCCAGGCTGATGCGCACCTGCGCCACCAGCCGCTGGCCCACGAAATTGGTGGAGACGTCGGACATCAGCCGCCCGCCCAGCGCGGCCACGCAGAGCGCGACGAAGGTCCAGAGCAGCCCGCCGGACAGGCCGGCCTCCTGGTTCAGCGTGTCGTTCACGGTGCGCAGCAGCAGCACCGTGGCGGCGCCGGAGGCGAGGCCGCAGACGGTGGAGAGCGCAATCCAGGGAAGGAACGGCCGCAGCAGGTGCGCCACCTCAGAGGCTCGGCCGGTCGGTGCGGGGGTGGAGGTCATGCACGCAATCTCTTTTCTGCCCGGTGACGGGCTGGCGAAGGAAACGGGGAGAAACGGATCAGCGCCACGGCGGGCCTGAGCACGGCCACGGCAGGCAGCCCGGTACGGCGGGCCGCCGGGGCCACTGCATGCAAGACGCAAACGGCGGCCGGGATGTTCACGGCCGGGCCCGCGCAGGCACCGCGGCGTGAACATGCGCGGCGCAGAACCGTCTTGCAGGCATGCCCCCATGGCCCCATGCTCCCCTGCCCCCACCGGCGCCCTCCGCATGCCCGGAGGCGCCCTTGTGATTCCTCTGCTGGAGCCCCTGTTCCAGGGCGAACTCGCGCCCTTCGGCGAGCGTCTGCAGTGCAGCGGCCCGCCGCCCGCCGATGCGCTGCCCGCGACCGCCCTGTGCGACGCCGGCACGCTCGTCGGCCTGCTGCACCGCTACGGAAGCCGCGTGTGGCATCTGGACGCGGGCGCGCGGCGGGATCTGCGCCCGCTGGCATCCACGTGGACGCTGCGCTACCTGGCCGCGCTGGTGCCGCCCGTGGCCGCGGCCGCGAGCGTGCTGGGGCATGTGTTCCCCGTGGCGCTGGAGGACCTGTGGATACGTTTCGACGGCCAGGGCCTGGTGCGGGATTTCCATCTGCGCGGTTTGGGAGTGGCCATGCCGGAAGCCGGCACCGCAGCGCGCTACGGGCCGCTGGTGATGGATCACTGCGCGCCGCTCTTCGCTGCGATGGAGCGCCACACGCGGCTGCCCGCCAAGGTGGCGTGGAGCAATGCCGCGCGCCACCTGGAGGCGGTGCTGGAACAGGCGGCAGCGCTCGCGCCGCAGCAGCCGCGCACCGCGCACGACGCCGCACGGCTGCTCCATTCCCCGCACTGGGCATCGCAGCCGCCCCGGCCCAACCCGCTGTACCGCGCGCCGCGCCACGTCCGCATCGCACGCGCGGACGGTGGCTGGGGCGACGAGGTGGCGCTGCACCGCGAGTGCTGCCTCTACCACCTGCTGCCGGGCGACGGCTACTGCGGTCGCTGCCCGCTGGACCCGCGGCACCGGCCGGCGCAGGCACAGGCGCAGCCTCAGGAGCCGTCGGGCCCGGCCCTGCGGCGGACCTCCGCGGTGCCCTGACCGCAGGGTGCCCCGGCTTCGTCCTCTTTTTTTTCTTCCTCCCACCCTGCTTCATCCCACCCCATGCCACAGGCCAAGCTCGTCTACATCCTGTCTTTGCGCAATGCCGCCGCCGACCGCGCGGGCCGGCCCATCGACTACCGGGGCGGCCAGCGCTACATGCGCTCGCCGCTCGAATACCTGGCCCATGCCCTGGACACCACGCCGCTGGGCGACGCCTATACGCTGGAGGGCATCGTCTACGACGACGATCCGCAATCGCCGCGCGACCAGGCCGCGCTGCGCGACTACGGCTTCCGCCCCGAACCGGGCCGGCCGTGGATCGTTCCGCAGGGCCTCACGGTGCAGGGACGGCGGCTGGAAGACCTGCTGCACGCCGTGCCGTCTGCGTACCGGCGCCTGCCGCTCGGTGCGCTGCAACGGCCCGCGGGCAAGCAGGCCTTCGAGGATGCGCTGCTGTCCAAGTTGCGCGAGCTGCGCGCCGACGTGGTGGTGCTCGACGGCCTGCTGGTGATCCTGGATGCGCTGGTGCGGCCCGGGGCGCCGTTCCACCGCCGCATCGTCAACATCCACCCGGGCATCACGCGCACCGAGTCGCCCTACCGGCGCCGGGGCGCCTGCGCCACGCTGGACGCGCTGCACGGGGCGCGCGGCGAGCGCGTGACGGACTGGCAGCGCATGGCCATCGAGCCCGCGCCCACCGTGTCGCGCACCGGTGCCTCGCTGCACTACGTGGACAACGGCATCGATTCGGGCGAGGTCATCTACGACGTGCTGGGCACCGCGATCGAGCCCGGCGACACCATCCTGGAGCTGCGCTGGAACAACTTCCGCCAGAGCCTGTTCCCCGCGCTGCACCAGGGGCTGATGCTGCTGGCGCCGCACATCGCGCCCTTCGGCGCAACACCCGGCGTATCCGCCCGCACACCCGCCGCTGCAGTGACTGCGACGACCCAGGAGCTGTATGAAATTCGCTGACCCCCATGCCGAATCCACGAGCGGCGCAGATGCGGACACCGAGGCCCGCCCCTTCATCTCCTACGCGCAGGGCCGGCCGCACACCGTGCATGACCACAAAGGCACCTTCATCGTGCACGACGCCGCGCACGGCACCCGCTCGGCCTGGCGGCTGGGCCTGGCGGACGGCGGGCATGCACTGACGCTCGCCCAGGCCCCTTCCACCGCCGACGACGGCAACGCGGAGTCGGTCGCCACGGCCCATGCGCTGGCCGCGCTCGACGCGGTGTTCGCTGCCCATCCGGGATCGCGCGAGATCGCGTTCGGGGCACCGGGCGTGGCCCCGGCAACGGTGCAGGATCTGGCGGCCCGCGGCGTGCTGCTGCCGCGCCAGGGCGGCGGCTGGCGCGCCTGCAGCGACATGCTCTGGCAGCAGCCCGGGCTGTGGATGCCCACTGCGCCGCCGCCCATGGCGCAGCGCTTCGCGCTCACGGACGGCAAGTACCACCCCGTGCGCCCCCCGAAGCCCACCGGCGTGCTCTACCAGCGCTTCGTGCCCTGGCTGGGGCGCACGTTCTCGTTCCGCGCGATCGACCGCGAGGCGGATCTGCCGCTCTTTCACCGCTGGATGAACGATCCCGACGTGGCTGTCATCTGGGAGGAGCAGGGCGATCTGGCGCAGCACCGCGCCTACCTGGAGGCGATCGCGCGGGACCCGCACATGTACTCGATGATCGCGAGCCTGGACGGCGAGCCGTTCGCTTACTTCGAGATCTACTGGGCGCGCGAGAGCCGCATCGCGCCGTTCTACGACGTGCACGACTACGACCGCGGCTGGCACGTGCTGGTGGGCGATCCCGCGTTCCGCGGCAAGGCCTTCGCCACGGCGTGGCTGACGGCGATCTCGCACTACATCTTCCTGTGCGACCCGCGCACGCAGCGCGCCATGGGCGAGCCGCGCATCGACCACCACCAGCAGATCCGCAACCTCGACAAATCCGGCTATGCCAAGGTCAAGGAGTTCGATCTGCCGCACAAGCGCGCGCAGCTCGTGATGCTGCTGCGCGAGCACTACTTCTACGACGGTCTGTGGATGCCCCGCGCGTGAACCGGCGCGCAATGGGACGCTTACTTATTTGTTAATAAGAAACATTCTCATTACAATTCGAATTCGCACATTCCGCAGTTTCGTCCACATTCCATTCACAGAGGGGTTCTTTCCATGCGCCATCCATCCGTCCCGACCGCCGCGCGCCAGAGGCTGCTGCACACCGCCATCGCCACGGCCTTCGGAGCTTCCGCCGCCACGCTCTGCGGCACCGCCGCCTGGGCCCAGCAGGCCGTGTCCGCCCAGGCCACCCTTCCCCCGGTGACGGTGAAGGGCGAGACCGAGGAGAGCGGGACCGGCCGCGTCACCGGCTATATCGCCAAGCGCAGCGCCACCGGCAGCAAGACGGACACGCCGATCATCGAGACGCCGCAGTCGCTGTCCGTGGTCACGGCCGACCGCATCGAGGCGATGGGCGCGCTGACGCTGAAGGACGCGATCGCCTACACGCCCGGCGTGGGCATCGCGCCCTACGGCGCGGACTCGCGCTACGACTGGATCACCGTGCGCGGCTTCGATGCCTACAGCCCGGGCTTCTACCTCGATGCGCTGCCGCTGCGCAACAGCGGCAATTTCGGGGTCTGGAAGACCGACAACTACGGTGCCGAGCGCATCGAGGTGCTGCGCGGCCCGGCCTCGGTGCTGTATGGCCAGGGCAACCCGGGCGGCGTGGTGAACGTGGTGAGCAAGCGCCCGACCGCGGAGCCGGTGCGCGAGCTGCAGGTGCAGATCGGCAATCACCAGCGCCGGCAGGTCGCGGGCGATTTCTCGGGCCCGCTGAATGCCGACGGCAGCCTGCTCTACCGCCTGACGGGCGTGGTGCGCGATGCCGAGCTGCCCGCGGGCGGCATGCCGGACGACTACTACTACCTCGCGCCTTCGCTCACCTGGAAGCCGAACGCCGACACGCGCTTCACGCTGCTCTCGCAGTTCAGCCGCACGCGGGCCGGGGCCTACACGCGCACGCAGCCGGCGTACGGCTCGCTGCTGCCCACGGCCATCGGCACGCGCCTGTCGCCCGACCTGTACCTGAGCGATCCAGACTACAACCGATTCGACCACGAGCAGCAGATGGTCGGCTACCAGTTCGAGCACCGCATCGACGGCACCTGGACGGTGCGGCAGAACCTGCGCGCGGCCCACCTCGACCTGGACTACCGCCAGCTCAACCCGGGCACGTTCGTGACGCGCAACGCCGCCGATCCCAGCGATCCGGCCAACTTCCGCTGGCTGTCGCGTTCGCCGTTCGCCAGCAAGGAGAGCATTTCCTCGTTCACCGTGGACAACCAGGTACAGGCCGAAGTGCGTTCCGGCGACTGGCAGCACCAGATCGTGTTCGGGCTGGATTACCAGCGCACGCGCGTGGACCAGGTGAGCCGCAGCGGCGGCACCGCCCCCGTGCTGGACACGGCCGCGCCGGTCTATGGCGGGGGCGGGATCGAACTCGCCGCGCCCTACTTCGACGGCATCAGCACGCTCACGCAGACCGGCCTGTACGTGCAGGACCAGATCAAGTGGCGCGACCGCTGGGTGTTCAACCTCGGCGGGCGCTACGACGATGCCAAGGGCAAGCTGCGCGACCGCCCGAGCGGCATGAACTTCGACATCGACGACAGCAAGTTCACCGGCCGGGCCGGCGTGGTCTACCTGATGGATGGCGGCTGGGCGCCGTATGCGAGCTACACGCAGTCGTTCCTGCCCACGAACACCATCGACCCGACCACCGGCAAGCCCTTCGGCGCCGAGACGGCACGGCAGTACGAGGCCGGCGTGCGCTGGCAGCCCGAAGGCCGCAAGCAGAGCTACAGCGCCGCGGTGTTCGACCTGCGCCGCCGGAACTACATCACCTACGACGCGGCCACCTTCCTGCCGCAGCAGCGCGGGGAGATTTCCGTGCGCGGCCTGGAACTGGAGGCGAACGCCGAACTGCTGCCGCGCCTGAACCTCACGGCCTCCTACGCCTACATGGACCGGGCGATCGTGACCGAGAGCGCGAACCCGGCGGAGATCGGCCGGCAGGCCTCGGCCGTGCCGCGCAACCGCCTCTCGCTGTGGGCCGACTACCGCTTCGCCAGCGGCATCCGCGTGGGCCTGGGCGCGCGGTACAGCGGCAGCACGCGCGGCGAGAACGAGGCCGCCCCGGCGCGCGTGCCTTCCAACACGTTCTACGACGCCATGGTGGGCTACGACTTCCGCGAGTGGAGCCTGGCGCTCAACCTGCGCAACCTGACGGACAAGAACGCGCTCACGAACTGCGGCGCGACGACGTGCTACTACGGCGCGCCGCGTTCGGTGATCGCCACCGCCACCTACCGGTTCTGACCGTCACGCCGGGCCCGCGGGCCCGGCAGGTGTCTTTCCCAAAAACGAAGCCGGACGCGTTGCGTCCGGCTTTTTTGCGTGCGGGGCGCCGGGTGGGGCTCCCCGGTTGGGATCACAGCGCGACGGCCGCTTCCAGCGCGTCGAGCTGCGCGCGCAGGCGCTCGCAGAACTCCGGGTGGCGGATCACGGAAAGGTGGTCCGCCCCTCCGATGACGTCGTGGGCCACCACGCGCGCATGGGCCCGCCAGTCGCGCAGCGCCGGCGTGCGGTGCAGCGAGGCCTGCGCCTGCACGGCGTGCACCGCCAGATCCTGCACGCCGAAGTGCATGCGGGCCTGCCGCATGCGGCTGTCCAGCGTGGCCCAGAGCTGCAATTCGCGCGGCATGCCGCCCTCGCCGCCTTCGATGAAATCGAGCGGGAAGGCCCCGGTGCCCTCCAGCATGCGTTCCGCCACCCAGGCCCGCTCTGCCGCCGACATGCGCGCGAGCAGCGCATCCCAGTGCGCGCGCATCGCCGACCGCTCCAGCCACCGTGCCAGGGCCTCGTCCGCACGCTCGCGCTCCTCCGGGGTCAGCACGCGCGTGGAGGCCAGCGGCTCACCCTCGAACACGTCCACCATCGTGCAGTGCACCACCTGCACCGGGCCCTGGGGCCGGCACTGCAGCTGGCGCGCCACCTCCCAGGCGAGTTCCCCTCCGATGGACCAGCCCAGCAGCGCGCAGCGCCCCTCGGGTGCATTCGCCGCGATGAAATCCGCATAGCGCGCCGCCAGTGCGGGGATGTCGAAACCCTGCCAGCGGTGGCGCGTGTGGACATGGCTCACGAAGCCGAACACCGGCCGGCTGCCGGCCAGCGCCTGCGCGAGCGGCAGGAATTCACGCGTGCCGACCAGCAGCCCCGGCAGGCAGAAGAGCGGCACGCCGTCGCCCTCCGCCTGCAGGCAGACGGCGTCGTGGGACGGCGCTTCCGGCACGGCGTGCAGCCGCCGTGCCATGTCGAGCAGGTCCGCGGACTGCATGACGTCGGCCAGGCCGAAGCGGTCCGCATGGGGAAACGCCTTGCGGATGCGGGCCAGCAGCTGCAGGCTGAGCAGCGAATCGCCGCCCCGCTCGAAGAAGTTGTCGTGCCCGCCCACCGCCGGCACCTGCAGCACCTCCTGCCACAGGCCGGCGAGCGCGCGCGCCACCGGCTCGTCCGGCAGGCCGTGTGCGGCGGTGGCGGACGGCTCCTGCGGTGGCGGCAGGGCCTGCCGCTCGACCTTGCCGTTGGCGCTCAGGGGCAGCGCCTCCATCACCACCACGTCGCGCGGCACCATGTAGTCGGGCAGCGCCGCTTCCAGGCCGCGCCGCAGTGCCGCGGGTTCGACCGTGCAGCCTTCGCGCGGCACCAGGTAGGCCACCAGCCGCGCGCCCGCGCCGTGGCCCTGCGCCACCACCACGGCTTCGCGCACCCCGGGGTGGGCGCCGATCCGCGCCTCGATCTCGCCCAGTTCCAGGCGCAGCCCGCGGATCTTCACCTGGTGGTCGATGCGGCCGAGGTATTCGATGTGGCCCTGCGCGCTCCAGCGCACGAGGTCGCCCGTGCGGTAGAGCCGCCCGCCGCGCCCGCCCCGCGGATCGGCGACGAAGCGCTCGGCCGTCAGCCCCGGGCGGTTCAGGTAGCCGCGCGCCAGGCTGATGCCGCCGATGTAGAGCTCGCCCGGCACGCCGATGGGCACCGGGTGGAGCTGGGCATCGAGCACGTGGGCCTGCGTGCCGCTCACCGAGTGGCCGATCGGCACGGCGTTGCGGCCGTCGTCGCGGCAGGTCCACTGCGTGACGTGGATGGTGGTTTCGGTCGGGCCGTAGAGGTTCTGCAGCGTCGCGCCGCGCAGGCGCCGCAATGCCTCGCGCTGCGTCTGCACGGGCATCGCTTCGCCGCCGCAGATGATGTGGCGCAACCCGGTGCGCGCTTCGATGCCGGGGTGCGCGAGGAAGGCCTGCAGCATCGACGGCACGAAGTTCAGCGTGGTCACGCCGTGGCGCTCGATCAGCTCGGCGATGCGCTCGGGATCGCGCTGGTCGCCGGGGCGGGCCACCACGAGCCGGGCGCCGACGGTGAGCGGCCAGAACATCTCCCAGACCGACACGTCGAAACCGAACGGCGCCTTGTGCAGCACCGCGTCGTGCGGCGCGAGCGCATAGGTGCGCTGCATCCAGGCCATGCAGCTGGCGAGGGCCGCATGCCGGATGGCCGCGCCCTTCGGCCGGCCGGTGGAGCCGGAGGTGTAGATCACGTAGGCGAGGTTCTCGCCGTGCACGGGCACGGCCGGGTCGGTGGCCGGCTCCGCGGAGAGATCGAGCATGTCGAGGTCCACCCGGAGCACGCCATCGGCCTGCGGCAGCAGGCCGCGCGTGGCGCCGTGCTCCAGCACCCAGCGCACGCCGCTGTCCTCCACCATGTAGGCCAGGCGCTGGGACGGGTAGTCGGGATCGAGCGGCAGGTAGGCGCCGCCCGCCTTCAAGACCGCGAGCCAGGCGACCACCATGCCGATGCTGCGCTCCATGCAGATGCCCACGCGGGCATCCCGCCCCACGCCGAGCGCGCGCAGGCGGTGGGCGAGGCGGCTGGCGCGGGCATCGAGCGCCGCATAGTCCAGCACGTCGTCGCCGAAGAGCAGCGCCGCCGCGCCGGGCCGCTCGCGCGCCTGGCGGGCGATGGCGGCGTGCACGGGCTCATCGTGCGGCTCTTCGCAGGGGTTGGCGCTCCAGCGCTGCAGGGCTGCCGCCTCCTGCACGCCGAGGATGGGCACGTCGCCCACGGCGCATTGCGGGTCTTCGGCCAAAGCCCGCAGGATCGCGGCGTAGGCCTGCGCGAAGCGCGCCATGGTCTCCGGCAGGAAGCGGTCCCCGGGGTACACGAACTGCACCTGCAGGCCGCCGTCCGGCGCCTCGCGCGTGCCCAGCACCAGGTCGAACTGCGCCTCGGGTATGTCCAGTGCATGCTCGCGGGCGACGAGGCCGGGCAGCCGGGAGATGTCCACGGTGCGGGCCGGTGCGTGGTCCAGCATGACCTGGAACAGCGGGTTCACGCCGGCCGCGCGTTCGGGGCAGAGCGCCTCCACGAGCTGCTCGAAAGGCAGGTCCGGGCAGGCCTGCGCATCCAGCACGGATTCGCGGGCGGCCGCGAGCACGGCGGAGAGCGGGGCCCGGCCGTCCACCCGGTTGCGCTGCACCTGGGTGTTCACGCACAGGCCGATGACCCGGTCGATCTCCGGCCGGTGGCGGTTGGCCACGGGCACGCCGACACGGATGTCGCTCTCGCCGGTGAGCCGGTGCAGCAGCACCTGGAAGCCCGCCAGCAGCACGGTGAACAGCGTCGTGCCGGTGGTGTGGGCGAGGTCCCGCAAGGGGCGCACCACCTCCGCAGGCAATTGTGCGGCGTGCCGCGCCGCGGCCGCGCGCGCACCGGGTCGGCGCGGCCGATCGGCGGGCAGCTCCAGCACGGGCGTGGCACCGCCCAGCCGCTCGGTCCAGTAGGCCAGTTGCCGTTCGCGCTCGCCCGCGTCCAGCCAGTGGCGCTGCCAGGTGGCGTAGTCGGCATAGGCCAGCGGAAGCGGTGCCAGCGGGGCCGGCTCGCCGCGCAGCCGGGCGCCGTAGAGCACCAGCAGGTCTTCGACGAAGAGGCGCATCGACCAGCCGTCGGAGACGATGTGGTGCATCGCCACCACCAGCAGGTGCGTAGCAGGCCCCATGCGGATGAGGCCCACGCGCAGCAGCGGGCCGTGCTCCAGGTCGAAGGGCAGCGCGCTGATCCGCCGGGCCTCGGCATCGGCCTGCTCCTGCGCGGCTTCCGGCCCGCTGGCCGAGACGTCGGCGCGCAGGAACGCCCAGCCGCCCGGCGCTGCGGGCAGGATGCGCGGCACGCAGAGCCCGTCCTCCGTGGCCTGGAAGACGGTGCGCAGGGATTCGTGCCGCTCCAGCAGGCCGTCGATGCTGTCCGCGAGCGCCGGCTCGTCCACCGTGCCCTCCAGCCGCAGCGCGCCCATGATGTGGTAGGCCGCGCTGCCCCGGTCCATCTGCCAGAGGAACCACTGCCGCCACTGGGCGTGCGAGGCCATCGCCTTGGATCGATCCTGGAGCGGGACGATCGGCAGGCGGGCGAAGTCCACGCCCTGGCCCTGCAGGGCCTGCAGGAAGATGCGCTGCTTGTCGGGCGGCAGTTGCGCGAAGCGCTCCGCGATGCGGTGTGTGTCCAGGTCCATGGCGTTCATGCCTCCAGCGCGTCCAGCAGCGCGGCCATGCGCAGCACGTCGGCCGCCTCGCCGTCGGCGGACGGCCGATGCTCGGCGTCCACCCGGGCGGCCATCGCGGCCAGCACGGGGTTCTCGAAAAACGCCCGCAGCGGCAGCTGCAGGCCCCATTGGCGGTGCACCTGCGCCTGCACCGAAAGCAGCGCGAGAGAGTCGCCGCCGCACTGGAAAAAGTGGTCCTGCCGTCCGAAGCGCGACACGTCCTGCTGGAGCACCGCGGCCCAGATGCACGCCAGCGCGGCCTCGGTGTCGCCCTGCGGCGGCTCGTGGTGCGGCGCCTGCGGGGCCTGCAGCGCGGGCAAGGCCTTGCGGTCCACCTTGCCGTTGGCGTTGAGCGGCAGTGCGTCCAGCACGGCGATGCGCGCCGGCACCATGTGCTCCGGCAGGCGGCGCGCCAGCGCGGCGCGCAGAGCCTCCGGCTCCAGCACCGTGCCCGGATGCGCGCTGCACCAGGCCGCCAGCGACAGCGCACCGCCCGGCACCGCGGGCGCGGCGACCGCGACGGCCTCGCGCACACCCGGCTGCTCCAGCAGCGCGGCCTCGATCTCGCCGAGTTCGATGCGCAGGCCGCGGATCTTCACCTGGTGGTCCAGGCGGCCCAGGTATTCCAGGGCTCCATCGTCGCGCCAGCGCACCAGGTCGCCCGTGCGGTAGAGGCGGCCGCCTTCCCCGAACGGATCGGCCACGAAGCGCTCGGCCGTCAGCCCCGGCTGGCCGGCATAGCCGCGGGCCAGCCCCGCGCCGCCCAGGTACAGCTCGCCGGCCACGCCCGCGGGCACGGGCGCAAGCGAAGCGTCCAACACGTGCGTGTGCAGGCCGGCGATCGGGCGGCCGATGGGCACCGGGCCCGCATCGTGCGGCGCGCACGTCCAGTGGGTGACGTCGATCGCCGCCTCGGTCGGCCCGTAGAGGTTGTGCAGGCCCACGGGGCCGAGCCGCTCGAACACCTGCCGCACGGGCGGCTCGGGCAGCGCCTCGCCGGAGCACACGATGTGCCGCAGGCCCGTGCAGGCGCCGAGGTCCGCATGGGCGAGGAAGGCCTGCAGCATCGAAGGCACGAAGTGGATCGTGGTCACGCCGTGCCGCTGGATCAGTTCCTGCAGTTGCCGCGGCTCGCGGTGCGCGCCGGGAGGGGCCATCGCCAGGCGCGCGCCCACGGCCAGCGGCCAGAAGAACTCCCACACCGACACGTCGAAGCCGAAGGGTGTCTTCTGCAGAACCGTGTCGCCCGGGCCGATGCGGTAGGCCTGCTGCATCCAGGCGATGCGGTTGGCGAGCGCGCCGTGGCGGTTGCCCGCGCCCTTGGGACGGCCGGTGGAGCCGGAGGTGTAGATCACGTAGGCGAGGCTTTCCGGATGCAGCGCCGGACGCCACGCAGCATGGCGCTCGTCGGGGCCCTGTTCGGCCGCTTCCGCTTCGTGCGATGTTTCATCGAGCGGCAGTTGCAGCACCGGCAGGCCTGCGGGCAGCAGCGGCACGGTGTCGGCGCCGGCCAGGGCCAGCACCGGTGCGCAGTCATCCACCATGAAGGCGATGCGCTCCCGCGGCAGCTCCGGGTCCAGCGGCACATAGGCCGCGCCGGCCTTCATCACGCCGAGCAGCGCCACCACCATCTCCACGCCGCGGTGCAGCGCGACGCCCACCAGCGTCTCCGGCCCCACGCCCCCCGCGCGCAGCCGGCGGGCCAGCCGGTCCGCGCGGCGGTCGAGTTCCGCGTAGCTGAGGCAGACGTCGCCATGGACCAGCGCGGGCGCGTCCGGATGGCGGTGTGCAATCACTTCGAACTGGCGGTGCACCGGCTCGGGCGCATCCAGCCGCTCGCCGTTGATGGCCCAGGCCTGCAGCGCGGCGCGCTCCGTGCTGCCGAGCATGCGCACGGCGCCCACGGGGGCCGCTGCATCCTGCGCCAGCGCCTGCAGCAGGTGCGCGAGCCGGTCGGCCAGTGCTTCGCCGGCTTCGGGCAAAAGCCGCGACGGGTCGTGCCGCAGCTGCAGCGTCAGCACGGGCTCCAGCAGGGCCACCACGGTGACGGGGTAATGCGTTTCCTCGCGCTGCGCGGCCACGCGGGCCTGCAGGCCGCCGGGCAGCTCCCGGCCCAGGGCCTCGTCCACGGGGTAGTTCTCGAAGACCAGCAGCGTGTCGAACAGGCCCGTGCTGCCTTCCGCCCGGGCCCAGCGCTGCACGTCGTAGAGCGGCGTGTGCTCGTGCTCGCGCAGCCCCAGGGCCTGCGCCTGCAGGGCCCGCAGCCAGTCGCCCACCGGCTGGCCCGGCTCGGGCGTGCAGGCCATCGGCAGGGTGTTGATGAACAGGCCGACCATGCGCTCCGCGTCGGGCAATTCGGCGGGCCGGCCGGCCACGGTGGTGCCGAACACCACGGTGCCCTGCCCCGTGTGCCGCTGCAGCAGCAGTGCCCATGCCGCCTGCACCAGCGTGTTGAGCGTGACGCGTTCGCGCTGGCAGAAGTCCTGCAGCCGCCGCGTGGCCATGGCGTCGAAGCTGCGCAGTGCGCGCGCAGGCTCGGCCGGCGTGCCCGCCCCCGTGGCCGCGCGGGACACGGGCAGGGCCTCGACGAGGCGGGTCGGCTCCTCCACATCCTGCAGCGCGGCACGCCACCAGGCCTCGTCGGCCGCCGCATCGCGCGACTGCAGCCAGCCGATGTAGGCCGCGTAGCGCTGCGGCGCTGCGGGCCGGGCCGCGCCGCCGTAGTGGGCCAGCACCTCGGCCAGCACGCGGGACGTGCTCCAGCCGTCCAGCAGCACGTGGTGCAGCGTCCAGATGAAATGGTGGCTGCGCGGCCCCGTGCGCAGCAGCACGAAGCGCGTGAGCGGCGGCGCCGCCAGGTCGAAGCCGCGAGCGAGTTCACCGGCCGCCCGGGCGTCCAGCCGTGCCTGCAGGCCCTCGCCGGCACCGCGGGCGTCCTCCTCGTGCCACGGCAGCGCGGGGGCACGCTCCACCCACTGCAGCGGCCGGCCGCCCTGCGCGAGCACGCCGCTGCGCAGCACGTCGTGCCGGTCGAACACCGCGGCCCAGGCCGCGCGCAGCCGCGGTGCGTCCAGGTCTTCGAAATCCAGCCGCAGCTGGTTGGTGTAGGCGGGCGATGCCGGATCGAGCAGGCACTGGAAGGCCAGTCCCGCCTGCAGCGGCGACAGCGGGTACAGGTCTTCCACGCGCGCCCAGTCCAGCGCGAGCGCGTCCAGGCCGGGCTGGTCCAGCCCCGCGAGCGGGAAGTCCGAGGGCGTGGCGCCCTGCGGCGCCTGCGCGCAGTGGCCGATCAGCGCCCGCAGCTCCCGTTCGCATTCGGCCATCCAGCCGCGCACGGCGGCGGCATCGTGGCGCGCGCCGCTGAAGAGCACGTCCACCGACAGCGCGCCCGCGAGCACGCGGCTGTTGACCGTGAACTCGTGCAGCAGCGGGGCACCGGCATCCACGCCCGCGCCGGAGGGCTCGGGCGCGAGCGTCCAGCCGCCCGCGGTACCGTCCTGCGGCCTGTCGTCGAATTGGCCGAGGTAGTTGAACACCACCTGCGCGCGCGGCAAGGCCTGCAGGGCTCCGCGCTGGGCCGGCGTGCCGAAGTGGCGCAGCGCGCCGTAGCCCACGCCGCGCCGCGGCACGGCGCGCAGGGCTTCCTTCACGCGGCGCACGGCGTCGCGCAGCGGGCCGCGTGCATCGAGCGCCACCGGGTAGAGCGAGGTGAACCAGCCCACGGTGCGCGACAGATCCACCGCGGGATCGAGGTCTTCGCGGCCATGGCCTTCGATGTCCACCAGCATGCGTTCCTGGCCGCTCCAGCGGCACAGCGCGCGCGCCAGGGCCGTGAGCAGCAGGTCGTTGGCCTGGGTCCGGTAGGCGGCGGGCGCGTGCGCGAGGAACGCCTCGGTGGCGGCGCGGTCCAACCGGAAGGACACGGTCTGCTGGTGGGCCACCGTGCGCGGGCCTTCGGGGCGTGCGCAGGGCAGCTGCGAAGGGCTCCCGGCCAGGGCGGTCCAGTGCGCGAGTTCGTCGGCATGCTCCTGCCCATAGCGCTGCAGCACGGCCGCCCAATCGGCGATGCCGCTGGAGGCCGGCGGCAGCGCGGCCGGGATGCCCGCGAGGCCACGGGCGTAGGCCTGCTGCAGATCGTCCAGCAGGATGCGCCACGACACCCCGTCCACGACGAGATGGTGGATGACGAGCAGCAGCCGCGCATCCCCGCCCGGCAGGGAGACGGCCACGGCGCGCAGCAGCGGGCCGTGCTCCAGGTCGAGGCTGCACTGCGCCTGCTCGCACAGCGCACTGAGCTGCGCGGGGCCGTCGGCAGCGCGCACCCACAGCACGTCGTCCCACTCATGCCAAGCCGTGGCAGCGTCCGCATAGCGCTGCGTCCACGCCTCGCCCGCAGCGCCCCCGGTGCCTGTCTGCCGCGTGAAGCGCAGGCGCAGGGCGTCGTGCCGCTCCGCCACGGCGCGCAATGCACCGCGCAGGGCGTGTGCCTGCAAAGGCTCGGGGCTGCGCAGCAGCACCGCCTGGTTCCAGTGGTGGCGGGCCGGCATCGGCATGGCGAAGAAGTCGCGCTGGAAGGGCAACAACGGCACCTCGCCCTGCGCCGGGCCTGCAGCGCGGGCTTCGCCGCCGGAAGGGAGGCGCTCCACGACGGCTGCGAGCCGGGCGATGGTCTGCCGTTCGAACAGCTGCCGCGGCGTGGCGCGCCAGCCGGCCAGCCGCAGCCGGGCCACGATCTGCAGGCTCAGGATCGAATCGCCGCCCAGTTCGAAGAAGTTGTCGTCGCGGCCCACGCCGGCACGGCCCAGCACCTCGCACCAGACGCGGCCGATCGCCTGCTCGGCTTCGCCGCGCGGCGCCCCGCCCGCCTGCGCAGGCAGGGCCTCTGCGGGTTCCGGCAGCGCCTTGCGGTCCACCTTGCCGCCCGGGCCGGTGGGCAGGCGCTCCATCACGACGATGGCCGAAGGCACCATGTAATCCGGCAGGCTGCGCTCCAGGTGCGCGCGCAGCGCGGCCTCGTCCAGTGCGTCACCGGGCAGGGGTGCCGCGCCCGGGGCCACATAGGCCGCGAGCCGCGTGCCCTGTGCGGTCTCGCGGGCCACCACCACGGCTTCGCCCACGCCCGGCGCGGCGCGCAATGCGGATTCGATCTCGCCCGGCTCGATGCGGAAGCCCCGCACCTTCACCTGGTGGTCGGTGCGGCCCAGGTATTCGAGCTGGCCGTCCTCGCGCCAGCGCACCCGGTCGCCCGTGCGGTAGAGGCGCCCCCCGCCGGCCCCGAACGGATCGGCCACGAAGCGCTCCGCCGTGAGCCCCGGCCGCCCCCCGTAGCCGCGCGCCAGGCCCGTGCCGCCCAGGTACAGCTCGCCGGGCATGTGGCGCGGCACGGGCTGCAGGTCGGCATCCAGCACGTAGGCCGTGCGGCCCGGCATCGGCTGGCCGATGGGCGCATAGGCCTCGGTGAACGACGCCAGGGCGTCCACCTTCCAGAGCATCGGCGTGACGACCGCCTCGGTGGGACCGTAGCCGTTGATCAGCAGGCGCGGCCGCAGGTGCCGGCGCACGGCGTCGAAGCCGCCGCGCGGCATCGCCTCGCCGCCGAAGGAGATCAGCTCCATGGCGGGAGCCTCGCCGCCCGCGCGTGCGGCCCAATCGGCCACCTGCGCCAGGTAGGCGGGCGGGAAGCCGGCATGCGTGATCCCGCGCGTGCGCAGGGCCTGCAGGGTGTCTTCGGCCGTCCAGAGCGCATCGTCCCGCAGCACGACGGCGGCGCCGCAGCCGAGCGCGGTGAACAGCCGCTCGTGCGCGCCGTCGAAGGCGAACGAGAGGAAGTGCAGCTCGCGCGTGCCCGGCCCCATTTCGTAGCAGGCCGCCGTGTCCACGCAGTGCGCCGCGAACGGCCCGTGCTCCACGAGCACGCCCTTGGGCAGGCCGGTGGAGCCGGAGGTATAAATCACGTAGGCCAGTTGGCGCGGGCCGACCGGCGCAGAGGGACCGGCATCGCAGGCACCGGGCTCGTCCTCGCAGGCGATGCAGGGCACACCCGGCGGCACCGGGATGCACCCGACGAGGGCGCGTTCGGTGAGCAGCAGCGCCATGCCGCTGTCGCGCGCCATGTGGGCGAGGCGGTCGGCGGGATAGGCCGGGTCCAGCGGCACGAAGGCCGCGCCGGTCTTGAGGACGGCCAGCAGCCCGGCCACCAGTTCCGGCGAGCGCGACAGGGCGATGCCGATGCGGCGTTCCGGCCCCGCGCCCAGGGCCGCCAGGCGGTGGGCGAGGTGGTTGGCACGGCGGTCCAGCGCGCGGTAGCTCCAGGCGGCATCGCCGGCTTCCACGGCCACCGCATCGGGTTGCTGCAGCGCCATGCGCTCGAACCGGCGGTGCACGGGCTCGGCATACGGTTCGCCGCGCGGGCATTCGCCCCATGCGCGCAGCTCGCGCGCCTCGCCGTCGGCCAGCAGGGGCACGTCGCCCACGCACGGGTCGGCCATGCCTTCCAGCACCTGCTGCACGGCCGCGAGCAGCGCCTCGTAGTGGCCGGCCATGCGGCGCACCGTGCGGGCACCGAACAGCTCGCGCGCGTAGTGGAATTCCAGCCGCATGCCGCCCTGCCCGTCCTCCACCGCACCCAGGATCAGCTCGAACTGCGCCGTCTGGCCCGGGATGTCCCAGCGCTGCAGCGCCAGCCCCGGCAGCCGATCGAGCGCACGGTGGTCGTGCTGCTGGTAGTTGAACATCACCTGGAAGAGCGGCGGCGCGGCCAGGCTGCGGCCGGGCTGCAGGGCCTCGACGAGCTGGTCGAAGGGCAGGTCCTGGTGGGCCTGCGCCTCCAGGGCCGCGTCGCGCACGGAGTCCAACGCAGTGGACAGCGGCATGCGGCCGTTCAATGGCAGGCGCAGCACCTGGGTGTTCACGAACAGGCCCACGAGGCCTTCGGTTTCGATGCGCCCGCGGTTGGCGACCGGCACGCCCACGCGCACGTCCTGCTGGCCGCTCCAGCGGTGCAGGGCCACCTGGAAGGCCGCGAGCAGCGCCATGAACGGCGTGAGGCCGCGTGCCTGGGCCGCGGTGCGCAAGGCCCGCGCGCGGTCTGCGGGCAGATCCCAGGCATGCATGGCCGCGCGGTAGCGGCCATCGGCGCGGCGCGGGTGCTCCGCGGGAAGCTGCAGCACGGGCTGCTCGCCTCCCAGCCGGGCGCGCCAGACCGCGAGCTGCCGGTCCTTTTCACCCGCCTCCATCCATTGGCGCTGCCAGAGGGCATAGTCGGTGTACTGCACCGTGCCCGCAGGCTGCGCGGGGGCGGCCTCCGCGCTGCCCTCCGCCCCGCCTTCGCCCGCGCGGCGTGCGCGGTAGCGGTCGGCGAAGGATTCGACCAGCACGCGCAGCGACCATCCGTCGGACACGATGTGGTGCATGGCGACCACGAGCCGGTGCTCCGCCGCGCCCATGCGCAGCAGCGCCACCCGCAGCAGCGGGCCGTCGCCGAGATCGAAGGGCGTCTCGCAGCAGGAACGGGCGGCAGCCTCGGCGCGGGCGTGGCGCTCGGGTTCCGGCAGGTCCGCCAGATCGATGCGGTGGACCGCGAACGGCAGGGAAGGCAGTACCCGCTGCAGAGGGTGCCCCGCGGCATCGGCGCGGAACACGGTGCGCAGCGCGGGATGCAGGCCGATCACGTCGCGCCACGCGGCCTCCAGCGCGGGCACGTCGAGGTCGCCCCGCAGCACGAATGCGCCGGTGATGTGGTAGGCCGAGCCCTGCGGCTCCATCTGCCACAGGAACCACTGGCGCATCTGCGCATACGACAGCGGGGCCTGGCCGGTATCGCCCTCGCCCACTGCCCCTTCGCGCGGCAGGATCGGGAACTGGTCCATCGCCAAGCCCTCGGCCTGCATCTTCGCGTAGGCCGCGCGGCGCTGCGCATCGGTCAGCCGCAGGAAGCGCCGGGCCATCCGGACCTGGGGAAGAAGTGCATCCATGTCGCTCATCCGGCCATCTCCATATCGTCGAGGAAAGCATCGAGGCGCGACAGTGCGTCGGCCACGGGGCGCTGCGGGCACGCGGCGTCCACGCACCGCGCCAGGTCCGCCAGCACGGGGTGCAGGAAGACGTCCCGCACCGAAATCTCGGCCTGCAGGCCCGCACGCACGCGCGCCACGAGCTGCATCGCCATCAGCGAATGGCCGCCCAGCGCGAAGAAGTGGTCGGCGCGACCGGCGCGCGGCAGCACCAGCAATTCGCACCACATGCGTGCCAGCGCTTCTTCCACCGCGCCCTGCGGGGCGACGTAGGCGGCCTCGGCATCGGGCTGCAGCGCGGGCAGCGCCTTGCGGTCCACCTTGCCGTTGGGGCTCAGCGGCAGGGTGGGCAGCACCGCGATGCGGACCGGCACCATGGCCTCGGGCAGTTCGCCGGCGAGCCGGGCGCGCAACGCGTCGCCGCCGAGGTCGGCGCCCGCGTGCGGGCTGCAGTACGCCGCCAGCGCCATGCCCGCGGGGGTGGGCACCGCCACCGCCACGGCCTCGCGCACGCCGGGGCAGGCCAGCAGGCGCGCCTCGATCTCGCCCAGCTCGATGCGCTGGCCGCGGATCTTCACCTGGTGGTCCAGGCGGCCCAGGTATTCCAGGGCGCCGTCTTCGCGCCAGCGCACGAGGTCGCCCGTGCGGTAGAGCCGCGCGCCCGCGTCGAACGGATCGGCCACGAAACGCTCGGCGGTGAGGCCGGGCCGGCCGGCGTAACCGCGTGCGAGGCCGATGCCGCCCAGGCAGAGTTCGCCCGCCGCGCCTTCGGGCACGGGCTGCAGCGCCGCATCGAGCACATGGGTGCGCAATCCGGTGATGGGCCGGCCGATCGGCACGGGACCGCGCTCTTCGGCATGGCAGGTCCAGTGCGTGACGTCGATCGCGGCCTCGGTCGGGCCGTACAGGTTGTGCAGCGCCACGCAGGGCAGCCGTTCCAGCACCTGGCGGCGCGCCTCGGCCGGCAAGGCCTCGCCGCTGCACACGATGCGCCGCAGGCTGGCGCAGGCCGCCACGTCCAGCTGCGCGAGCAGGGCCTGCAGCATGGATGGCACGAAGTGCAGCGTCGTCACCGCATGCCTGCGGATGAGCGCCTGCAGTTGCGCGGGCTCGCGGTGCGCACCGGGCGGCGCCACCGCCAGCCGCGCACCCACGGCGAGCGGCCAGAAGAACTCCCAGACCGACACGTCGAAGCCGAACGGCGTCTTATGCAGCACCGTGTCGCCCGGGCCGAGGCCGTAGGCCCGCTGCATCCAGGCGATCCGGTTCGACAGCGCACCGTGGCGGTTGGCGGCACCCTTGGGTCGGCCGGTGGAGCCGGAGGTGTAGATCACGTAGGCCAGGTGCTCGGGATGCAGGGCCACGGGCGGAAGCGGGGCGGTCGCTCCCTTGCCCTCCGGTACCTCCTCCAGCGGCAGCAGGACCACGGGCTGCGCCATCGCCTCCGGCAGGCAGGCCCGGTGGGCCGCATCGGTCAGCACCAGCGCGGGCGCGCAGTCGCCGAGCATGTAGGCGATGCGGTCCGCGGGCAGTTCGGGATCGAGCGGCACGTAGGCGCCGCCGGCCTTCAGCACCGCGAGCAGCGCCTCCACCATGTCGGTGCCGCGGGCGAGCGCCACGCCCACCAGCGTCTCCGGGCCCACGCCGAGTGCGCGCAGTCGATCGGCCAGGCGGGTCGTGCGCGCGTCGAGCTGCGCATACGTCCAGGAACGGTCGCCGCATACCAGGGCGGGCGCTTCGGGCGTCAGCGCCGCCTGGCGCTCGAACATGCGGTGCACGGGCAGATCCGGCTCCGCCGGGTCGCCGTTCACCGACCAGGCCCGCAGGCGCTCGCGCTCCGCATCGCCCAGCATGGCGACCTCGCCGACCGGCTGCTCGGGATGGTGCGCCAACGAGTCCAGCATGCGCCCGTAGTGGCCGGCGATGTCGGCCATTGCCTGGGGAGTGAACCGCGTCGCGTCGTAGCGGAATGCCGCGAGCACGTGGCCGCCGGCATCCTCCATGGTCTCCAGCGTGAGCCCGAACGGCGCGGCGCGCAGGCCCGGATCGACGCGGCGCACCGCCAGCCCCGGCCACCCCTGCAGCGGCCGGCCGCCTTCGCCCAAGTGGTTGAACATGCACTGGAACAGCCCGCTGCCCTGTGCGCCCCGCTCGGGCCGCAGCACCTGGGCGACGTGCTCGAACGGCAGGTCCTCGTGCTCGCGGGCCTCCAGCGCGGTGGCGTGCACCTGCGCGAGCAGCGCCGAGAGCGGCATGCGCGGTTCGACCCGTGCCTGCATGACCACGGTGTTGATGAACACGCCGGCCACGTCGGCGGTCTCCGGCCGGTTGCGCCCCGCCACGGGCACGCCGACGCGCTGCACCGCATGCCCGGCATGGCGGAACAGCAGCGCCTGGAACGCCGCCAGCAGCACGCAGAAGAGCGTGGTGCCGTGCGTGCGGGCGCGCTGGCGCAGGGCCTGGGCCAGCGGCGCGGGCACGGCGAGCAGGTGCTGCGCCGCCGTGGCGTCCCGCGGCTGCGGTGCGTTGGCGGAAGCCACCGCGGCAGCTGCGCGGCCGATCTGCAGCACGGGAGCCTCGTCCGCGAGCTGATGCGTCCAGTACGCCCGGTGCCGTGCGGCGTCCGGCCCTTCCAGCCACTGCCGCTGCCAGACCGCGAAATCCACGTAGCGCAGCGCCGGCGGGGCATCGGAGGGTGCGCGGCCCTGCAGCGCATCGGCGTAGCCGCGCGCCCACTCGTCGAGGATGCGCTCCACCGTCCACGCGTCCGAGGCGATGTGGTGGATCATGAACAGCAGGCGGTGCGATCGCGGGCCCGACCGCGCGAGCGCGCAGCGCAGCAGCGGGCCGCGGCGCAGATCGAAGGGCGTCGCGCACACGTCGCGCGCCAGAGCTTCCAGCCGGGCACCGCGCTCGGCCGGCGCGAGCGCCGAGAGATCGGTGCAGGGCAGCGGGATGTCCCGCGCGGGCTCCACGCGCTGCCAGGGCGTGCCGTCCCCACCCTCGCCGAAGACGGTGCGCAGGGCCTCGTGGCGCCGTACCAGGGCCTGCAGCGCCGCATGCAGCGCCCCGGCATCCAGCGGCCCGTCGAAGTCCAGCCCGCCCCCCACGTGGTAGGCGGTGTTGCCGGGGTCCATGCGCCAGAGGAACCACTGGCCCTGCTGGGCCCAGGACATCGGCGCCTCGGCGCCCGGTGGCACACCGCTGGATGGCAGCGAATCGGCGTGGGACGCTTTGGCAGTCCCGGCACCACCGTCGTCGGGGGTGGCGGGCTGCGCGCGCAGCCGCTGGCGCAGCAGGGCCTGCTGTTCGGGGGACAGGCGCGCACGGCGCTGGGAGAGAAGGGGGCTGTCGCTCATGTCAATCGGCCTGCAGGGAAACGGAAGATGGGGTGGCGGCGCCCGCAGCTGCGGCGTCGCGCTCGATGTCCTCGATCAGCCGCAGCTCCACGTGCTGCGCGAGGTCGGCGACGGTCGGCGCCTTGAAGAACGCCGCCGGGTGGATGTCCACGCCATAGGCCCTGCGCACGCGCGCCAGCAGGCGGATCGCCAGCAGCGAGTCGCCGCCCAGCTCGAAGAGGTTGTCGTCGGCGCCGATGCCGCCGATGCCGAGGGCCTCGGTCCACAGCGATGCCAGGTGCTCCTCCAGCCCGCCCTCCGGCGCGCGGTAGGGGGTGGACAGCGCCGGCCGCGCATGCGTGGCGCCCGGCACGGTCGCCGGCGCCTGCGGCACGGCCTCCAGCGCCTCCACCAGCCCGTCCAGCGCACGCAGCCGCTGCGCGAGCGGCGTGACCGACACCACCGTGTGCGGCTGCGCGGGCCCGTCGACGATCCGGTCGAACACCCCGGTGCCCGTGCGCTCGTCCAGGCCCATGCCCTCGGGCACGTCCATGTCCGCGCCCTGCCCCACGTCGCGCCACGCATCCCAGCCGACCGAGAACACCGGCCACGGGTACTCGCGCCGGCAGGCGGTGGCGAAGGCGTCCAGCCAGGCGTTGGCGGCCGCATAGTCGCTGCGGCCCAGCCCGCCGACACAGCTCGCGACGGAAGAGCACAGCAGCACGAAATCCAGCGGCTCACCGCGCAGCGCCTCCACCATCGCCCGCGTGCCCTGCAGCTTCGGCGCGAAGGCGGCCCGCACCTCGGCCCGCGTGCGGGTGGCCAGCATGCCGCCGCCGGGCTCCATCACGGCATGCACCACGCCGTTCACGCCTTCGAAGCGCGCATGCACGGCCTGCAGCGCGGCGCGCCACTGCGCGGGATCGGTGACATCCGCCGCCACGGCCATCCATTCGGTGCCCTCCGCATCCATCGCCTGCAGCTGCAGCAGCCTGCGGCGTTGCGCGGCGGGCAGGCCGGTGCGCGCGAGCAGGCTCTCCCAGTCGCTGCGCGGCGGCAGCGGCGTGCGCCCCAGGAGCACCAGCCGCGCACGGTGGCGCCGGCCCAGGTGCCGGGCCAGGGCCAGGCCCACACCGCCCAGCCCCCCCGTGATCAGCACCACGCCGCCCTGGCGCAGGCGCGGCGCACGGGCGGCCGGCGGCGCGGCCGGCTCCCAGGTTTTCACCCAGCGCTGCGTACCGCGCCAGGCCACGCAGAACTCGTCCTGCGGCCGCGCCGGCTCGCCCGCCAGCGCCTCGGCCAGGTGCGCCTCGGCGGCACTGCCGGCGCGCGGCACCAGCACATCCACCACGCGGCATGCGATGCGCGGCATCTCTTGTCCGATGACGCGCGCCAGGGCCGCCACCGCCGCCTTGCCGGGTTCCAGCGGCTCGCTGCCCGCGACTTCTTCCGCACGGTCGACCACCACGGTGAGCGAGAGCGGTTCGTCCCGGCCCGCGTCGTCGCGCCCCTGGGCCATCGCCATCAGGCTGAAATACGCCTGCTCCCATGCGGGCTCCTCGGCGGCGTTGCGCGCAACGTCGAGCCCCCAGAGGTGGAAGGCATGCGAGACGGGCCCCACCTCGCGCCACAGCGCTGCATGGTCGGCGCGCTCGTCCGGCCGCAGCGCGAACGCCTGCGCACCATCGCGCCGGAAGACTTCGGCCGCACCCACCTGCACCACCTGCGCACCGCGTTCCGACAAGGACTTCGCAAGACGCTCGGCCAACGGCAGTTCCGCGCCGCCGAGCAGCAGCACGGTGTCGCCCCGGCCGGGCCCCTCTGCGTGCGGCGCCGCGGCGCTGCGCTGCCATGCGGGCAGGTAGCAGATGCTGTGCGGCGGCGGCGCCTCTGCCCCACGCTGGGGCGCCGGCGCACCGGCTTCCACCCAGAAGCGCTGCCGCTGGAACGGGTAGGTGGGCAGCGGCACGCACCGGCGGCGCGCACCGCCGCGCGTCGCGGGCCAGTCGATGGCCACCCCCGCCATCCACAGCCCCGCCAGGGCCTGCGCGAGCTGCTGCCCGTCGCGGTCGCGCTGCTGGGCGTGGGCCAGGGTGGCCCAGATGCCGGCGGCCGAAGCCGCCTGCGAATGCCGCCGCGCGAGGCCCGCCATGGATTCGCCGGGCCCCACTTCCAGCACCACGCGGCCCGGTTGCGCGAACACCGCGTCCAGCCCCTCGCGGAAGCGCACCGTGCCGCGCAGGTGCCGGCCCCAGTACGCCGGACTCGTGGCCTCCTCGGCCGTGATCGGGCGGCCGGTGACATTCGAGAGGACCGGGATGCGCGGTGCCTGCCGCGGCACCGTGGCGATGCGGCGCTCCAGTTCGGCCACGATCGGATCGACGCTGCGCGAATGCATGGCCACGGCGACGTGCAGCCGGCGCGGTGCATGCCCCTGCGCGCGCAGCATCTCTTCCGCCGCATCGATGGCCGCCGGCGCGCCGGACAGCACGCAGAGTCCGTCGCCGTTCACGGCGGCCAGGTCGCAGCCGAGCGCCAGCAGCGGCGCGACTTCCGGCTCGGGCAGCGGCACCGCCGTCATCGCGCCTTCGGGCAGGCCGGCCAGGAGCCGGCTGCGCCAGATAACGATGCGCATCGCGTCCTCGGGCGTGAACACTCCCGCCAGGCAGGCCGCCACGTACTCGCCCAGGCTGTGGCCCAGCATCAGCGCGGGCCGCACGCCGCACGACATCCACCATTGCGCGATTGCGTATTCCACCGCGAACAGCGCGGGCTGCATCCACTCGACGCGGGCGAGCCGTTCGGCGGCTTCGGGCGCCTGCCCCGGCGCCGGATGGATCAGTGCCCGCAGGTCAGCGCCCGTCTCCTGCTGCAGAACGTCGGCGCAGACATCCAGCGCCTTCCGGAAGACCGCGCTGCGGCGGTCCAGCGCCTGGGCCATGCCGACATGCTGCGCGCCCGATCCGGGGAACAGGAACACCACCTCGGGGGCCTCTGCGGCCACGTGCACCGGCGCGGGCAGCGGAGCTTCCAGACGTTGCGCCGCCAGGCCGGGTTCGTGCGTCGCGACGGCCATCCGCCAGGACCACGCGCGGCGGCCGCACTGCAGCGTGTGGGCGATGTTCGCCAGCGGTTCCTGTGGCGAGCCGCGCAGATGCTGGGACAGTTGGCGGCGCTGCGCCTGCAGCGCGGCCTCGGAACGCGCGGACAGCAGCAGCACCTCCCACTCCGGCTCCACCGCGCCCTGCACCGCCGTGCCGGCCAGATCCCGCAGACCTTCGCCCGCGGACGCCGGCGGCGCGCAAGCCTCTTCCAGCACCACGTGCACATTCGTGCCGCCGATGCCGAACGAACTCACGCCCGCGCGCCGTGGGAACGCCCCCTGCGGCCAGGCGGTTGCCTCCGTGTTCACGTAGAACGGGCTGGACGCGAAATCGATGCGCGGATTCGGCTGCCGGCAGTGCAGGCTCGGCGGCAGCACCGCATGCTTCAGCGCCATCGCGGCCTTGATGAGGCCGGCCACGCCCGCGGCCGCATCGAGATGGCCGATGTTGGTCTTGACGGAGCCGACCGCGCAGAAGCCGGTACGCTGGGTATCCGCCCGGAACGCCTGCGTGAGTGCGGCGATCTCGATGGGATCGCCCAGCGCCGTGCCGGTGCCGTGCGCCTCCACATAACCGATCGTGTCCGCCGATACGCCCGCGATGAGCTGCGCCGTGCGGATCACCTCGGCCTGCCCGTCCACGCTGGGCGCGGTGAAGCCGACCTTGGCCGCGCCGTCGTTGTTGGCCGCGCTGCCCTTGATGACGGCATGCACCGTGTCGCCATCGCGCAGCGCATCCTCCAGCCGCTTGAGCGCGACCACGCCCACGCCGCTGCCGATCACCGTGCCCGCCGCATCGGCGTCGAACGCGCGGCAGTGCCCGTCGGGCGAGAGGATGGCGCCGGACTGGTAGCGGTAGCCGCCCTGCTGCAGCAGGTTCAGCCACACGCCGCCCGCCAGCGCCATGTCGCATTCTTGGCCCAGCAGCGACTGGCAGGCCATGTGCACCGCCATCAGCGACGTGGAGCAGGCCGTCTGCACGCTCACCGCCGGGCCGCGCAGGTCCAGCTTGTAGGCCACGCGGGCGCACAGCGAGCTGGGAGCGTTGGCGCCCATCAGGCCCAGCACGTCGGCGATGCCCGAGCCCGCATCGAGCCCCGCGGAGGGCAGCAGATGGCGCATCAGGTACACGCCGGGGCCCTCGCCCGCATACACGCCCACCTTGCCCGCCCACTGCGCCGGATCGCAGCCGGCATGCTCCAGGCAGGCCCAGGCGCTCTCCAGGAACAGCCGCTGCTGCGGGTCGAGCTGCTCGGCCTCGCGGGGCGTGAAGCCGAAGAACTCCGCATCGAACAGGTCGTGCCCGTCGAGCGGCACGCCGGCCTTCACGTAGTCCGGATCGCGGCGAAGCGCTTCGGGCACGCCCAGCGCTTCGAGCTCCGCATCCGAATAGGTCTTCACCGATTCCAGGCCGTCGCGGATGCGCTGCCAGTAGGTATCGACGTCTGGCGCGCCGGGAAAGCGCCCCGCCATCCCGACGATCGCGATCTCCAGGCCGCTCGGGGCCTGCGGAGAGACGGAGGACAGATCGAGAGGTGCGTTCATTCGCGGGCTCCTTGGAGTTGGGCGCGGCGCTGCAGCAGTGCCGCGCGTTGTTGGCGCGCACGGTCGTCGGACGGTTGCGCGGCGGCGCGGTGCGTGGCCTGCATGCCATCGCCGTGCACGCTGGCCAGGGCTTCGTCGATGCGGCGCGCGAGCGATTCCACCGTGGGGTGCTGGAACAGCTCCACCAGCGCGAGCCGGCAGCCCCATTCGTCCTCCAGCCGCCGGTGCGCACGCACCAGCAGCAGCGAGTGGCCGCCCAGGTCGAAGAAGTTGTCCCGCAGGCCCACGGAAGCCACGCCCAGCAATTCGCTCCACAGCGCCGCCAGGCGGTGCGCCGTGCTGCCTTGCGGCGCGGCGGCTGCGGCGCCCCGGGCCGGCGCGGCCACGGGCTCGGGCAATGCGGCCCGGTCCACCTTGCCGTTGGCATTGAGCGGCAGGGCCTCCAGCGCCACGATCGCGCGCGGCACCATGTAGCCCGGCAGGCGCTGCGCCAGGGCCGCGCGCAGCCCGGCCACATCGGTCCCGCCCGCCGCGCCCCCATCGCCCGCCGCATGCGCCGCGGGGGCCACGTACGCCACCAGCGATTCGGCACCGGCCGCGCCGCGCACCACGGCCACCGCGTCCTTCACGCCGGGCTGCGCGCGCAGCGCCGACTCGATCTCCCCCAGTTCGATGCGCAGGCCGCGCAGCTTCACCTGGTGGTCGATGCGACCGAAGTAGTCGATCTGCCCCTCGGCGTTCCAGCGCACCCAGTCGCCGGTGCGGTAGAGGCGTGCGCCCGCGGCCAGCGGGTGCGCGATGAAGCGCTCCGCCGTCAGCCCCGGCTGGCCCAGGTAGCCGCGCGCCAGCAGGTCCCCGCCGATGTAGAGCTCGCCCGCCACGCCCTGCGGCACCGGCTGCAGCTGGGCATCGAGCACCCAGGCCTCGGTCGCGCTGATGGGGCGGCCGATCGGCACCGCCCCGGCTTCGTCGCGGCAGGTCCAGCGGGTGACGTGGATCGTCGTTTCCGTGGGGCCGTAGAGGTTCTGCAGCGTCGCGCCCGGCAGGCGGCGCAGGGCCTCGCGCTGCAGGGTTTCGGGCATCGCCTCGCCGCCGCAGATCACGTGCCGCAGCCGTGTGCGGTGCTCGATGCCCGGATGGTCCAGGAAGGCCCGCAGCATCGCGGGCACGAAGTTCAGCGTGGTCACCTGGTGGCGCTCGATCAGCTGCACGATCCGCTCCGGATCGCGGTGTGCGCCGGGTGGCGCCACCAGCAGGCGCGCACCCGCCGTGAGCGGCCAGAAGATCTCCCAGCACGACACGTCGAAGCCGAACGGCGCCTTGTGCAGCACCGTGTCGGGCGCGGCCAGCCCGTAGGTGGACTGCATCCAGGCCATGCAGGTGTGCAGCGCGGCATGGCGCACGGCCACGCCCTTCGGCCGCCCCGTGGAGCCCGAGGTGTAGATGACGTAGGCGAGTTGCTCGCCGTGCACCGCGATGCCGGGGTTCTGCGCATCGCCGGGCCTGCCCACTTCCGGAACCTGCAGGCCCGCCATATCGATCGTCCGCAGGCCCGGCAGCGCGGGCACCCGCCCGGCAGTTGCAGCGTGCGACAGCACCCATCCGGCACCGCTGTGCGCCAGCATGTCGCCGAGCCGGCCGGCCGGAAGCTCCGGGTCCAGCGGCAGGTAGGCGCACCCGGCCTTCATGGCCGCGAACATGCCCACCACCATCTCCACCGAACGCTCCATGCAGATGCCCACGATCGACTGCGGCTGCAACCCGTCGCGCAGCAGATGGTGCGCGAGCCGGTTGGCACGCGCGTTCAGCTCCGCATAACCGATGGCCTCGTCACCGAACAGCAGCGCCGTCGCCTGCGGCTGGCGCCCGGCATGCGCCTCCAGCGCGCGGAAGACCGGCACCGCCGTGCCTTCCCGGTGCGGATTGCGGCTCCAGGCATCGATCTGCGCACGCTCGGCAGGCGGCCGCAACTCGACCTCGCCCGCGGGCTGCTCCGGGTGCTCGGCCAGCGCCGCCAGCACCGCCAGGAAGTGGCCGGACAGGCGCTCGATGGTCGCGGGCTCGAACAGTTCCTGCGCGAACACCCAGCCGAGCGACAGCGCGCCGTCCGCGCTTTCTCGCGCTTCCAGCACCAGCTCGAACTGCGCGTGCGGGCCCTGCAGCGGCTCGGCCCGCACGGCGAGCCCCGGCACCGCCTGCAGCAGCCGGTCGTCTTCCGCAAGGTGGTTCAGCATCACCTGGAACAGCGGATTCGCACCCGCGCCGCGCTCCGGCCGCAGCATGTCCACCAGCCGGTCGAACGGCAGGTCCTGGTGCGCCTGCGCCCCCAGCACCAGTTCGCGGGCCTCGCGCAGCGCGGCGTGCAGGGGAGCGCGGACATCCACCGTGGCGGGCAGCACCAGGGTGTTCACGAACAGGCCGATCAGCCCCTCCACCCCCGGCACGCCGCGCTGCGCCACCGCGGCGCCCACACGTACGCGCGGCTGGCCGGTGTAGCGCGACAGCAGCACCTGCAAAGCCGCCAGCAGCACCATGAACGGGGTCGCGCCCTCCCGGGCCCGCAGCGCCTGCAGCCCCTGCACCACCGCCGCGGGCACCTCGACGGCATGGCGGCGTGCGGTGTAGCGGGCGCGTGCCGGGCGGGGATGGTCCGGACGCACCTCGCAGGGCGACGCGTTCCATCCCGCCAGGCGCTTCCGCCACCAGGCCGCCTGGCGCGCTTCCTCGCCCGCGTGCAGCCGGGCCTGCGCCCAGGCCGCGTAGTCGATGTACTGCAGCGCCGGCACGCTCCGGGCATCCAGGCCCTGGCGGCGCGCGCCGTAGGCTTCGAGCCATTCGGTGGCCCACAGCGGCATCGAAGCCCCGTCCGAGAGGATGTGGTGCATCGCCACCGCGAGCACATGGGTGCGGTCGTCCAGCCGCAGCAGCGCCGCGCGCCAGGGCACGCCACCGCCGGGCAGATCGAACGGCCGGGCCTGCAGCGCGTCCAGCCGGTCGCGCACGGCGTCGGTCCGATCCGCGCAGGCGGTGCGCCGGAGGTCCGCCAGGTCGAGCGGGAGTTCCCGCAGCGCGTCCTGCACCTGCTGATGGGGAACGCCGTCCGCGCCTTCACCGAACACGGTGCGCAACGAAGCCTGCCGGTGCACCACGTCCTGCAGCGCAGCCCGCGCCGCCGCGGCATCGAGCGGGCCGTCGAGCCACAGCGCCGCCCCCACATGGTAGGCCGCGTCCGCGGGCGCGAGCTTCCACAGGAACCACTGGCGCGCCTGCGCAGGCGACAGCGGCCGGGGCGTGCCGCGCAGCGCCGGCGGCAGCGGCTCCACCGCGCTCGGCACCCCGCCGCTGCCGGCCGCCAGTGCGTCGCGCAGCGCCTGCGCGCAGGCGCCCAGGCGCGGATGGTCGAACAGCACGCGCGGTGCGAACGCCACGCCGAAACGCTGCGCGATGCGCGCCGCCGCCTGGGTGGCCGCGAGCGAATTGCCGCCCAGCACGAAGAAATGGGCATCGCGAGCCAGCGGCGGCTGCGCGCCGTCGCGCAACACGTCCCGCCAGATGGACGCGACTTCGGATTCGAGTTCATCGAGCGCCTCCGGCGCGCCGTTCGGGAGCGCCTCGGCATCCGGCCCGCCCCGCACGAAGCCGCCCCATTCGTAGATGGCATAGGCATCGGGGCTGCGCTCCATCCAGGCCGCGCGGCAGGCGCTGCGCTGCAGCTTGCCGCTGGTGGTCTTGGGCAGCGTGCCGGGCTGCTGCAGCAGCACGGCCGACAGCGGCTCGCCCACCGCCTCGCTCACGGCCGCGCTCAGGGCCTCCACCAGCGCGCGCGGCGGCACCCGCTTCTGCATGCCGCGCGACACCTCCACCGCCGCGCCGATGCCCTCGCCCCGCGGCCCCTGCACCGCGAAGACCGCCACGCGGCCCTTGCGCACCGCCTCCACCCCGGCCTCGATCGTCCGCTCCACATCCTGGGGATAGACGTTGTGGCCGCGCAGGATGATCAGGTCCTTGGTGCGCCCGGTCACCACGAGCTGGCCGCCGTGCACGAAGCCCAGGTCCCCGGTGCGCAGCCAGCGCCGCCCGCCGTGCTCCACGAAGGTGGCGGCCGTCGCCTCCGGCTTGCCCCAGTAGCCGGCCGCCACGCTCGGCCCGCCCGCCCAGATCTCGCCCACGCAGCCGGCATCGGCCGGCGCGAGCGATGCCACGTCCATGATCTGCACCGCATGGCCGCTCGCCGGGCTGCCGCAGCCCACCAGCAGGGTTCCATCACCCGCACCGCAGGGCGTCGCGGCGCCCACGGCCAGGGCCTGCGCGGAGAAATCGCGCGCCCACAGGCCCGATCCGAGCCGCACGCCCGTCACGTAGAGCGTGGCTTCGGCCAGGCCATAGCACGCATGCACCGCGCCTGCGTCGAACCCCTGCGCCGCGAAGCGTTCGGCGAAGGCCGCCATGGTGTCGGCCCGCACGGGCTCCGCGCCGCTGTAGGCCACGCGCCAGCAGGACAGATCCAGCCCCGCGGCCTGCGCATCGCTCACCCGTTCCACGCACAGGCGGTAGGCGAAATCCGGCCCGCCACTCACCGTGCCGCGGTAGCGCGACACCAGCTCCAGCCAGCGCGCCGGCCGCTCCAGGAAGTAGCGCGGCGACACCAGCACCAGCGCGGCACCGCTGTAGAGCGGCTGCAGCAGCCCGCCGATCAGCCCCATGTCGTGGAACAGCGGCGCCCATGTGACGAAGCAGTCCGCGGGCCCCACCTCCATGCCTTCCTGGATCGCGCGCTCGTTGGCCACGAGGTTGCCGTGCGTCACCATCACGCCCTTGGGGTCCCCCGTGGAGCCGGAGGTGTACTGCAGGAAGGCCAGATCGTCGTCGGCCGGTTCATGCAGTTGCCAGGCCTGGGCGAGCGCGAGGTCCACCGCATCGCCCGCGATCACCTCCAGCCCCGGGAAGCCGGTGCGCACCAGTGCCTCCCAAGGCTGCGTGGTAAGCACGCAGGCCGCGCCGCAGTCCCGCGCGATGCCCTGCAGGCGCGCCAGGTGCTGGGGCCGCTGCGATTCCGGCGGGAATACCGGCACCGCGACCACGCCGCAGTGGAAGCAGGCGAGCATGCTGACGGCATAGTGCTCGTCGTTGTCCTGCAGCACCAGCGCGCGGTCGCCCGGCGCGAACCGCTGCTGCAGCCGCGCGGCCAGGGCGTGCACGCGGCGGGCGAACTCCGCGTAGGTGAGCGTCACTTCGCGACGCACCCCGGCCACCTCGTCGACCACGGTCAGCCAGGGCGCGTCGGGCCGGCTCTGCGCCAGCGTGCGCAGCCGCTCGACGAAATGGTCCGGCCCCGCGGGCCGCCCCGCCGCTTCGATCCGGGATGGCCGGAAGGGTGTCGGCAAGTCATGCATGGAAACTCCTCGTGCGCGCAGGGCGCTGCCGGCCCGCCGCATGCCACGCATCGGCTGCCGGACGATCGACAACAAAGAAAAAGGCGGCGCGGGGCCGGTTCGGGGCTGTGCGTCTCAGGCGGCGGACGCCAGGGACTCCGGCGACCTTTCCAGGGCCTCGGCCTGCAACAGCCGCGCAGCCAGCACCCGCAGAAAACCGGCCTCGCCTTCGCGCAGGAAGAAGTGCCCGCCCTCGAACCGGTCCAGCGTCACGGGCCCGTGCGTCTCCAGCGACCAGGCCCGCAGCTCCTGCTCGGTGATGCGGTCGCGCACACCGCCGAAGACATGCACCGGGCACGCCAGCGGCGCGCCGACCGCGCTCCGGCGGAAGCCGTGGCACAGCCGGTAGTCGGCCCGCAGCACGTCCAGCGTGAGGCGCAGCAGTTCAGGTTCGGCGAACACGGCGTCGGGCGTACCGCCCTGCGCTCGCAGGTCCGCCATCAGCCGCGCGTCGTCCAGCGGTTCCGCGTAGCGCTCGCCGCTGCGCACCGCGGGCGCGGCGCAGGCCGACACCGCCAGCGCCGCCGGCCGCACGCCCAGCTCCGCCTGCAGGCGGCAGGCCACGCCATAGGCGAGCAAGGCGCCCATGCTGTGCCCGAAGAGCGCGAACCGGGCGCCGCCCGCCGCCCGCAGGCAGGCCTGCGCCAGCGGCCCGACGAGGCTGTCGTACGACGCCGCGAACGGCTCGCCCATGCGCGCGCCGCGGCCGGGCAGCTCCACGGGCACCACCCGCAGCCGCGCGGTCAGGCTCCGCTGCCAGCGCAGGTACATCGTGGCGCTCGCGCCCGCGCAGGGCAGGCACAGCAGCACCAGGTCTCCAGGAACCACCGGGTCCGCCCGATCCGCCCCGTACACCATCGCCGTCAGGCCGCCGCGGCCGCAGTGCCCCCGGCGGGCGCGGCCGCATCCTGCTGCGCCATCCAGTCGCGCAGCGACTTCGGCCGCATGTCCGTCCAGGCGCCGTCCACATAGGCGACGACGGTCTTCTTGTCGCCCCGCACGCCCTCCACCACCCGCCAGCCCTCGGGCACGGCCTTCCAGTGGGGCCAGATCGAATACTGTTCCTCGTGGTTGATCAGGACGATGAAGGTTTCGTCCTCGCGGTCGAAGCAGCTCGTAGACATCGGTGCATCCCTTGTGCGGTTGAACATCGGGCCGCCGTCCATGCCCTTCGCGACGACACGGGAAGGAAGGTGCGCGGGGCGGGCCTGCCTTCACAAGACGGTTGGCGGGCCGAAGTGTTCACCGCACCCCGTGCGATCGAGGATGCGGAAGGGATGCGGGAGCGCTATTCCCCCGTGCGGCGCGGCACCATGCCCGCCAGCAGCCACAGCCGCGCGGCCTCGTCGTAGCGCGCGCGGTGCAGGGGATCGGCCCGCAGCCAGGCCGCCAGGGCCTCGCGTGCCGGCGCATCGAAGGTTTCCTGGTCGAATTCACGCTGGACCCATGCCCAGGCCGCTTCCCAGACAGGATCCTCGTCGTACGGTGCAGTCATGCGCCGAGCCTAGCGCATCGCCAGCGGCGCCCTGCCGGCCCGTCCGACGCCGCCCGCGGGGTATTCCGGCGGCTGCGCAGCGGTCTGCTACGGCGCCGGCATCATGTGGACGCGGCAACGCGCGACTGCCCGGGCCGCATCGGCGATCAGCCCGTTCACCAGCCCCAGCGCACAGCCCAGGCGCTCGGCGATCTGGCGCTGCGTCAGCCCCTCGATGCGGTAGAGCTCGAACACCATCCGCGTGCGCGCAGGCAGCTGCGAGAGCACCTCGTCGATCGCATGGATCACCTGCTGCTCGCACATGCGGCGGTCGGGGGAGCGATGGCAGGGCACGTCGACCGTCTCGACGTCGATGTCGAACGTGCGGTAGCTGGCTTCCACGCGGTGGCGGCGGCAGTAGTCCAGCGCCAGGTTGCGCACCACCTGGCAGCAGTAGCCGATCGGCCGCTCCGCCACCCGGTCGCGAGGCCCTTCCGCCAGCTTCAGGTACGCATCCTGCATCACGTCGTCGGCGAGGTCTTCGGTGTTCACGATCTGCCGTGCGACGCGCCACAGCTGTGCCCGGTGGGCGACGAACACATCGGCCAGGGAAGGGTCTGACAACGGCGAGGACATAGGGATCGCTTTCCTGTGGTGGCCGAAAGGGTTCCGGCGGGTGGAAAGCGATGATACAAAAAATCTGTGGAATAGGAATTATTTGTATTTGAATATTTACAGTTCCCTGTGAGCGGTGTGCCGCAAGTCCTGGTCTTCACTCGACTATGCAGAAGTGGGCAGCGGCCCCGGCACCTTTCATTCTTCTAAGATTTTCGACTTGTCAATAGCTCACACCAATATAGTTGAAATGATAGAAAATATCCAAAATGTGGCAGACTCGGCAATCACGCCCCTGCAAGCCCCAGCCTGCTTACCATGAAACTCACCACGCGCCTTGTCCTTCTTCTCGCCGTGCTCTGCTCGGCGCTGGCCATTCTGGGTTCGCTCGGCCTCTACGGCATGGGCCGCGCCAACGAAGGTCTCCACTCGGTCTACGAAGACCGTGTCCTGCCCCTGAAGTACCTGAAGGCGGTGTCCGACATGTACGCCGTGAACGTCGTCGATGCGGCCCACAAGGTCCGCGACGGTGCATTCACCGGCGCCCACGGCGCACAGCAGATCCGGCAGGCGACCGACACCGTCCGGGCGAATCTGAAAGCGTTCGGCGACACCCAGCTGATGTCCGAGGAAACCCGGCTGATGGAGCAGATGAAGCCGCTCCTGGCCACGGCCGACATCGCCACGGCGCGACTGTCGGCGCTCATGCTCGCGGGCGACCGGCAGCAGCTGGCGGACTACGCAGCCCGCGAGATGTACCCCGCCATCGATCCGCTGCAGGAAGTCATCGCCAAGCTGGTCGACGTGCAGCTGGAGGGTGCGCGCCACGAGAACGACGACGCAACCGCCCTCTACGGCAAGCTCCGTGCCGGCATGCTGGCCGCCGTCGCCGCCTGCGTCGTACTGGCCCTCGCCATGGGAGCGGCGCTGGTGCGGCGCCTGCGCGATTCGCTGCGGCTCGCGGGCGACGCGCTGTCGGAAGTGGCGGCGGGCAACCTCGCCGTGCACATCGACACCGGGGGCCGGGACGAAGTCGGCCAGTTGGTGCACCGCCTGGCGGACATGCGCGACAGCCTCGCGCGGGTCGTGGGCAGCGTGCGCAGCAGCGCCGAGGCCGTGGCCGCCGCCAGCTCGCAGATCGCGCAGGGCAACCACGACCTCTCCGCGCGCACCGAGCAGCAGGCCTCCGCGCTGGAAGAAACCGCGGCTTCCATGGAGGAACTCAGCTCCACGGTGCGGCGCAACGCGGACAACGCCGGCCAGGCCAACGGCCTGGCGATCCAGGCCTCGCGCGTGGCCACGCAGGGGGGCGAGGCGGTCGGCCAGGTGGTGGAGACCATGAAGGGCATCGAGGAGAGTTCCCGCCAGATCGCGGACATCATCGGCACGATCGACGGCATCGCCTTCCAGACCAACATCCTGGCGCTGAATGCCGCCGTGGAGGCGGCCCGCGCCGGCGAGCAGGGCCGCGGCTTCGCGGTAGTGGCCAGCGAAGTGCGCAACCTCGCCCAGCGCAGCGCCGCCGCCGCCAAGGAGATCAAGGAGCTGATCTCCACGAGCGTCGAACGCGTCGGACAGGGCACCATGCAGGTGGACCGTGCGGGCGCGACGATGTCGGACGTCGTGGAATCGATCCGCCGCGTGACCGATATCGTCGCGGAAATCAGCACCGCCAGCAATGAACAGAGCCAGGGCGTTTCCCAGGTGGGAGAAGCGGTCGTGCAGATGGACCAGGTCACCCAGCAGAACGCCGCGCTGGTCGAGGAATCGGCCGCCGCCGCGGGCAGCCTGAAGAGCCAGGCCGACAACCTGGTCGAATCCGTCGCCTTCTTCCGCCTCGGTGCCACCCCGGCCGGCCCGGCGACCCGCACACCCGGGCAGCACCTGGCCCTCCCCCACGCGGCCTCCTGAGGTACCACGCACCGGCCACCGGGCCGGAAATGCGTATGTCAACGCCGCGCTCATCGCGGGCAATGCGCCGGAGCGCCGCGTCGGGCGCCTGCGGGAATTCTGGAACCTCGTCTCTTCGGGCTCCGGGCAGCAGGTGCCCGAAGGGCCTGGGCGACCGGGCCCTGCTCAACCAGTGGAGCGCCGCCTCGGCCGTGTGGTTCGGCATTCCCGGCGTCTTCACGCCGCGCCGCGACCCCGCCCTGCTCCACCGAATCGGGCCCGGTGAATCCGGTCCGATTGCGCACCGATAGCGGGGTCGAGCAAGGGGCCCACGTACCCGCGATGTACCTCGGCGACCATCCGCCCATGGCCGGCGGAGGCGAGCTGTGGGGTTTTCCGAACAAGCTCGCCCACCCCGCGTTCAGCCACGAACCGACGTGATCGTCGGCACGCTGGACTACGGCCGCGTGCGCGTGGCCAGCGCTACCATGGGCCTCGAATACCGGCAGCCCGATCCCGGCCCGGTGCTCGCCGGCATCGCGCATTCCCACGCGCTCGCCCCCGTGGCCGACCTGCCGGTGCGCAAAGTGGAAACCGCCGTGCACCGCATCGCCGACATGACGCTGGCGCTCGGCACCGTCGAACACGACTGCCTCGCCTGAACACTTTTCCGTCCTCCATCCTCCATCACCACCCACTTCAGGAGCACCCCATGCAACTCAAGGACAAGGTCGCCTTCATCACCGGCTCGGCCAGCGGCATCGGCAAGGAAATCGCCACCCTCTTCGCGAAGGAAGGCGCCAGGATCGTGATCGCCGACCTGAACAAGGACGCCGCCGACGCCACCGCGGCAGAACTGAAGGCCACGGGCGCCCAGGCCCTGGGCGTCGCCGTCGACGTGACGGACGAGGCCCAGGTGGACGCCGCCGTCGAAGATGCCGCCAAGGCCTTCGGCGGCATCGACATCCTGGTGAGCAACGCCGGCATCCAGATCGTGCACCCGGTGGAAGAATTCACGTTCGCCGACTGGAAGAAGATGCTCGCCATCCACCTCGACGGAGCCTTCCTCACCACGCGCGCCTGCCTCAGGCACATGTACGCCCAGGGCCGCGGCGGCAGCGTGATCTACATGGGCTCGGTGCACTCCAAGGAAGCCTCCAAGCTCAAGGCCCCCTACGTCACGGCCAAGCACGGCCTGATCGGCCTGTGCAAGACGGTCGCCAAGGAAGGCGCCTCCAAGGGCGTGCGCGCCAACGTGATCTGCCCCGGCTTCGTGCGCACGCCCCTCGTGGAAAAACAGATCCCCGAACAGGCTAAAACGCTGGGCATCACCGAAGAGGAAGTGGTGAAGAACGTCATGCTGAAGGACACCGTGGACGGCGAATTCACCACCACCGACGACGTCGCGCGCGCCGCCCTGCTGTTCGCCGCCTTCCCCACGAATGCGCTCACCGGCCAGTCGCTGGTGGTGAGCCACGGCTGGTTCATGCAATAACGTGCTCCGCGGCGGTCGGGCGGCTCAGCGGACCTTCTTCCAGGCCTGCCCATCGACCGAACGGTAGGTGCCGCCCGCCGCGCAGCACCCACCTGCGCCCAGCGCCATGCGGCCCAGCACGGCCGTCACGCCACCCGCGTCGGCGGCCAGCGACTGGCGCTCGCACCGCGTGAAGAAGGGATAGGGCTCGGGGGCCAGCACGCGCTCCCAGGCTGGCTTGCCTCTCCCTGCATCCTGGATGCGGAACACCTCGCAATCGTGCACCACCAGGTGCACCGGCTGCCCGGCCAGCAGGCCCTGGAACACTTCGCCCGGCTTGGCATTCCCCAGCGCCGATTCCACCTCATTCGGCGGCGCGGGCGGTTCAGGCAGCTCACGCCCACAGCCGGCCGCCAACCCGGCGGCCACCAGGGCAGCGGCGGCAGCATCGCGAATGCGGAGAGTCCGGGGCATGGTGCATTGTGCTGCTCGCGCCCCGGCAGCGGATAAGCACTCGGTGGCAGCGCCCATCGCGTCCGGAACACGGGAGTACCCCCCGGAGAAAAATCCGGTTTTCCGCTGGCCTTCCCGCATTGAAGACAATAGCGGCTGAACGGCCCGGCGCCCGTCCGGCCCACCCGCCGCTGTTGCGCCCCCAGGGCGCCACCACCGACCGACCCATGACCGAACCCCAAGAACTCCCCTTCCTCTCCCGCCTGTCCCTCGCCATCGGCAGCTTCTTCGCCCTGCTGGGCGACGGCCGCCTGGCCGCGCGCGTGCAGGCGCTGCGCAGCGGCGCGCCGCTGGCCAGCGAAGTGCCGCCGCCCGCTCCCGCACCGGCCCCCGTGCAGGCACCACCGCCCCCGGCTCCGGTGCCCGCCCCGCCTGCCGTGCGAGCCACCGCCGATGTCGACGCCGCCCTGCAACTGCTCGCCCTGCTGCAGCGCGAAGCGCGCTTCGTCGATTTCCTGCAGGAAGACATCGGCGCCTATTCCGATGCCGACGTGGGCGGCGCTGCGCGCCTGCTGCACGGCGGCGCCCGCAAGGTGCTGCAGGACACGTTCGATCTCGAACCCGTGCGCACCGAGGCCGAAGGCAGCCGCCTGACGCTGCCGGCCGGCTTCGACGCCGCCGCCGTGCGCGTCACCGGCAACGTGGTCGGCCAGCCGCCCTTCACCGGCACGTTGCAGCACAAGGGCTGGCGCGCCGCCGCCGTGCGCCTGCCCGCCCTCACCGAAGGGCACGACACGCGCGTGATCGCGCCCGCGGAGGTCGAGCTGTGAGCGAAGCGAAATACGCCATCGGCATCGATCTCGGCACCACGCACAGCGCGCTCTCCTGGGTCGATCTGCACAGCGAGGGCGCGGCACCCGAGATCCTGCCCGTCGCCCAGCAAAGCGGCCCCGGGGCCGTGCAGGACTATTCCCTGCTGCCCTCCTTCCTCTACGTGCCGCACGACAGCGAATTCGCGCCCGGCGACCTCGCCCTGCCCTGGAACGCCGCGCCCGGCCGCATCACCGGCGAATGGGCGCGCAGCCACGGCGCGCTCACCCCGATCCGCCTCGTCTCCAGCGCCAAGAGCTGGCTCGGCCATGCCGGGGTGGACCGCCGCGCCGGCATCCTGCCGGCCGACGCGCCGCCCGAGGTCGAACGCATCTCGCCGCTGGCCGCCAGCACCCACTACCTGCAGCACCTGCGCGACGCCTGGAACCACCGCCACCCCGAGGCACCGTTCGACCAGCAGTCCGTCACCGTCACCATCCCCGCATCGTTCGACCCGGCCGCGCGCGAACTCACGGCCGAGGCCGCCCAGGCCGCGGGCTACCACGGCATCACGCTGCTGGAAGAACCCCAGGCCGCGCTCTACAGCTGGATCGCGGGCAGCGCGGGCGACTGGCGCAAGCAGGTGCAGGTGGGCGACGTGATCCTCGTCGTCGACGTGGGCGGCGGCACCAGCGACTTCTCGCTCATCGCCGTCACCGAAGACGCGGGCAACCTGCAGCTGAACCGCGTGGCCGTGGGCGAACACATCCTGCTCGGCGGCGACAACATGGACCTGGCACTCGCCCACGGCGTCGCGCGCGGTTTGGCCGCCGAAGGCAAACAGCTCGACCCCTGGCAGATGCGCGCACTCACCTATGCGTGCCGCCTGGCCAAGGAGCAACTGCTGAGCGACCCCGGCCTGCAGAGCGTGCCCCTGGTCGTGCCCAGCCGCGGCTCCAAGCTCATCGGCGGCTCCATCCGCACCGAGCTGCAGCGCGAACTGCTCTCCACCATCCTGCTCGAAGGCTTCTTCCCGGCCGTCGAGAGCAGCGCGCGGCCCATCACCCGCCCGCGCGCCGGCCTCACGCAGATCGGCCTGCCCTACGCGCAGGATGCCGCCGTCACCCGCCACCTCGCCGCGCTGCTGGGCCGCCAGGTCGGCGCCACCGCGCAGTTGCCGGGCTTCGCCCAGCCCGAGGGCGCGACCTTCCTGCACCCCACGGCCGTGCTGTTCAACGGCGGCGTGTTCAAGTCCGAACTGCTGGCCGATCGGGTGCTCTCCACGCTCAACGCCTGGCTCGCCGCCGACGGCGCACCCACTGCCCGCCTGCTGCAGGGCGCCGACATGGACCACGCCGTCGCGCGCGGCGCCGCCTATTACGGCCAGGTGCGCCAGGGCCGCGGCATCCGCATCCGCGGCGGCACGGCCCAGGCCTACTACGTCGGCATCGAATCCAGCATGCCTGCCGTCCCTGGCCTGGAACCGCCCGTGCAGGCCCTGTGCGTCGCGCCCTTCGGCATGGAGGAAGGCTCCGAGGCGCCGCTGCCGCCGCAGCAACTGGGCCTCGTCGTCGGCGAGTCCGTGCGCTTCCGCTTCTTCGGATCGTCCGTGCGGCGGGGCGACCAGCCCGGCACCCTGCTGGACTTCTGGTCGCCCGAGGAACTGCAGGAACTCGCGCAGATCGAGGCCACGCTGCCCGCCGAAGGCCGCGCCGCGGGCGAGGTCGTGCCCGTGCAGCTGCGCGCGCGCGTGACCGACATCGGCACGCTGGAACTGCTGGCCGAGGCTTCGGGCGGTGCGCAGTGGAAGGTGGAGTTCGACGTCCGCGACGCGTGATGGCGGCCGCCTTCCGCATCGGCATCGACCTGGGCACGACCCACACCGTGCTCGCGTTCGCGCCCCTGGGCGCGGACGACATCCAGGTCTTCCCCATCCCGCAGAGCATCGCGGCCGGCGAGGTCGCGCCGCGGCCCCTGCTGCCCTCGCTGCGCTTCCATGCGGCCGAAGGCGCGCTCGCCCAGGCCGACCTGCCCCTGCCCTGGCCATCGCAGGAACCCGCCATCCTCGGCGCCTTCGCGCGCGAACTCGGCCAGCAGACGCCCGGCAGGCTCGTGGCCAGCGCCAAGAGCTGGCTGTCGCACCCCGCCGTGGACCGCACCGCCGCCATCCTGCCCTGGGGCGCGCCCGATGAGGTGCCCAAGGTCTCCCCGCTGGAGGCCAGCGCCAGCTACCTGCGCCACCTGCGCCACGCCTGGGACCACGCCCACCCCGACGCTCCGCTCGCGCAGCAGCCCACCGTGCTCACCGTGCCCGCCTCGTTCGACGAAGGCGCGCGCCAGCTCACCCTGCAAGCCGCCGCGCTCGCCGGCCTGGGAGCAGTCCACCTCATCGAAGAACCGCAGGCCGCGTTCTACGACTGGGTGTTCGCCCACCGCACCGACCTCGCGAGCCAGTTGGCCGACACCCGCCGCCTGCTCGTGGTGGACGTGGGCGGCGGCACCACCGACCTCACGCTGATCGACGTCACGCTGGACGCCGCCGGCCAGCCGCAGCTCGCGCGCACCGGCGTGGGCGACCACCTCGTGCTCGGCGGCGACAACATGGACCTCGCGCTCGCGCGCTGGATCGAGCCGCGGCTGTCGGGCGGGCCCGCGGGCCAAACAAGCCACCCCGGCCAGCCCGCGCATGCCCCGCTCTCGGCCATCCAGCTCGCGCAGCTCACCCAGCGCTGCCGCAGCGCCAAGGAGCGCCTGCTCGCCCCGGACGGCCCCGCGGAGACCACCGTCACGCTCCAGGGCAGCGGCAGCCGGCTGATCGGCGGCGCGCGCTCCGCCACCCTCACGCGCGCCGACGTGGACCGGCTGCTGGTGGAAGGGTTCTTCCCGCAGGTCGCGGCGGATGCGCAGCCCCTGCGTGCGCGCGGCGCCCTCGTCGAATTCGGCCTGCCCTACGCCCACGACGCCGCCATCACCCGCCATATCGCCGCCTTCCTGCAGCGCCAGGGCGGCGCCCTGCCCGACACCGTGCTGCTCAACGGCGGCGTGTTCCACGCCCAGGCCCTGCGCGACCGCCTGCTCGCCACCCTGCGCGGCTGGCAGCCGGCCGGCGCCCCGCCCATCCGCCTGCTGGCGGTCGATGAACCCCGCCTCGACGCCGCCGTCGCACGCGGCGCCGTCGCCTACGCCATGGCCCGCGCCGGCAGCGCACCCCGCATCCGCAGCAGCGCGGCCCGCGCCTACTACCTTACGCTCGATGGCGGCCAGGGCGTCTGCGTGCTGCCCTACGGCACCCCCGAAGGCGACACCGTGCGGCTCGCGGACCGGCGGTTCCACCTGCGTTTGGGCCGGCCCGTGCGCTTCAACCTGGCCACCAGCGCCGCCGATCGCCACCACCAAGCCGGGGACCTCGTCACCCTGCAGGACGGTGACGAAGGCCTGCAGCGCCTGCCCCCCATCGCCACCGTGCTGCCAAAAGCGCAGGCTGGCGGTGCCGCACAGGTCGAGGTGCAGCTCGAAGCCCGCATCACCGATGTCGGCACGCTGGAAATGCACTGCGTCGCCGTGAACGCGGAAGGAGCCGACAGCGACGGCAAAAGCGCCCAGCCCCCCCGGCGTTGGCAGCTCGAATTTCAATTGCGCGGCGATGCAGCCACGCAGGATGTGCAGGCCGATGGCGATTCGGATTCCGGCACCCATGCCGGCGCAAAGTCCTCCTCCGCCGCAGCCCCATCCAACGCCAACGCTAAAACCACAGCCACCCACCCGCGCCTGCCCCAAGCCCTCGCCGCCATCGACCGCGTCTACGGTGGCAAGAAGCAACAGGGCGTGGATGCGAAAGAGGTCCGCCAATTGCGAGCCACCCTGGAGCGCCTGCTCGGCGACCGCACCACCTGGCCCACGCCGCTGTTGCGCACCCTCTTCGGCGCCCTGCTCCAGGGCGCCAAGCGCCGCCGCCGCTCCGCCCAGCACGAACGCACCTGGTTCAACCTCGTCGGCTTCACCCTGCGCCCCGGCTTCGGCGACCCGCTCGACGGCTGGCGCATGCAGCAGATGTGGGAGCTGTTCGGCCCCGGCATCGCCCACAGCGACGACAGCCAGCAATGGTCCGAATGGTGGACCCTCTGGCGCCGCATCGCGGGCGGCCTGGACGCCGAACAGCAGCAGATGGTCTACGACGTCATCGCCTACTACCTGCAGCCCCCGGGCGGCACCGACATCCCCGCTCCTGAAGGTCCGCGCATGCAGGCGCCCGACGAACTGCTGCGCATGGCCGCCTCGTTCGAGCGCATCCAGCCGGCCGACAAGACGCAGTTCGGCGGCTGGCTGCTGCAGCGGCTGAAGCAACAACAACAGCGACAACAGCAACCACAACGCCCCACGGCCGAACTCTGGTGGGCCCTGGGCCGCCTGGGCGCGCGCCAGCCGCTGTATGCCAGCGTGCACCACGTGTTGCCCCCCGACACCGTGCAGGGCTGGCTCGCACAGATCGAGGCCGACATCGCGCCCGACTGGGCCCGGCACGAGGCCGCGGCCTTCGCCGTGGCCCAGATCGCGCAGGCCACGGGGGACCGGGCGCGGGATTTGCCGGAGGAGTTTCGCACGCAGATCGCCGGGCAGTTGGAGGCCGCACATGCTGCGCCGGGCTGGGTGGCGATGGTGCGGGAGGTGACGGTGCTGGATGAAGCGGACCAGCGGCGGGTGTTCGGGGAGGCGTTGCCGCCGGGGCTGGTGTTGGTGCGCGGGTGATTTGCAACTGCAGCGGCGCCGCGCAATTGCATCGCCCGCCTTGTTGCTCTACCTGGGCCGCACAAGCCTCGGCACCCTACGCGTTCGGAAAGACAGCTCTGCAGCGGGAGCTGACAGTCGCCGTGATCGCGCGTGCTCACGTTGCCCGGCTCGAACAGTCATTGGTCCCATCGAAACAATTGTCGACGCGACGTCTAAGCAATAGCAGCAGTTTCCGAGATTGGTTCGATGCGGCAACCCATGATCACTGCATGACGCGATGGCTGGCTCATATCGGAGCTGCTGGTATTCTCACCGTCGACGAACCAAACGGCGGCCTCGCCGATCACCATCGCGACAAGGAGGGACAGGCCGAAAAAGATCTTGGGGCCAAAGGGCAGCAGGATGGGGCGCGCCACGTTGCGCATGCCGCGTACCAGCGATAGCAACGCGTGATAGGCATCGACTGGCGATAACACCTCGTACTCCAGCTGTTTGGTCTTACGTTCAAGCAGCAGCTCTTTGTTCTGCAGCTTGACCTCGCGGAGGTACTTCTCCTCCGGTGACGTCGGCACGAAGAGCCATGTGTCGCCCGGCTCCAGATACTCCGCCGCGCCGATGGCCTTGCCTTTTTCGTAGCCGAGCGCGATGACAAGCTCGATCGGGTTATCCGGCGCGGCCGTCCAACCGGCGAACTCGCTGTTAACTGGGGCGATGCGGCGGATGGCTGTTGACCAGTGCACAGGCGGCTTTACGAACCGCGCCAGGCTGTAGGCAATCTGCAGCTCGACCGGGCCTTCCTTGGCTAGGTCCTTGACCGCGGCGAAAAGCCCGCCGATGTGCTGTCGGGCCAAGCAGGACAGGTCAATGAGGAGCGATGCGACACCATTCGCATCGCGCGCCAGGGTGCGAACAGCCTCACATGCAGCGGCGCAGGTCAGCTGCTCAACCTGCTTGCGGCGCAGCGACTTGGGATCGGGAGTTACAGGTGCGTCGCAGACTGCGATGACCCGAGAGTCGATAGAGGCGATTTCGTCCTGCAGCAAATTAAGCAGGTGGCTCCGGCGCGAACCGGAGTCGGCGGCAATGACCATCAGGGTCGGCGCCTCGCCCACGCTTACGGTTGGGCCTACTCCTTCGATTCGCTTTTGCCTCAGGTTGCGGACGGCTAGTTCGCCCATAGGTCCCCCTGTGTCAACTCGCCGGTAGGCTCATTCTGGCTCATCGGTGTTTCTGGCTTGGCCAACAGAATGGTGGACAGCGAGACCGACTTCGATTTGCGCATCGGCAGCTTGAAGACCGGCGCCAGCAAATAGGTCAGTCGGAACCGCAAGCCGCGTAGGGTACGGAATCCACCGACATCGGCAGCTATTTGATAGCAGACGATAGCACCATGGTTAATGGCGATGCGCAGCGCGTGTTCCACGTCGTCGCTGACTCGCTCATCTACGATGAACGACATGGGCGGGTCTTCGACGAAGGCCGTCCTGACGAGCCGGTTGTGGAAGTAGTCACCGATCTTGGACAGCACCTCGTAGATAGGCGTGGAGGTCTTGATGGAACCGAATTGCTCGTTGGCGACAGACTGCAACATTTCGGCATAGCGCTGGCAGTTCCATTGCACCCCGGCAGTCTGCTGCGGCGTCGGCACCGGAAATTGGGCTTGGTCGCTATTGGACATGATGCGGGTGATGAGACCGATCAGCCAGCGCGGGTTGCCCTCACTGATCGCCGCGATAGATTCCCAGCCGGAGTAGGCCGTGTTAAATGGCTTCACGCCGCGCTTCTTTCCGACGCTCTTGCCCTTGTAGGCATTGCGGAAGGCTACCAACGGTGCAATCTTGCGCAGGGTATTGCCGTGGGGATCGCTGGGCTGCATACCCAACTCACGCGACACATCGATTTGCTTGCGACGCAGGAACTCCTGAAAAGTCGAGTCTTTCTCAGCTAGCGATTGGAACTGCTCGGCCACCTGCTTCTTGTTGCGCCCTGCTAGCGTGAACAGGCCAATCTGCGCTGCGTCCTCGCTGTCGTCGACCACGGCGTAGGCCGAGGTGCCGAAAACCTCGCTCGGCATCTTGCCGGCTAGTGCGGGGTAGGAGCTGCTACGCGACAAGAACACCTGCTGGCAGAACTCGCTGGCCTCGGTCTTGTCCGCGTACCAGAGCTCGACCTGTTGCACGTCGTTGTTCTGGCTGGGTGGGGCACCGGACTGCTGCTCGTATAGCAGGTCTGGGCCGCAGGGAGCGAGAGCCACCTTCAAGAGGAGCTTTTGCGCGCCGCTCGCGCGCATCGCGGCCAGCACCGTCTTTTGCAGGTGCATGGGCGCCACCTCGAACTCGTCGAGCAGGAGACACCAGCGATGGTCCGGCTGTTGATAGGCCACGTCAAAGGCCTGCAGTGCCTGCGAGGCTGACTCCAGCATATCCATGCCGAGGTATTCCTGGGTCGGGATGCCGGTGAGCTTGAGTTTGGCCCGCAGCCGGGCGTCGCGCTTGATGTCGAGCAGCCGCGCCCTCAAGGCGTCGACCAGGCTAGCAGGAGACAGCGATATGGGCTGGACTTTCCACAACGTCGCGATTGTTGCGACCGCCCGCTCCAGGTCGACCTGCGTCGGCCCGCACGTCGTGGCGTCGGCGCCAAGTTCAGGGTGCTGCACGGGGTTCAGCGCCACATGCCTGTCCATGCCGGTCGCCACGGCAAGTAGCACGTGTGTGACGAAGGCGGCCTCGGAGAACAGCACGCCGACTGTCTCGCCCTGGCCAGCCTCCATCAGCGATTCAAGCATCGTGCCCCAGGCGATATCCGAGGGAACGTAGATGCCGGTGTAACCCACCGTCATTTTGTATGGTTCGGCGGCAGCGCCGGTCCAGGCTTCCTGTCCCTCCACGCTGAGCATTTTGAACAGCGTAGTCTTGCCCCCGCCTCGCGGACCCACCAGCACCGAATTCCAGGCACCGGCTAGCTGCGTGAACTTCGTGGACGGCACAAACGTCCTCGCCACCTCGGCGTAGGACATCGCCTTGGCGTTAAATGGTTCAAGGAAGGTCTGGCGACTCATGATGCTACCTTTTCAAGCTTGGTCCACTGGCCGTCCTTGCTGTCGATGTGGATGTGCAGGCTGTGCCGCGCGCGCAGGCGCTGGCGAACCTGATTGCGGGCCTCGGGGGGCAGCAGATCCGCGTCGGGCACTCGGCGTATAACCTCGCTCCAGTCCATAGGCAAGGGTGACAGCGCCACGATGTCGGTGATCACCCGACCCGGTTCGCGCGCGCCGAAGGCCGCACCGTCGTAGATGCCGTCGCCATCCGGCCTAGCAGGCTCCCAGCCACGCCCGGTGGACCAGTCCCAGGTCTGGAACCGGCCTATGAGGCCGCGAGGCTCCAGGCGGACTTTGAGCAGGTAGAACTGGTTCCTCACAGTGCCCTTGACTGCCTCAATGTGAATGGCCAGGCTCGCCGCCCCGAAAACTATGGGCTGCAGGCCACTGCCCGATGCCTGTCTCAGCCGGGCCTCATGCTTGTGCCCATGCACGACCAGCCAGTCGCCTTGGTCGGCCAGGAGCTTTAGCAGTTCCTGCCCGTTGTCCACGAAATCGTGGGCGCCAGCACCATCCTGGGTATGCGATTCCGGAGGATGATGCATGACAGCTACGCTGATCTTCGCCGGGTCGCACTGCTTCAGCGCAGCCTTTAGTTCATTGACGGCCGAGGGCGGGAAGGTGCCGCGCTCGTGCTCGAACTCGTCGTGCCCGTGCTCGCCGCAGCTATTCACGATCAGTATCTGGTACTTGGCTGCCGTCACCAGCAACAGGCCGGCGCCGAAATAGCGCACGCGATGGTCTCGCCCCTGCAGGTGGTCTGTGTCCCCACGCGTCACCGACGGATAGGGCGGGTGCAAACACTTCAGCTGTTCGAACGGGCCGTAGCCTGCCTTCAGGTTGCGAATCACCGCTTTCTTTAGGTTTTCAGCCTGGCTGCGGGAGGTCACGTCATGGTTTCCTGTGGCACAGATGACGTGCTCGCAGCCCATGCGTTCGCCCAGGTCGACCATGTGTTTCCAGCCGGCAGACAGCGTGATGGCGCTGCTCTGAAAGGCGATGTCGCCCGGACACAGGATAGCGTCGGCCTTCAGCCCTCGAGAAGCGACCAGGTCATTGAGTCCCGCCCAAGGGTTAGTGGTCGGGACGTTGCTGGCCAGCTCACCACCCTTATTAATCTTGAGGTGGGACCCGTGCTCTTCAGTGAAGTGCGGATCACCCAAAATCGCGAAGACAGCCTCGACGGGGCTTTGCTCTCGCTCGGTAGCGTCCTCCACTACGCGCTCCCTTGACTATTGGTTTATCGAGATCCTAACCGCGCGACCAATCGTAGTTGGACAGCAGCACCTCGTCGGCCGACCTACGGGCCGCAGTGAAGCCAGCCACGTTGCGTACGACGGTGAGATTATGGCGGCGCCATTTCTTGAGAGCTTGCAACACGGTCGCTGCCGGCGAATAAGACAGCAGGATCTTTGCGCCCCGACGGTCAGCTGCGAGCAGCGCGGCGATCAACCGACGCTCGTCCTTCTCGCGGAAGGCGTCACAGCCGTACTCGCCGCGATCCCTCTTGTCACCGAGGGCATATGGTGGGTCGAGATAGACAAAATCTCCAGTCGCTGCCTCGCCCAGGATCTCTTCGAAGTCGCTGCAGCGCAGCTCGGCCTCGCGCAGTCGTCCCGCGAACGCCTTGAACGCATTGAGGTCAGGCATGAAGAGGTGACCCTTACCGCGTGCTACGTTGAACTGGCCTGCTCGGTTGGTGCGATATACGCCATTAAAGCAGTAGCGGTTGAGGTAGACGAACTGTGCCGCGCGCTCAAAGACGTTCAGATGCTCGCGCGGGACCGCGCGGATCGCGTAGTAGTCTTCAGGTGTGTCGCCGAGCATCGAAGCCCGCTCCCACACGGCACGTGGGCAGCGCTGAATGACGCGGTAGGTCTCAATCAGCGATTCGTTGAGGTCGCTCAGAACCGCATGCGCCGCCCCTAAGCGCAGGAAGAGGACGGCCGAGCCCGCGAAGGGCTCGATGTAGCGCTCGGCGTCGGCTGGCACGGCAGCTAGCAACACCGGAAGCAGCTTTTTCTTGCTGCCGGCCCAGCGAAGCAGCGGCTCAACCGCACCTTGGGCGCCTGAACCCAGAGCGATTGAATTTGCTTGCATTCCTGGGGATTATGAAACAGCTTGGGCCCTTGTCGCCGGTCGGCAGCCATTTGCACATGCACCGGCGCCGATCTTAGATGAAGCGCTCGGATGAAAGACCGTTGCTGCTAGTTTCCGCCATCTAGGCCGGCATATGCGAATGACTGAGATCAGCCTGAATCGGTCATAGACAAGCGGCCGCGAGCCACAAAGCAATCCCGACACCACAAACCCGCCCCGCTCCACCCCTCACCGCTGCTCCTCAATCGGATTCCCATACAACGGCCGCCCCCCGAACTGCGTACTCACCGCATACGCAACCACGCAGGCCAGCATCACCGGCACCGTCATCTGGAACTGGTTCGTCATCTCCAGCACCATCACGATGGCCATCAGCGGGGCATGGGTCACGGCGGTGAGCACGGCGGCCATGCCGATGAGGGCCAAAGCGCGCGGGTCGCCCACCCAGGCGGCGGGCAGCGCCAGGGCCGCGAGCTGGGCGAGCACGCTGCCGGCCGTGGCGCCGACGAACAGCGAGGGCGTGAACACGCCGCCGATGGCGCCGCTGCCCGAACTCAGCGCAGTCGCCACGATCTTGGTAAGCATCACCACCACGATCCACTGCCACAGGTGGCCGCCCTGCAGCACCGACGACACGACGCTGTAGCCATTGCGCCAGACAGGCCGACAGCGCACCACCTCAGTCGCCGGATATGCGGGAAGGTGACGGTGATGGACGAAGCTGACCAGCGGTGGGTGCTCGGGGAGCCGTTGCCTCGGGGGCTGGCGTTGGTTTTGATGACATCAGGGGACGGAGCCAAGCCATTTGCATGCATTGTCATAAAATGCATGCATCGAACGCACTCGAGAACCCCACCATGGCCATGCTCACCGTCCGCAACCTCCCCGAAGAAGTACACCGCGCCCTCCGCGTCCGTGCCGCCCGACACGGCCACAGCATGGAGGCCGAAGTGCGCGACATCCTCGAATCCGCCATCAGCCCCCAGGGGCGTGTGAAACTGGGTTCGCTACTGGCCGACATGGGGCGCCAAGCCCGGCTGAGCGATGAGGAATTCGCGGTGTTCGAACAGGTGCGCGACAAGGCGCCCTCCCGCCCGGTGAGTTTCGAATGATCCTGCTGGACACCAACGTGATGTCGGAGCCGCTGCGGCAAGCCCCGGAGCCGCGCGTGATCGAGTGGATCGATGCCCAGGCCATGGAAACCCTGTTCCTTTCCGCCATCACGGTGGCGGAATTGCGGGCGGGCGTCGCCCTGCTGCCGGCAGGCAAGCGGCGCGCAGGCCTCCAGGACAACCTGGAAAAGCGCGTGCTGCCCCTGTTCGCGGGCCGGGTACTGCCTTTCGATCTGGCCTGCACGCAGTCCTATGCCAAGCTGATCGCAAAGTCACGCAGCGCCGGCCTGGCTATCGCTACGGCCGATGGCTACATCGCCGCCATTGCTGCGGCCAACGGCTTTGCCGTCGCAACCCGCGACACCAGCCCCTTCGAAGCGGCAGGCGTCACCGTCATCAACCCATGGGCCCAGGCATGAGCGCGCGCACATCCATGGGGAGTTCGTCCTCCCCCTCTCCTTCTCCCTCTTCCTCTCCCCTCCTCCACACCCTCCCCAACGGCGTCCGCCTCCTCGCCCTCCCCATGCTCCACGTGCAGAGCGCCAGCGTCGGCGTGTTCCTGCGCGTGGGTTCGCGCGACGAGACGCCGGAGACCAACGGCATCAGCCACGTGCTGGAGCACATGGCGTTCAAGGGCACGGCCACGCGGTCGGTGCAGGCGATCAACCTCGATGCGGAGCGGCTGGGCGCGGACGTGAACGCCTACACGGGCAAGGACAGCACCGGCTACTTCATGACCGGGCTGGGGCAGCATGCGCTGCAGCTGCTGGGCATGACGGCGGACATCGTGCTGCACAGCACGTTCCCCGAGGCCGAGCTGCAGCGCGAGCTGGACGTGATCCGGCAGGAGGCGATCGAGTACGACGAGGACCCGGAGGACAGCTCCAGCGATCTGCTGGACCGCGCGCTGTGGGGCGACGATCCGATGGGCATGCCGGTGATCGGCACGGTGGAGAACATCGAAGGCTTTACGCGCGATGACCTGGTGCGGCACGTGCAGCGGCACTACGTGGCCGGCAAGACCATCGTGGCGGCTGCGGGGAACTTCGACGTCGATGCATGGATGCGGCGCGCGGAAGAATTGTTCTCTGCCATGCCCGCGCCTGTGTCCGCATCGGGGGCACAGGCCGACGCCGGGGTGCAGCCGCCCGCGCCCGCCCCGCACGTCGGCCAGGCCGTGGCACGCCGCTTCACGCAGGTGTCGCAGGTGTTCCTGAACATCGCCTATCCGCTGCCCGGTCCTTGCGCGCCGGAATGGCAGGATGCATGCACGGTGCAGGCCCTGCTGCCCCCACGCTGGCGCCTGGCCGCAGCGCTCGCGGCGAACCTGTTCGGCGGCGGCATGTCCTCGCCGCTGGTGGACACGGTGCGCGAGCGGCTGGGCCTGGCCTACAACGCCGATGCCACGATCGACAGTGGCGACGCGTGGCTCAATTTCGTGATGCATGCGGTGACCACGCCGGACAAGGTCGAAGCGTTGGTGCGTGCCACGGGCGAATTGCTGCAGGCGCAGGCATCCGCGATCGACCCGGTGCACCTGGAGCGCGCGAAGAACCAGCTCACCGTCTCCCGCGTGCGGGCCAGCGAGCGGCCCTTCGCGACGATGGAGCGGGCCGTGGAGGAAGTGTTCGCGCACGGCACCGCCACGCCGCTGGACGAGACGATCGCGCTGATCGGCGACATCCGCGCGGACGAAGTGCAGGCGGTGTTTGCACGCATGCTCGCCCATTCGCCGGCGCTGTCGATCACGGGCAAGGGCGTGAGCGCGAAGTCCGCGCGGCTGCTGGCGGCATCGCTGGTCGCGCGCAGCAGCCAGGCATAGCCGCGGCGGGAATCGCCGGATCGGGTTCGGGCGCCGTCAGCAGCCGCCCGGCACACGGCCGCTCTCAATGCACCGGCCGCCCCAGCCGCCGGCTCGCCCGCGAGATCGCGTAGTTCACCAGGCAGTACAGCGCCGCCACGATGAGGTACACCGGCACCAGCGAGTGGTAGTTGGCGATGAGCACGCGGGCGTTCTGCATCAACTCGCCATAGGTGACGACATAGCCGAAGGTGGTGTCCTTCACCACGATCACCAGTTGGGCGACCAGCGCCGGCACGATGTAGCGCAGCGCCTGCGGGAACACGATCGAGAAAAACACCTGGATCTCCGTCATGCCCAGGCTGCGCGCGGCATCGGCCTGGCCGCGCGGCACGGCGAGCACGCCCGAGCGGTAGACCTCGGCCACCACCGCGGCGGTGCTCAAACCGATGGGCAGGGTCAGCATCCAGTAGGTACTGAGCTTGATGCCGACCGACGGTAGCACCAGGAAGCACACGTAGATGAGCAGCAGCGTCGGCGTGCCCCGCAGGAACTCGATGGCCGCCACGGCCGGCCAGCGCACGAGGCGCGTCCGCGCCAGGCGCCCCGCCAACAGCACCAGGCCCAGGGAGAGCGCGATCACCGCGGCCATCGCCGCCGAGGCCAGCGTACCGAGCAGGCCCTTGGCCAGGAAGGCCCAGGTCGTCGGCCAGGCGAAGAATTTCCAGTAGCGGGCATCGAGCTGCCCGACGGCATGGAAGCGCCATACGATGCCGGCCGCGAGCAAAAGCAGCACGCCCGCCGCGACCACGCTCATCCCGCGGCTGAGGGTGCGGGCCCGGGGCGTCGGCGCGCCGAACAGGATGTCTTCGAGGGATCGGTTCATCGCAGGATCCGCAGCTTCCGGTCCAGCGCCGCGCCGGCCCAGGCGATGAGCAGGCCGGTGGCCACGTACATCGCGGCCGCGACGGCGAAGGCGGCCATGCCGGCGGCGGAGTCGGTGGCGATCTTGGAGACGAGCGTGGTGAGTTCCCGGCCCGGGAACGGCACCTGCGACGCGAGCGAGGTGGACAGCATCAGCGCGATGAGCAGCGACGTCATCGGCTGCACCACCGAGCGCAGCGCCTGCGGCAGCACCACCGACCAGATGATGCGCGCGGGCCGCATCCCCAGGCTGAGCGCGGCCTCGATCTGCCCGCCGGGGATGGTGTTGATGCCCGAGCGCACGTAGTCCGCCGTGAACGCGGAGCAGACCAGCACCAGCGTCAGGACCACGCTGGGCTCGTAGTCGATCACGAACTCGAGATCGGGCAGCGCGAACACGATGAAGATCAGCAGCGCCACGCTGGGGATGTTGCGGAAGGTCTCGACGTAGAGGGTGAGCACCCAGCGCAGCGGCGGCAGCGGAAAGAGCCGCAGCATCGCCACCCCCAAGCCCAGCAGCACGCCCGGCACGAACGACAGCGCGGTGAGCTTCCAGGTCAGCAAAAGGGCCTGCCCGAAGGCAGGCCCGTGGTCGGCCAGGAGCTTGGCAACCTCGCCCATCGGTTCAGGGCAGCGCGGGCGGCGTCGGGACGGCCGTGCTGCCGGTGCGCTGGCCGATGGCGATCGTCCAGAGCTTGGCCCAGGTGCCGTCGGCCTCGATCTTCTTCAGGAACGCGTTGACGAAGGCCACGCCGTCCGAGCCCTTGGGCAGGCCGATGCCGTACGGGTCCTGCGCGCCGAACGGGGCGCCCGCGAGCTTGGCGTCGCCGGTGCCCAGGCTCAGGGTATTGAGCAGCAGCGTGTAGTCGGTCACGTAGGCGGCCACGCGGCCCTGGCGCAGCGAATCCAGCGCCTCCTGGTGCGTCTGGAACTCCTGCACGGTGCTCTTGGGCGCGAACTGCGCGAGGATCGCCGGACCCGTGGAGCCCGCCTGCGTGGCGACCTTGTTGCCACCCAGGTCGTTGTAGGACTGGATGGCCTGGTTGTTCGCCTTCACCAGCACCGCAGCCTGCGAGGTGTAGTACGGCCCGGCGAAGGAAATTTTCTCGGCGCGCGCGGGCGTGATGGAATAGGTGGCGATAACCGTGTCCACCTGGCCGTTGATCAGCACCTGCTCGCGCGTGGACGAGTTCACCTGCGTGAACTGGACCTTGGAGGCATCGCCCAGGATGTAGCGCGTGAGGAGCTGGGCGATGCCCGCATCGAAGCCGCGCAGCTTGCCGTCCTTCTCGTTCAGCAGCGAGAACAGGTTCGACGTTTGCGTGCCTCCCAGGCGCAGCGTGCCGGCCTGTTTGATCTTGCTGGCCCACGGGCTCGCGGCGATGGCTTCGGCGCTCGCGACGGGGCCCTGCGCCACCAGCGCGTCGAACGCCGCGGCATCGATGGGCGTGCCCTGGGCGCACACCGCGCCGCCGCCGGCGATCGCCAGCGCTGCCACGGTGGGTTTCAGGAAGGAGTGGATCGATAGGGGCATGCGGTCCTCTGGGATGGCAGTTACGTGGGTCGATGTATAGCATGGGTAAGACAGGTCCCAGGCGGACCTCGCCTGCCGGTGGCCCCTGCTGAAAATCCCGGTGTGCCGTTGCGCCCCGCGGCGCAGAGCATGTCCTACACGCACGCCCGACGGCAGATGACACGGCAACCAAAAAACAACAGGAATAAATCAGCAAAAATATAACTTGATGATTGACAAATGCATCAATAAGTAAAATTCTGATAAATTTTGGTGGGTCGGTAGAAACATTTGTCCGCCGCTTCCGGGCCGTCTCAGCACATGCCCCGCCGTCCCGGAAGGGCCGAGGCACCCTGCCCCACCTCTGCCTCGACCATCCCATCGGCCATTTCCCCTGCCGCGTGGATTTCCAGCGACTCTTTTTCACATCCAGGTATCCGTTCCGTGCGCAGCATCTCTTTCGTCACCCTGGTGCTCGCATGTGGTTCGGGCCTGGCTGTCCAGGCCCAGGCCCAGGAAGCGGCGGACGACAGCCTCACCCTCAGCGGCTTCGGCACCGTGGGCCTGGTCGACAAGACCGGTGCCCCGCGCTGGGGGCTGATCCGCAGCACCGCGCAGAAGGGCGCCGCGTCCGACCTCAGCGCCACCATCGACTCCCGGCTCGGCGCACAGATCGACTGGACCCACGGCAACGATTGGGAGGCCGCGGTCCAGGGCGTCCTGTTGCACCGGGCCCGGGGAGCACTCTCCGGCGAAGCGATCGAGCAGGCCTACGTCGGCTACCGGCCGTGGGCGAACACCCGCCTGCGCCTGGGCCGGGTCAGCCCGGACCTGTTCCTGTATTCCGAAAGCCGCAATGTCGGCTATGCCTTCACCTGGGCGCGCCCGCCCACCGACTTCTACGCCTTCGCGCCGGTCGTGAACGTCGATGGCCTGGACGTGGAGCAGCGCTGGAACATGGGCAGTGCGTCGTGGCGCCTGCGTGCCACCACCGGCACGATCAGAACGAGTGCCACCGACGGCGGCCGCTCCTACAGTCCGGTGAGCGTGGACGACATCCTGGCGGTGGGCCTGTCGCGGGAGTCGGGCGGGCTCCTGCTCAAACTCAGCTATATGCAGTCCCGGGTGAACATGGACCACGGCCCGGAATACAGGGCGCTGCTCCAGGGCGTCGGCGCCCTGCATCAGTCTCCCGTCCCCGGCGTGCGCGAGGCGATCGCCCCCCTGCACCAGAAGCTCTGGACCGGCGGCGCCACCACTTACCTGGCGCTCGCCGCCCAATACGACAGCGGCCCCTGGACCTTCGTGGCCGAAGGCAGCCGGCTGGGCGTTCCAAGAAGCACGCTGGATGCCTACCGGGGCTACGTCAGCGCGGCGTGGCGCAAGGACACCGTGACCTATTACGCCCTCGCCAGCCGCACCAGGCCGCGGGAGGCAGCACTGGCCACTCCCGATGTCGCCTCCTCGCTCGCTCCCGTGGCGGGGCCTGCCGCGGCCCAGCAGGCGCAGATGCTGGCAGGCTACGCGACCTATGCGGCCAACCAGTTCCGGTTCGACCAGCGCACGGTCGGCGTGGGTTTCCGGTGGGATTTCGCATCGAACGCCGCGCTCAAATTCCAGGTCGACCGGTTCCATGTCCGGCAGAACGGCGCAGCGGGCTGGCGCAACCACGACGGGCAGGCCGCGAAAGGCACCCTCGTGTCCCTGCTGGTCGACTTCGTCTGGGGCCAGTGATGCCGCGCGCATTCCCGAAACTTCCCTGCGTACTGACCGCCACCGCGCTGGCGGTCCATGCGCTGCAGTGCACCGTGGCCGCAGCCCCCCTCTATGTGGTGGTGTCCGCGCAAAGCCCGCTGCGGTCCGTGAACCAGAACGAACTGGTGGCCATCTACACCGGCAGGACCCGCGCATTCTCCGACGGCAGCATCGCCACGCCGCTGGACCAGAAGCGCGACGGCCCGGCGCGCGCCGAGTTCTACCAGCTGCTCACCGGCATGGACATCGCGCGCATCAACAGCTACTGGGCGCGCCTGCATTTCACCGGCCAGGTGCGTCCGCCGCAGACCGCCGAAGACGACACGGCCATGCTGCAGCGCCTGCGCAGCGATCCGTCCGCCATCGGCTACCTCACCCGCCCCCCGCAGGACAATTCCGTGCGGGTGGTGATGCACCTGCCGTGATGCCGCACGTGCGCTCCTTTCGCCGCCCCGCTCCCCATGCGCAGTAGAAGCCTCCATCGCCGGTTCCAGTGGGCGGTCGTGGGCGTCGCGGGCGTGATGGCGATCCTGGTCGCCGTCATCCTCTACCTCAGCGCCCGGTCGCACTACCTGGAGAACTCCGAAGCCTCCGCGCGCGCCATCGCCGCGGCCGTGCAGCAGACGATGGCTGTCGGGGTGTATGCGCGCGACGAACTGCTGCTCAAGGAACTGGTGGACGGCCTGGCCCGCCATCCCGCCGTCGCCCGCGTGGGGGTGCGCGACGCGGCCGGCGTGACGATGGCCACCAACTCCAACCCGGAAGCCGAGCCTGCCGCCGTCGGCCGGAGCGCCACGGCCGCGCCGACCTTCGAGTCGCCCCTGATGTCGCCCTTCCGGTACGAAGGACGGATCGGCGATCTGCAGGTCTGGCTCGACTACCAGCGGCTGACGTCCGAGGCCGGCCGGCAGGCCGCCCTGGTGGTGGCGGCGATCACCGTGCTGCTCGTCGGCGTGCTGGGCGTGTTCAGCATGCTGGCCCGGCGCATGCTGTCGCGCCCGATGCACCAGCTGGCCGCGGAGCTGGCCACGATCGCGCCGGGTACGTCGCGCCGGGTATCGATCGATCCGCGCCACGCGGTCGACGAGGTGGGCATCGTCACCACGGCCGTCAACCGCCTGCTGGAAATGCAGCAGGGCGCGCTCGAACGCGAACGCGCCATGCGCGAGGAGATCTCGGGCCTGGAGGCCCGCTACCGGGGCATCTTCGACTCCACGAGCGCGGGCATCTTCATCCTCTCCGCGGCCGGCCGGCTGCTGCACGCCAACCCGGCCTTCGAGCGCCTGCTCAACCTGCAGGCCGGCCAGGTGGCGGCCGCGCACGCCGAGGATTTCATTTCCGCCTTCTTCCTCCGCCCAGCGCAGCTGCAGGAGCTGATCGACGAAGCCTGCAGCTCCCTGGAACCGGAGTCCGCCGACCTCGAACTGATCCGCCCGGACGGCACGAAACTGTGGGTGCACTGCATGGTGTCGTGCATGGAGCGGTCGGAAAGCAGCGAGCAGCGCGTCGAGGGCGTGCTCTACGACATCACGCGGCGCAAGAACGAGGAGAGCGCTGCGCAGCACCGTGCGGAGCACGATGCGCTCACGGGGCTCAAGAGCCGCGCCTACATCGAAACCCTGCTCGGCCAGCACGTCGACGACGCTACCCTCAGCCAGGACCTGGGCGACGTCACCCTGATGTTCATCGACCTCGACGGATTCAAGTCCGTCAACGACCGCTGGGGGCATGCCGCGGGCGATGCCGTGCTGGTGGAGGCCGCCCGGCGCCTGCGCACGCTCTTCCAGCGCAACGGCGACGTCGTGGGCCGGCTGGGCGGCGACGAGCTGGTGGTGGTCATCATGGGCGTGGACGCGCTCCACCCCAGCGTCTCGGCGCTGGCCCGGGAGCTGATCGACAGCTTCGAGCAGCCGTTCGTGCTGCCCAACGAGGAATCCGCCCAGGTCGGCGCAAGCGTGGGCGTGGCCAGCTACCCGCGGCACGCCACCAGCGTCGAGACCCTGATCCATGCCGCCGATGCCGCGATGTACGCCGTCAAGCAGGCCGGCAAGGGGGGCGTCGCCATTGCCGAAACCCGGCATGCGCGCCCGGACGGGCAGCCCTCCGGCCCCCCGGACAGCGCCGTCCCACCGGCATCCAGGGCACCGTGGCAACGCGACGCGCTGACGGGCCTGATGGACCGCAGGCACCTGCTCGAGCAACTGGCGTCGGAGCAGATCCAGGTGGCGGGCGGCGCAGGCTCCGCGGGGGTCATCTGCGTGGACATCGACCAGTTCAAGCTGCTCAACGTGGCGCGCGGCACCCAGATCGGCGACGACGTCCTGTGCGAGACCGCGCGGCGCCTGAAAAGCGTGCTGCGCCGCGGAGACACGCTGGCGCGTACCGGCAGCGACGAATTCGTGGTGGTGCTGCGCATGGAAGGCCGCACCGACGCCGACATCCGCGCGCTGACGGAAGGCGTCGCGGCGAAACTGCTGCGCAGCCTGGCCGCACCGTTCCACCTGGGCCCGGAGTCCTTCCACATCCAGGCCAGCGCGGGCATCAGCCTCATCCATGCCGATACCCGGGACGGCCTCGACGCCCTGCGCGAAGCGCAGTTGGCGCTGCGCCGCTCCAAGACGCAGGGCGGCAACCATCCCGTGTTCTTCGAGCACAACATGCTGGCGGGCTTCCATGAACGGCTGGCGCTGGAGCAGGACCTGCGCGCGGCCATCGGCTCCGACCAGCTGTTCCTGCACGTGCAGCCGCAGCACGACGCCCACCGCCGGCTGACCGGCGGCGAGGCCCTGCTGCGGTGGCGCCATCCAAGCCGCGGCATGGTGCCCCCGGACCAGTTCATCGCACTGGCGGAAGCCTCCGGCCTCATCATCGAACTGGGCGCCTGGGTGCTGAGGACCGGCTGCGGGATCCTGTTCGACCTCCACCGCGAAGACCCCTCGCTCACCCTGGCGGTCAACATCAGCCCGGCGCAATTCAAGCATCCGGGCTTCGTCGACGAAGTCCGGCACGCCCTGGAGACGAGCGGTGCCCGCGCCTCGGGCCTGATACTGGAGATCACGGAAGGCCTGCTGATCACCGACGTGAACCATGCGGCGGAACGCCTCGCGGAACTGGTCGAGCTGGGCGTGCGTTTCTCGATCGACGATTTCGGCACGGGCTTCTCGAGCCTCTCCTACCTGCGACAGCTGCCGCTCTACGAGATCAAGATCGACCGCAGCTTCATCACCGGGCTGCCCGACGACACCGCCAGCGTCGGAATCGTCTGCTCGATTTTGTCCATGGGCTCCCACCTCGGCCTGCACGTCGTGGCCGAAGGCGTCGAGACGCAGGAGCAATCCGACTTCCTGCATGCCAACCACTGCCCGTCGCAGCAGGGCTGGCTGCACGGCAGGCCCCTGCCGGCCGACAGTTTCGTGGAGAACGTGCGGGCGGCCCGGCCGCGGATGGCGCCTTCGGCGGGGGACATGGTTGCGCCGGGTGGAGTGCCGCGGATCGCGGGGTAAGCGCGTGGACAGCTTCGGGTGCGGTTCAATGGTCTCCGCTGAACCTCAGCAACCAGCCTCAAGCCAACGTTGAGTGCCCACGGCAGCCACCGCAGCGCCTGCCATCACCCGGCCATCACCCGGCCATCACCCGGCCATCATCCAGGAACACACAATGACCATCATTGCCTGTAGGGCATGTCGGCGCGCCGGTAGGCATCCCCCGGCGAAGAAGCCCGGCGGTCATCACTCAGCGTAAAAACACATTGGAGGTAACTGCTGGCGTCCGCCCATTTGGCTCCGTCCGCCTGGAGTTCAAACAGGTTGCGAGTGACTTCCACGGCTTCGGGCCACCGGTCCTTGGCAACCGCCGTCATCGCTTCCCGGCTGTCGTCGTGGTCATGCAGCACGCCATCTTGAGCGCCATAGGCGTGGAACTCCACGATCCTGGCAGGCATGGCATACACCGAGCCTTCACACTGCGCCCCGGCAGGTTGCGGCTCCCGCTCGGCATGGGCGGCAGCGAACGAATCCTGGACGGTGTGCAGCACCGAGCCGAAGGCGATCTCGCGAATCTGGGAAACCAGGCCGCTGGCAGCATCCTGTCGCCCCAGCAGATACAGGTCCACGACCCTCCACTCGGTGCAACCGAAGTGATTTTTGATGGACGGATTGTCGATGTCCTTCAGGAAGGTTTGAGGGAGGATCTCCTTGGACGACACCTTCCATGCGAACTCCAGCCAGTCCAGGATCTGGGCTCTCGTAGCCACGGGATGGATACCGGACGCGTTGGCCATCCCATGCAGGAACTGCAAGTCGCCGAAGTGCGACCGCGTCATCAGGTTGCCGGGGACACTGTTCTCCGTTTTGTTGCAGCCCGCGATGGTCTTCGTCCGGGCCTGGCGCTCGGCGTCCTTGAAGAGGCAATACCAGCACGCAGGTTGCGTGGAAAAGCGGATGGTCTGGTCCGCACGGCAGACATTCTTCTTCCCCAGGTAATCGCAATTGCCCTGGTCTTTCTCCAGCCGAAACGGCGGCAGGTCGTTCCACCGGACGCCGTAGATCACATAGGGCGAAGCGAACCCCACATCGCGCCCACTGCAGTAGGTGTCGGTGGCGAGATCGGCTTGCGCCACATGGCACCACTTGCCGAGGTGGGTGATTTCCTCATGGACCGGCGTCTTGATCAGCACCCCCAGAGATCCCGCGATGCGCGCCAGCGTCGAGTTCGTCTCGTTGGTCAGGCGCTCTTCATGCTGCGTCCCCAAGGGACCGATCTGAAAAGCCCCCACCCAGGTGCCCACCAGCAACAAGCCAGCGACCAATATTCCTTTAAAAGTTTTCGAGAACTGCATGACTCCCCTCCTTCCGACCGCAGATATTCAAAGCCCCGCCTGACCGGCCTCGGTGATTCTCCCCCTTGAAGGGGGCGAGCTTCACTGCAGAGGAACTACCGCGGACATTCTTGCCACGTCTGCTGCGGTGGCGTTTTTCGTGGCAGCAGCGGCAGTTTCCAAGCCTGTGACGAGGTTGCACATGGCGTGGTAGTTCAAAGCGTCCGCCACTGCCCGGTTCACGGGATAGTCCACCAAAGACGCATTGCGCTGAGATTGAATATTCACCAGAGCCGCTTCTCTCTGCTTTGCGATCCCCGTGGAAATCACCTGCACCGTCAGGTTGCTGAAATAGGCCTCGTTGAACTGGCTCAGCAGGCCGTTCGAAACAGTGCTTCCAGCGGCGAGGACTTTGGCCGCAGCAGCAGGCGTTGTCACGGCGGCTGCCCCCGACAGCAGCGTCGCAAGGCCACTCCATCCCATCTGGGTTTGCGACTTCGAAGCGGTCAGTACTCTCAGATACGTTGCGCAACGCTGATTCGAGGCGGCAATGAGGCGATCCTGCAAATCATTGCGGCGGTACTTGAAACTCTCTTGGTTCGTGTTTTCGCTGACCGCTGCAATATCGTCCAGTTCATAAGTATGGAGCAGTTCATCTATGTGAACCAGTTCATAGCTCTCCGCTCGGGCTTTCTCATTTTTCTTGGCACTTTGGACGACAATCGATCCCGCCCCACTCAACAGATTTTCTTCTTCTGGCATGGTGTAGCTGCGAATTGCGCTGCAGCCAGTAACACCGATGAAAACAAGACATGCGACCAGCAGTCTGAGTGCACGCATAGATCCCTCCCTCGTGTGTAGCTTTTTTTGGGCGCGAATGACAGATCACCCGCGATGCCTTTATAGCGCACGGCTACCGACAAGGCTAGGGGGATAACCGTCTTTCGCTGCTGCACCGTGTGATGGGGTTCCGCGCGCTCCCCCTACGGTTGCCAGATGCGGCTGGCATTCTTGGAAAGATGGCAGCACCGAGGCGAGGTGACGAGCCAGAAGGGTCCGTGTTGGACGCGTCACGGTGGCCGGGCGCCGCACAAAGAAAAAAGCCCTTGAAATCATCCAAGGGCTTTGTTCATTTGGCGGAGAGGGTGTCATCCATGGATCAAGCAAGTAAGCGCCATAGAGCGCGATGAGGCGTTTTTGTAGGCCATACCGTGGGCCATCAAGAATTGGCGCCTCCACGGGCCGGGGAAGGGCCTTCCTGGGCATTTGGCGGCGGGATGCATGCGGGCATCTGCCAACACGTCAGATTCCGACGAATCCCGACATGAAAAGCCACCCTCCAGCCGCCCACGGGCCCGCGCCGGGCCTCGCGGGGCGCTGTGCCGGCACTGCCGACGAAATCGACACATCAAGCGAGCGGGCGCGGCGGGGTCTCGACCGCGCGCCGAAGGTCAAACCCGCCCCTATGAGGCAGGGGCGGGAGGGGGCGGGGGGCGTCGAGGGGGTGCGCGAAGGCCCCCAGGAGGGCCGTAGAGGGACGATCGGAGGCGTGGCAGGGGCCGGAGGGGTACACAGTCCTTGGAGGCCCTGGCGGGAAGTGCCGGCTGAGGGCCACAGGACAGGGCTGGGCGTAGGCAGCTCGACCTACGCGGACATGCTTTCCGGGGCCGAGAGGATCAACCGGCGCACGGCACTCGCGTGCTCTGCGCTTTCCGCCGGGCTCGGAGAGTGGGCGCCGATAGCGGCCGAACAGGACACGCCGAGCGAGCCCGGATAGGAGGCGTCACACCGTGCCCGTGTAGCGCGCCCGAAGCCATCCATCCAGGGGCATCAACGCCGCGCGCGTGGCTTCGGCGGTCGGGCCGCACAGCCAATCCTGCGGCCAGCACTGCAGGCGCCCGGCGTCCCACTGCTGCCCGCGCAGCAGGTACACCCCATCCCGCTCCGCGACACCCGCCGCGCCGATCCGAAACAGCGGGAACGTCAGAGAGTTCTGGCCTGTCTGGTCGCTCGACAGATTGGCGCTCCACTCCTGAGTGCCTGTGGTCTGGCAGATGAACCACCCCGCGCACGCATGGTGCTCCCACACCAGCGCGGCCGGCATGTAGACGCCGCAGAAGCGCAGCTGCGCAACGTGGCAACGCCAAGCGGTCGCCGCGGTGTCGGCCAGGCGGGCGGCGCTGCCTGGCGCGGAGTCGGATCGGAGAATGGCAGGCGGTTCCATGCCCGCAGGGTAGCGCGCCCGCCAGGGCGTGCACGCAGGATGGGGCCTACGCGGCCGGGGCAGCCTGTAGCAGGTACGGCCGGAATCGGCATACCTCCTGCCCTGCCCAGGTGTTGATCGCGTGGCCCATAGCCGCCTGCAGCGGTTCGATCTCATTCCGCGCAAAGACCGTCGCCGCTTTCTCCACGTCGCCGAACCCGCCCACGTTGTTGGGCAGCATGCCCATCAGCTGCGGCGGCACGCGGTGGGCGGCCAGCACGTCGTCGCGCGTCGTGTTCTTGATGTTCAGAAAGTCATCCTTCGCCGCCACCTCGCTGATGGGGATCAGCTGGATGCCTTCCTTTTTTCCGCCCGGCGCGTAGTAGAAGAGATTGCGGAAATTACCTGCGCCCTTCGTTTTCGTGAGCTGCTCCCGCATCTTGTCGATGTCGCCCTGGGACTGTGCCGCATCGGTCACGTACAAGATGAACCCCGCGTGGCTGCCGTTGTTGTAGTACCGGCGCCGGAACAGCGTCGCCGATTCGTTGAGCATTGCAGACTGCAACGCGCCGAGATACGGGGGCAGGCCGTACACCTCCTGATGGATGTCCTGTTCGCGCAACTGCAGCACCTCACCCCGCGGAAATTCGTGCGGGCTCTGCAGATCGGTGACGAAAAAGAAGCGGTCCAGATCGACGCCCCGGCGCACGTACTTGCCCAGCGCGTGGCGCAGCTCCAGCAGGCCGCCGAGGGCGTTCCGCCGACGCTCCAAGTAGGCATTGCCCAGCACCAGAAAATCCAGCGCGAAGCCGCGGAAGGCCGCTGCGCCGAGCCACGGGGAAGGCTCCAGCGTGCTGGCCAGCACGTTGCATTTGAAGCGCAACGCCGATTCATGGTGCGCGCCCACGCGCAGCAGCCGCGCGAGGGCGGCAAGGGACACGGGCGGTTCGTACCACTCGCCGGACTGCATGCACTCCGCGTACTCCAGCAGCGCCGACCGCCCACCGATGACGGGTTCGGGCTCCCCCAGGTCGAAGGTAAAGGACTGGGACTGTGGGGGCGCGGACGCGGCCACCGCAGGCGCAGCGGTTGCAGGTGCGTTGAATGCCCGCGGGGCGGACCGGCGTTGTCGTTTCGTCATGGTCATTCGGAGATTTCAAGGAAGGATTGGCCCTGCACGTTGGCTAGGCCGGTGCCCACGTCGAGCGGCTCATTCGACAGCGCATTCATGCAGGCCCATGCCAGGTCGGCATGCCCCGCGTCTTCGCTTCGGCCCGCGGCATAGGTCACGTTGCGACCGCTCGCCGTCAGCTCGCGCTTGATAGCCATGAAGCTCACGGCCAAGTCGCGGTTCCCGGCGTCGAACTGCAGCCGGCGGGCGGCGATGACTTGCTGCGCCTTGAGCACCAAAAGCGTTTTGCTGTCCACGCTGTAATTGATCCCGCGCGCGGCCGGGAAGAACTTTTGGACCAGCTGGAAAACGCCCTGGCCGATACCGGTGGTGTCCACCGTGATGGCGACGACGTTGTAGCGGGCGGTGATGGCCTTGATGGCTTTGGCCTGGGCCTCGAAGTCATGGCCCTTGAACTGCTCGGTGTGAAGCACACGAAGCGGGCCGCCCGGCATAGCAGGCGGTGCCACCACCACGAGACCGGCGCTGTCGCCCTTGTGCGAGGGGTCATAGCCGACCCACACCGGCGCCCATCCAAAGGGGCGTTCGCTGAACGGCTTGAAGTCGCTCCACAGGCCCCAGCTGTCGACCATGCAGGGCTGCAGCGAAACCAGCGGAAACACAGAGTGCGAGTCATCCAGAAACTCGCACATGAACAGATTGGAAAACTCGGAGTCCGAGCGCTCCTCGCGCACTTCATCCAGATCGATCAGGTTGCAGCCGCCCGCGAGCGCATCGATGACTGTGACGATGTGCCGCCACATGCGATCCTCGCCGGTGAAGCCACCCGCCAGCCTGCCGTGGGTAATGTCCACCTCGATCTTGCTTTTCTTCTTGACGCGCTCGCCGCTCCAGAACTTATAGGCCGGGTGCTGGATGCTGCTGGGCGTGCTGAAGTAGGTTCTCCGCCACTTCTTGTGCGTGGCCATGCCGCTGGCCACCGAGTTGAGCAGCTCGAAGTCCTGCGCCCAGAAGAACTCGTCGAAATAAAAATTGCCGTGGTAGCCCTGAGCCGTGCGCGCATTGCTCCCGAGGAAGTACAGCTCCGCGCCGTTGGCCAGAACGATGGGATCGCCCTTCAGTTCGACGCCCAGGACTTGGAAGACGAATGCGCGGATGTACTGGCGGAAGAGATACGCCTGTGCCTTGCTGGCGGAGAGGAAAATCTGATTCCGGCCCGTCTCCAGTGCGTCGATGAGCGCTTCACGGGCGAAATACCACGTGGCCCCGATCTGGCGGCTCTTGAGGATGGCGCGCGTGCGCTGATCTTTCTCCTCCCACCACACCCGCTGATAGTCGTAGAGCGACCCGCGGAACGCGTCTTTGAGTTTCTGCACCTGCTCGGGTGAAAGGAAGTTCTTCACAGGCGGCTTTTTCGGGTTCGCGTTGCGCGACGCGATCGCGGGATTCAGATCCACTTCGCGGCCCGTCTGCTGGTACTTGCCAATGCGCGCAAGCCGCTCCAACTGCCGGCCCAGCAAGTCGATTTCCTTGTAGTCGCCCCCCGTCTTGCAGTCCTTCGCGATCAACGTGGCCAGGCGAACTTCCAGTGCGCCTTCGACGCGCTGCGCGGGCGATGCCTCGGCCCATTTCTCCGCCTTGTGCCAGCCGTGCAGGGTGGCGCGTGGAACGCCGAGGTGCTCCGAGATGTGCGTGAGTTTCCAGCCGCTCCAGAACAGCGTGCGCGCGTCACGGCGTTTGCTCGCGCCACCGTCGATGGAGTCGGCGAGCTGGGTGGCCGCGCTCGCGCTGGGCCGCTTCCTCGGGCGGCGTGGGGCACTGGTGGTGGGCGTGGCTGCTGCTTCGGTCATGCCTGGGCAGTGTGTTTCGCGCGCGCGCGGAAAGCACGCGCGGCGAAGTGTGCTTCGCCCCCCCACAGCGCGCGCAAATTGCGCGGCAGGGCCCGTGTGCGGAACATAGACAACAGATCAACTTCACCGCACCGAGCCGCACATGCCCAGCAAATTCTTCCGCGTGGCAACCGAGGGGGCCACCACCGACGGCCGCGAAATCCAGCGCACCTGGATCGAGCAGATGGCCAAGAACTACAAGCCCGCGACGTACAGCGCCCGTGTGTGGCTGGAGCACATCCGCGGCGTCACCGCTGACAGCGCGTTCGCCGCGCTGGGCGACGTGCTGGCGCTGGAGTCGCGCACGGTCGAAGACGGCAAGCTGGCGCTGTTCGCCCAGATCGAGGCGCTTCCCTCCCTCGTGGCCATGAACAAGGCGAAGCAGAAGCTGTTCTCCAGCATCGAGGTGGACCCGAACTTCGCGAAGACCGGCGAGGCCTACATGACGGGCCTCGCCGTCACCGACAGCCCGGCGAGCCTCGGCACCGAGGTGCTCAAGTTCGCCGCGGGCAACCCTGCCGGCAACCCCTTCGCTGGGAAGAAGCACAGCGAAGGTGCCCTGTTCTCGGCCGCCGTCGAAACGGACCTGGGCCTGGAAGGTGAAGCGGAAAGCATCGCGGCCGGCCTGCTCACGAAGTTCACCGACATGCTGGGCGAGCTGCGCGCGGCGATCGCACCCAAGCAGGCGCCCGCGCCCGACAAGCCCGAGGCCTTCGCCACGCGGACGCTAGAAGCGCTGGGTGCCGCAGACGCCGTGATCCAACAGCAAGCCCGCGAGCGGGCGGCCGACAAGGCGGCGCTCGAGAAGCTGCAGGGTGAGTTCAACGCGCTCACGCAAAAGCTGAGCAACCAGGACGGCAACACGTCACAGCGCCCCCACGCCACCGGCGCTGACGCTTCCATGAAGGCGGACTGCTGACGCGGCGCGCGGCGCGATCGACTACCCACCAGCACCACACAGAGGATTCCATGAAGAACGAAACCCGCGTCCTGTTCAACCAGTATCTGGACGACCAGGCGAAACTGAACGGCGTGCCCAACGCCAACGTGAAATTCAACGTTGCGCCCAGCGTGCAGCAGCGCCTGGAGAGCCGCATTCAGGAAAGCAGCGGCTTCCTCAAGCTGATCAACATCGTTCCCGTGGACGAGAAGCAGGGCGAAAAGCTGGGCCTGGGCACCGACGGGCCGGTGGCGAGCCGCACCGACACGACCAAGAACGACCGGGCCACCCGTGACGTGTCTTCGATCGACAAGCACGGCTACAGCTGCGAGCAGACCAACTACGACACGCACCTGCGCTATGCGAAGCTCGACATGTGGGCGAAGTTCAAGGACTTCCAGCTGCGCATTTCCCGCGCAGTGCAGCAGCAGTGCGCACTGGACCGCATCATGATCGGCTTCAACGGCCAGCAGGCCTTGCCGGACACGAACCGTGACACCGCGCCGCTGCTGCAGGACGTGAACAAGGGGTGGCTGCAGCAGCTGCGCGAGCAGGCAGCGGGCCGCGTGCTCGCTGGCGGGAAGACGGCCGGCAAGGTCGTGGTGGGGGGCGGCACGCCCGACTACAAGTCGCTCGATGGCCTCGTGCTCGATGCCTACAAGTCACTGCTGGACCCCTGGCATGCCGGTGCCGGCGACCTCGTGGCCATCGTCGGCCGCGGGCTGATGCATGACAAGCTGTTCCCGCTGGTGGACGGCCAGAAGGCGCCCACCGAGATGCTGGCCGCCAGCATCGTGGTCAGCCAGATGCGGCTGGGCGAATTGCAGGCCATGTCGGTGCCGTTCTTTCCCGAGAACAAGGTGCTCATCACCAGCCTGGACAACCTGTCCATCTACTACCAGGAAGGTGCGCGCCGCCGCAGCGTGATCGACAACCCGAAGCGGGACCAGATCGAAACCTACGAAAGCAGCAATGACGCCTTCGTGGTCGAAGACTTCGGCAAGGCCTGTCTGGTCGAGAACATCGAGATCGTGGCTTCCTGAGCCAAAGCACCACCAGCCGCAAATAGCCGCTCTAAAAAAAGGGGCCGCTATTTGCGGGCAGCAACCCGCCACATCCCCTGGAACCGACATGCGACAGACCCCGGCACAGCGCCACCGAATGCACCACCTCGCCCTGCAGCAGGCCGCGCTGGCCGAGGCCTCGAACGTCCATGGCCAGACCGTGGGCACCGCCTACGAACTGCAGCTGGCGCAGCTGCACCAGCACCGACTGGCCCTGAAAGACATGCACAGCGTGGAACGCAAGATCGAAGCGAAGCGCGCGATGCTGCCGGACTACGACACCTATCTGGACGGCGTGCTCGAAGCGCGGCCGGGCACGCAGGACGATGTGCTGGCCACGGTGCTGGTGTGGCACATCGACGCGGGCAACTACGAACGCGCCATGCAGCTTGCCGACTACGCCATGGCCAGCGGCATCAAGCCGCCGGACCAATACAACCGGAACCTACCCACCATCGTGCAGGACGAAATCGCCGAAGCGATCCTGGCTGGCAAGAAGCAAGGCCCGGCGGCGATCCTGCTGGCCGCGCAGGCCATTGCCATGACCGAGGCGGCAGACACGCCAGACCAGGCGAAGAGCAAGCTGTACAAGGCGGCCGGCTGGGCCGTGCTGGGCAAGACCGGCACCCATGACGTGGACATGAAGACGCGCCCCCTCAAGACGTGCAAGGAAGCGCTGCCGCTGCTGCAGCGCGCCATGGAGCTGGACCCCCGGGCCGGCGTGAAAAAAGACATCGAGCGGCTGGACCGTCGCCTGGCAGGAAAAGACCAGGAATAGGCCCAGTCGCTGCAAACCGAGCGTACCCCCGCACCGTGGCGGCCCCAGGGCCGAGGCATGCATGCATCGCCGCAGGCCCTGGGCCACCGCCACACCTATTCGAGAAACAGCCATGTCCTTCGTCGCCACCGCCAATCCCCCCGCCCGCGGTGCTGAGCCGGCCGTGGCCAACGACGGTTGGTTCCCCGACATCGAGCGCGAGCAGCTGCGCAAAGACATCCGCCTGGACGGCACCGCGACCGTGGAGCGCCTCGCGATTGCGGTGGAAGCCGCCATGGCTTCCGTGAACGCTGAGCTGCAGGAGTGGGCCGCAGAGCAACGAGCGGCCGGCCACACCAAGCTCGCCGACGTGCCCGCCCCGCAGGTCGGCGGAAAGAGCATCAAGGTGATGCAGTACCGCAACGCCATCTACTGGTACGTGCAGGCGGCGCTGGCCGAGGCCTACCGCGATATGGACAAGCTGCCCCAGGGCGACGGCAAGAACGCCCGCGTGCAGGCGGCGCTGGATGGCCGCGTCGAGGGCTTCCAGCAGCAGCTGCGCTGGGCCATCGCGGACGTGCAGAGCCGGTCCCGCGTCATCGCGGCGCTGTTGTGATGGCTACGCGCGACGGCATCACCGTGCGGGCCGCTGCACACGACACGCTCGACGCGCTCGCGTGGCGCCGGCTCGGCACCACGGCCGGCCACGTCGAAGCCACCCTGGCCGCAAATCCTGGCCTCGCCCGATCGGCGGCCGACCTCTCCGAGGGCCAGGCCGTGCGCCTCGTCCAAGCACCCGAGCCCGCCCGGGCGATGGTGCACCTGTGGGATTAACGACCATGAGCAAAGAAATGCTGAAAGACATTGCAGGAGAGGCCGCGAAGGTGTCGCCACCCATCGCGGTGGTGGGAACGTCCATCGCGAAGGACTGGACCATCAACCACACCGTGGCGGCGCTCACCATCGTCTATCTGCTGCTGCAGATCGCGTGGTTGGTCTGGCGCTGGCGCCGCGCCGCACGCGGCGGCCCCATCGTGGAGGAATGAGGATGGAACAGGCGAAGCAATCAGCGCTGCGCGTGGCAGTCGCGGCCCTCACCCTGTCGGCCGCGGGCTTCGGCGCGTGGCAGGCGAACGAGGGATTCAGCGCTACGCCCATCATCCCGGTGGCGGGCGACGTGCCCACCATCGGGCACGGGTCCACCCGCTACGAAGACGGCACCCCGGTGCGCATGAGCGATCCACCGATTTCGCGCCAACGCGCGGCGGCGCTCGCCCGCAACCTCGCGCAGGAAGACGAACGCAGGTTCGTCGCGTCCCTGCCGGGCGTCACCCTTTACCCGGGCGAAATCGACATCTACATGGATTTCGTCGGCCAGTACGGAATCGGCAACTGGCGCAAGCCAGGAAGCCCGCGCACATCCCTGCTGCGGGGCGACTACGTGCGAGCCTGCGGCGATCTGCTGCAGTGGCGCTTCCAGGCCGGCCGCGACTGCCGCGAGCCGCGCAACTGGGGCCCGACGGGATGCCGCGGTGTGTGGCTGCGCCAGCTGCGCCGGCACGACGCCTGCATGGAGCTGCAGCAGTGATCGGCGCGGTCAAGGCATACGCCTGGCAGCTCGCCGCCCTCGGCCTCGCCGGCTTGCTGCTGTGGCAGACGCTGCGGCTGGCCGACGCGGAGGTGGACGCCGCCCACGCCCACGCCGATCTGCAAACCGAGCGCGCCGCGGCCGACCGCACCGCGCGCGAACAATCCGAACACCTCCGCGGGCTGGAAGGAACCCACCGTGAAGAACTCAACACCTCGCGCGCCCAGGGCGCGGCGGACCTTGCGGGCGCTCGCGCTGATGCTGACGCTGCCCTCGCTGCTCGCGACCGGCTGCGCAACGACCTCGCCGCCTTCATCACAGCCCACCGTCAAGCCGCCCAGAATCGAGCCGCTGCCGGAAGCTGCCCGGCAGACACCGGCGCCCTCGATCTGCTCGCCGAGCTGCAGCGCAGCGCTGACGATCGAGCGGGAGCGCTGGCGGCAATCGCTGACGATGCCCGCGCCCGCGGCAAGGGCTGCGAGCGCGAGCACGACAGCGCCCGCAAGATGATCGACGCGGCCCGGAGCGAGTAGCCATGTGGAAGCTGGCCAGCCTGCGCCGCGTGATCGAGGCCGCCGTCCCCGACCTTGCGCGCGACCCGGAACGCCTCATCGTCATGGCCGCCGAGGGCGCCGCCGTATCCACCCTCGCCGGTGGCCTGTCCTTCGTCTACCAGTACACCGCGGCCATTACGGTGCTGGACTACACCGGCCACACCGATGCCCTGTTCGTGCCCATCCTCGCGTGGGCTCGCGTGCATCAATCCGAGCTGCTCGACAACCCGGCGGGCCGCCGCATCGAGTTTGACGTGGACCACCTCAACACGGCCGCCGTGGACATCGGCATCCGCGTGCCGCTCACCGAACGCGCCATCGTCAAGGCCGACCCGGACCACGAAACGCGGTACCACGTCAGCCACCCGCCCGAGCCCTGCCACCCGGGCGGGCAATGCCTGCCCGAGCATTGGGAGCTGTGGTTGCAAGACGTGAAGCTGGCGGAATGGGACATCCCCCTGCCGGACGAGAAAGCGCGCTTCGCGCTGTAGCCCATGGCCGACCTCTCCGCCCTCGAAACCTGGGCCGGCGATCTGCTGGCCAAGCTGGAGCCCGTGCAGCGCCGCCGCCTGCTGGTGGACGTGGCGCGCCGGCTGCGCACCGCCAACGCACAGCGCATGCGCGCGCAGCAAGACCCGGCGGGCCAGGCCTGGGAGCCGCGCAAGCCGCCGGGCCCGGCACTGCGCAGCCGCCGCGAACGCATCCGCCAGGCCGCGAAGCAGCGGCAACCCATGATGGCCAAGCTGCGCCAGGCGAAGAACCTCAAGGCCAGGAGCGAAGGCGGCGCCGCCGCCGTGGTGGAATTCGCCGGCCGCGCCGAGCGCATCGCGCGTGTCCACCATTTCGGCGAAAGCGACGCGGTGAAGCCCGGCGGCCCGCGCTACCAATACCCGGCCCGCCCGCTGCTCGGCATCACCGAAGCCGACCTGCAGACCGTGCGCGACGTGGTGCTGCGGCACCTCGCGTAAGCGCTGAAATGTGACCCGCCCCCCCACAGCAGGCCCTGCTGGCTTCCGCGCGCGCGCGGCAGCAACATCCAGGGCATGCACTTCGACACGCCCCAGCAAGACAGCCCGCAGGAAACCATCCGCCGGCTAGAAAACCTCGCGCGTGTCGGCACCATCACCGAGGTGCGGCACACGGGCCGCCCACGCTGCCGCGTGCGCCTGGGCGACAACACCACCGACTGGCTCCCCTGGATCGCCGGCCGCGCCGCGGGCAACCGCGGCAGCTGCTGGTGGCCGCCAGAGCCCGGCGAGCAGTGCGTGGTGCTCGCTCCCGGCGGCGACCTCGCGCAGGGCGTCGTCATGCTCGGCACGTACAGCGACGCCATGCCGGCACCCGCCCAAGAGCCCGGCGTCAACCGCACGCAGTGGACGGCCGATGCCTTCGCCGAATACCGCCGCGAGCAGCTCACCATCCGGACGGAAAGCGCCATCGTGCTGGAGGCCGGCGACGGCTGCCGCATCGCCATGGGCCCCGACGGCATCACCCTGCAGGTGGGCGGCGCCGTGCTGCACATCGGCCCGGACGGCATCACCAGCACCGTGGACATTCGCGCGGAGGGCGTCAGCGCCGTGCACCACGTGCATGGCGGCGTGCGCCGCGGCACCGACCCGACGCAGGAGCCGCTTCGATGATGGACCGCAACACCGGCGGGCGCCTGACCGCCATGCAGCATCTGCAGCAGAGCATCGCCACCATCCTAGCCACGCCCATCGGCAGCCGCGTGATGCGTCGCGAGTTCGGCAGCCTCGTGCCCGCCCTTATCGACAAGCCGCTCAACGCCGACACGCAAACGCGCGTGTTCGCCGCCAGTGTCTCGGCCCTCATGCGTTGGGAACCACGACTGCGCATCGACAAGATGGAGCTGCAGCGCGACGCTGAACGCCCAGGCCGCGCGCACCTGCACATCACCGGCAGCTACGTGAACAGCTACGGGCGCGATCCAGCGCCTATCGCGCTGTCCGTGCCGCTCACGGGCCAGGGGGCGCGCGAATGATCGACCTGCAGGCCCTGCCCGCGCCCAGCGTGGTGGAAGAACTCTCCTACGAAGCGATCCTGGCCGCCGGCAAAGCCGACTTCGCGGAGCGCATCCGCCCGCACCTGCCGGCTGTGGACGACATCCTCGCGCTGGAGTCCGACCCGGTGGTGGTGCTGCTGCAGTCCCACGCGTTCCGCGAGCTGCTGATTCGCGCCCGCATCAACGATGCCGCCCGGGCCCACCTGCTGGCGTTCGCGACGGGGGCCGACCTCGACCAGCTCGCCGCCCTGTTCGGCGTGGCGCGCATGGCCGGGGAAGCTGATGACCGCCTGCGCGAGCGCCTGCAGCGCCGAATCGCCGCCCTCGGCGCCCAGGGCACTGCCGAGCACTACGAATACCACGCCATGTCAGCCTCGCCGCTGGTGCGCACCGCCCGCGCCAGCCAGGCCGAGCCCGGCGCCGTGGTGCTGATGCTGTGGATCTCCGACCAGGCGCAGGCTGAGGCGGCACGCGTCGCCGTGGTGCAGGCGATCGCCGCCCGCGGCGTGCGCATCCTCGGCGTGCCCGTGGAAGTGCAGGTGGCCGTGCCCCGCGCGATCGACATCACCGCGCGCATCGTGCGCACCCGCAGCGCGCCGGCCGACCTGTTGCCCCAGCTGCGCGCCCGGCTGGCCGCCGCCGTCGCCGGAATCGACGCGCTGGCCGGCAGCGTCGCGCGCTCTTACCTCACCACCGTGCTGCACGTCAGCGGGGTGCACGCGGTCGAATACCCGGACCCGACCACGCCCGCCGAACTCACGCCGCTCGCCGTGGGCGAGTTCCCCGCCCTCGGCACCGTGCAGCTCATCGACGGGGGCATGGCGTAATGGCTCTGCCGCGCACCGTCCTGCCCTCGGGCTCCACCACGCTGGAAGTGGTGCTGGACACCACGTTTCCGCGTGGCTGGGGCGCGCTCGCGGATGCCGCAGAGCCGACCGCCACCGGCCGCAACGCGGCCATGCGCCCGTGGCTGGCGCAGCAGTGGCAGGTGGCACAGTTCGCGCCGTATTTCGACACCGTGGACGCGCTGCTCGAAGAGGCTGTGCCCTGGCTCATGGAGCGAGGCACCGCGGCCGGCGCCGAGCGCGCGCTGCGCTGGATCGGCTTCGCCGCCGCGCGTGTCGAAGAGGACGGCCCCTACCTCCACATCCACCCGGGGCGCCTGCCCACGCCCGAGGGCGTGCGCCAGATCGTGCACGTGGTGCGCGCATCCATGCCGGCGCACGTCGCGCTGTACCGCATCGTTCACGGTCTGGATCTGCGGCCCGTCGTGCTCGACGCGGGCCCACCGCTGGACACAGGATTGCTGGATGGGTACTCCGGCGTTTTCGATCCCGAGCACGGGGTGGTGCTGTCCTTCGGCCGCAACCGCGCCGCGACCACCACAGCGCCGATGCAGGCAGCACCAGCAGGCCGGCGCACGAACCGGCGCATGGACATTTCGCGTTACGACGATCAGCCGGTACTGGACACCTGGCGCCTGGACTCCCGGTTGCTCCAAGTCGTGGCGGGTGGCCTGCGCAAGCAACGGTCCAACACCACAAGCGCGCCGCCGCTGGGTGCCGGCACGTTCCGGCGCAAGCCCGTGCGCAATGCGGTCGCACCGGCCGCGCTCAGGGCGGCACCCACCGCTGCAGCTCGCCGCCTGCGCGTGGCGCTGGCGCCCGTGCCGGTCAGCCCGCCGCGGCGCTGGGGCGGCCCGTGGGGCGGCCCGTGGCGCACCCCCATCTACTTCATCAACCGATTCCGGAAGGATTGACCCATGGCCGTTTTGCAGGACGCCGGGCGTATCAAGGTCGCCCGCCTCGTCGCCACCCAGCCCATCTACCTTGCCTGGGGCCGCGGGCGCCCGGCGTGGGACGCGGCGGGCCCTGAGCCCGAAACCACCACCCACACGGGCCTGATCAGCGAAATCGGCCGGATCATCGCTACGTCGGTCCAGTTCGTCGTGCCCGACGACGCGGGAGCCATCGAGATGCCCGGCGGCAATCGTTACGCCCTCAGTGCGGTGCCCACACAGTGGCTCTACGTGAGCTGGGATTTCCGGTATGACGACGCGGCGGGCGAAACCGTGCGGGAGCTGGGCGTCTTCCTCGGCGGCACCGTCGCAGCGGGCCTCCCCGCGGGCCAGCGCTACTTCCCGGCGGAACAGGTCACATCGCCCGGCGACCTCTACACGCTGGAGCACCTGGCCGAGCCGTTCAAGCGCGTCGGCAACACCCTGGAAGGCCAGGGCTTCGTCCTTCCGTTCTGACCTCGCACTATGACCATCTACAACTATTTCGACGAGACGAAGAACCACGACTCTGTGCTGTTCGAAGCGGACCGCGTAATTCAGTCGCGGGAGCTGATCGATGCGCAGGAGATCCTGGCCCACCGGATCAAGGGCATCGCCGACGGCATCTATGCGAACGGCGACGTGGTGCGCGATGCGCGCCTGACCGTCAACCCGCAGACCGGCCAAGCCGTAGCGGAAAGCGGGGCAATCTACCTGCAGGGCGCCGTGCGCGGCGTCCCGCCGGCCTCGTTTGTCATCCCGGTGCAGGGCAATGTGGCCGTGGGCGTGTACCTTCGCACCCGGATCGTCACGGCTGCGGAAGACCCTTCACTGCTCAACCCCGCCAAGGGCACGCCCAGCTACAAGAAGCCCGGCGCCGCGCGCCGCGAAGTCAGCACCGCCTGGGGCTTCCAGGGTGACGGCCAAGCCGGAACCTTCTTCGGCGTCTACGTGGTGGAGGATGGAGTGCTGCGCGCGAAAGCCGCGCCGCCGCACCTGTCGGCCATCACCCGCGCGATCGAGGACTACGACGTGGCCAGCACCGGGGGCGGCTCGTACATCGTGGAGGGCCTGCAGGTGGCCATGGCGCCCGACCTGCCCACGGGCGAGCAGGTCTACACCGTGGCCGAAGGCGCCGCGCGCGTCGCCGGACGCAGCCGCATCTTCCAGGCCGGCCGCCGCCTCGTCACCCTGGCCACGCCCGAGCTGTTCGCGGTGGACAGCGAACCGCACCTGTCCACCACGGAAGGCCCGCAACGCATCGACATCGGACGGCCCCCGTGCAAGGGCGTGCCGGAATTCCGTATCACCGCGCGCCGCACGGTCACGATCGTGCACGGCGGCTTCGCGGGGGTGGCCGACGTGCTCCCCGATGCCAGCGTGATTTCCATCGAGGCCGTGAAGCAGGGCGGCACCAACTTCGCTAAGGACGCGGACTACCGCCTCACCGCCGGGCAAGTGGACTGGAGCCCACAGGGGGCAGAGCCGGCGCCCGGTTCGTCCTACCAGGTGACGTACCTCTACATCAAGCGCGCCGAGGCCACCGCCGCCGACCCGCGCGGCGCCACCGTCGAGGGCGCGATCAAGGATTCCACGATCCTCGTGAGCTACCAGCAGCAGCTGCGCCGCGTGGACCGCCTCTGCATCAACCGCGAAGGCGCGTTCGAATGGCTGCGCGGCGTGTCCAGCGCCTGGACGCCCACGCCGCCGCAGGTGCCGGACGACATGCTCGCGCTGGCAAGCGTCTTCCAGACCTGGGACGGTGCGCGCCAAGTGGTCAGCGACGGCGTGAAGATCCAGTCCCCGCACCGCATCGCGCTGCAAGAGCAGCGCATGGACGCAGTGATGATCGACCTGGCGGAACTGCGCCTGGCCACCAGCGCGCAGGGCATGGACTCGGGGATAAAGAAAGGCCTGATCGCCGATCCGTTCCTGACCGACCGCCAGCGCGATGCCGGCATCGCGCAAACCGCCGCGGCCGTGAACGGCGCGCTGCAGCTCCCCATCACCACCACCGTGCACCAGCTCGGCACCGCACTGCCCGAGCGCGTGGCCATCGAGCACACCCACCGCGTGGTGCTGGAACAGACTTGGCGCACGGGCTCCCGGCTGGTGAACCCTTACATGGCATTCGATCCGGTGCCGGCCGCCATCGCGCTGGCGCCGAACGTGGACCGCTGGACTACCGTTGACAAGACGTGGCAATCGGCCATCACGGAACGCTTCTATACCGGCGCAGGCAGCGAAAGCACGCTCACGGCGACGGCGACCGCAGTGCGCACGCTGTCCGAAGAGTCGCGCCCCATCGAATACTTGCGATCCATCGCGGTGCGCTTCGACATCTCGGGATGGGGGCCGGGTGAAGGGCTCCAGTCCATCACCTTCGACGGTATCGCCGTCGCAGCGCAGCCGATCGAGGGCGGCACGTTGAAGGGCGATGCCGCTGGCAAGCTGTCGGGCACCTTCACCGTGCCCGAGAAGGTCACGGCGGGTGCAAAGGCCGTGGTGTTCCGTGGGCCGCTGGGCAGCCGCGGGTCGCAGACCTTTTACGGCCAGGGAACGAACATCCTGCGGTCGCAGCAGAACGTGGTCACCGAAAGCTACTCCCGGTGGAACAAGCCCGTGCCGCAGGCCGAGGCATCCAGCGGCGGCGGCGCCGTGTGGGGACCAGGGCCGAGCATCCCGGTCTACACGCCAATCAGCACGGGCGGCGGCGCTGTGTGGGGCCCAGCGAGCAGCGGCACCACCGCGCCGCAGAACACATCGGCCTGCGCGCGTTGGTTGTACGACGGCTATTTCGACCCCTCGGCCCAGTCCTTCGTGCTGGACGAGGACACCCAGTGCAGCGGCGTGCGCCTGCTGTTCACGGCAGCGGGCGGCCCGGTCACGGTGCAGATCCGCGAGGCCGCTGCCGGCGTGCCAACGCCCGCAGTCGTCGCCGAGGCCCGCGTGCCCCTGGCCGGCATCCAGATCGACGCGCCCACCACCATCACGTGGACGCCCGCCCTACTGCTGGCAGGGCGTGAATACTGCATCGTCACGCTGTGCGACGAAGCGCAGACCGCCATCGCGGTAGCCGAGCTGGGCAAGCAAGACCCCCAGCGCGGCTACGTTGTGGCGCAGCCCTACCAGGTGGGCGTGTTCTCCACCTCTTCGAACAACAGCGCATGGACCGTACACCAGGACGTTGACCAGTGGTTCCAGCTGCTCGCGGCTAGCTACACCGCGAGCGAACGGGTAATCGACCTCGGCACGGCCGACGTGGTGGGCATGACCGACCTGATGGTGCTGGGCTTCGCCGAACGTCCCTCCGCAGCCTCGGGTGTCGTCTTCGAAGTGCAGTTCCCCGAGGCCATGAAGAGCGAGGTGGTGCGGCTCAACGACGGGCAAATCGTCTGGCTCGCCGCTCCCTTCACCGGCCGCCTCAAGGTGCGCGCGCGCATTACCGGGGACACGAGGCTGGCCGCGGTCCTCCAGAACGGCGTGCAGCTCATCGCCGGGCACATCGAGGAATCGGCCACCTACGTATCGCGCACGGTGAACGCGACCGGCGCGAGCCGCCTGCGCGTCGTCTATGAGGGCGACATCCCCGGCGGGGCGGCGGTGCAGGTGCACGCCCAGGCCGCATACGACGGCGCTCCGTGGGTGCTGGTGCCCTACCTCTCCGCGTCCGCCAACACCCGCGGCGTGCGGGAAATCACGTGCGAGCTGACCGGCCTGCAGGCCGCGGCAGTCCGCGTGCGGCTGACCCTCACCGGCAGCACCACGGCCCGCCCCTACGTCCGCAACCTGCGCGGCGCTACCCTGTGAAAGGCTGACCATGCCACAGACCATCAAAGGCCAGCCCATCGACCAGAAGACAGCGGCATTGAATCTGCCGCTCCCGCACCTCGACAACTGGCAGGACGACGACGTGCCGCGCCTGCGCGGAGCGCTGGTGTTGCTCGACTTCATCATTGCCGCACTGCAGGCGGAAAAGGCCGGCGCAGCAGACCTCAATGCCCTGGCCGGCGAGCTGCGCAACGCCCTGGGCCTCAAAGCCGGCGCGAAGGAACTGCAGGACACCGCGGCCGAGCTGCGCAACACGCTGGGCCTGAAAGCTGCCGCAAAAGACCTACAGGACATCGCCGCCGAGCTGCGCAATGCGTTGGGCCTAAAGGCCGATGCGAATGGGGTGGTGAAGTCGTGGGCGGGCCGAAGAGGCGACATCGCTCCCGTCTTCGCGGACCTGGGCGGCAGGCCCGATAGCCTGGCAGGCTATGGCATTCAGAACTTCAGGGCGGGCGAAGGGCTGGCAGAAAACGTGCACCTCGCCACTGTGGTGACTTCTGGCATCTATCGGTACAACACCGCGGCTGACAACCCGCCGGGCGTCCTGTACTCGCCCCTGCTGGTGTTCCGGTCGGTGGACACCTGCGCGCAAATGTTGGTGGACTATTACTCGGGCGCGATGTTCGTCCGCAGCGGCGTCATCATCAACGGCGTCCTGACGGACGCGACGACACGGGTGGGGGCGGCGACGTGGAGGCGCGTGGCATACCAGAACGATCGGGCCGTCGCGACCGACGGCGTGATGGACCTCTCGCTGGGGACGCGGTTTATTCTGGGCGTTGGGAGCATGGTGGCGCTGTCGTTCACCAATGTTCCGGCTGGTGCCGTATCCGTCGTGCTGGAAATCAACTACGCGGCCGGCGGCTTCTCTCTGCCCGCTGGCTCCATTTGGGCCAACGGCCGCGTGCCCGAGATCGCCGCGGGAAAGCGGCACCTGTTCTTCTTCGAAAAGTGCATCGCGGGCTACACGGCAGGCTGGTACGTCTCGGCGATCACGGGATACATCGCATGATCCGGCCGCAGATGTACAGCGCGGAACTCTGGATGGCGGCACCGGGTGAGGTGGTCTTCGAGAGCGCGGGCAAGTCGAGCTCGCAGACCGTCTTTAGCTGGGTGGTACCCGTTGGCGTGTACGAAGTCTGCATGCTGGGCATCTCCAGCCACCGCGCCTTCGGCACACGCATCTCACGCGGAGGTACCGACCTGCTCAATACCTACTGGGCTTCCGGCACCAGTGGTGTCGCGGGTGGCGACGGTGGCGATAGTGGTCCTAACACCGGGGGGCCGTATAGAGGCGGCGGCGGGGCCGGCGGCTACTCGGGCAACGGCGGCACGGGCGGACGATCGGAAAGAGATGCGTTCGGGAACATCTCGTACTTCCCAGGCACGGCAGGCCAAGGAGGTGGAGGAAACGGAGGTTATCCACCAGACCGCGGGGGCAGCGTGGGCATCTATGGTCCCGGCATCGACTCCGCGTTGCGCGCAGGCGCTGGCGGAAACCCAAACGACCCTGGAGCCGGAGATGCCGGAGCCTGGAAACCAGGCGGCAACCTCCGGTACCGCAATGCCGTGGCCGTCGCGCCTGGCGAAACACTCACAGTCACCCTCGACCACTGGGTGCGTGACAACTCTGCCGGCTTGGGCGCCATCGTGCGCATCTTGTGGGGCCAAGGCCGGTCCTTCCCTTCGAATGCAACGAGAGTAGCCTGATGCAGATCATCAACACCGAGACCAGCCGCTGGCCCATGTCCGTGCACGACGTGATGGCCGAAGAGCATGCGGCCGGCACCATCATCGTCATCGGCGATGGATATGAAGGGCATGGGCCGTATCGCGTGGTGACCATCCGCGATCAGCCTGCATGCGACCCGCTCGCCGAAGCCATCGTCGAGCTGCCGCCAGAGCCGGATGAGGACGGCCACTGGTTCCAAGATTTCGCGGTGCGCCCCCTGTCGGCAGAGGAAACCACGGCCGCTCTGCAGGCCGACAAGGACCGTCTGCAGGCGGCCGCCACGGCGCACCGCTGGGCGGTAGAAACCGGCGGCGTCACGCTGGCAACGGGCGCGCGCGTGGGCACCACCGTGGAAGACCAAAACCGGATCACCACCGTGATCGCCAATGCCCAATTGGCCGGCGTCACGGAGGTGGATTTCAAGGCGAAGAGCGGCTGGGTGTCACTGACGCTGGATGAACTGCGCGGCATTGCCTCAGCCATCGCACAGCACGTGCAGGCGTGTTTCAGCGCCGAGCGCGCTCACCACGAAGCAATCGATGCCGTCAGCACCAGAGCGCAGGCCGAGGCATACGATGTGACCCAGGGGTGGCCATCCGGCGGATGAGCGCGCGGCACAATGACACAGGCCCGCCGGCATCACGCCGAGCGGGCTTTTCTTTTTCTCCCCGCGCCGCCCACAGCAGCACCTGCTGGCCTTCGCGCGAGCCCGGCGGCACATTGGAGCCATCACGTTCCAAGGGCTCCACCAATGGCCATCGCAGATTTCCACCACGGCGTGCGCGTCACCGAAGTGACCGAGGGCACCAACACCCTGCGCCTCGTTTCCACCGCCATCATCGGGCTGGTGGCTACCGCCAGCGACGCCGACGCCGCCGCCTTCCCGCTGAACAAGCCGGTGCTGTTCACTTCGATCGCCAAGGCCCAGGCCAAGGCCGGAACGAAGGGCACGCTGTCCACCGCCCTGGCGGCCATCGCCGACCAGGCGCGGCCCGTGCTGGTCATCGTGCGCGTGGCCGATGGCGTCGGCGCCACCGAGGCCGAAAAGGAAGCCGACCAGACCAGCAAGGTGGTGGGCGACTACGTGGGCGGTACGCGCACCGGCATTCAGGCCCTGCTGGCCGCAGAACAGCAGCTGGGCGTCAAGCCGCGCATCCTGGGTGCGCCTGGCCTGGACAACAAGCCCGTAGCCGAAGCTCTGACCGCCGTGGCCGAAAAGCTCCGCGCGATGGCCTACGTGTACGCCCACGGCGCCGAGGACGTGAGCGAAGCCCTGGCCTACGCCGAGGGCTTCGGCAAGCGCGAAACCATGGTGCTCTGGCCCAACTTCACGCAGTGGAGCACCGCCGAAAAGAAGGTGGTGGAAGTGCCCGCCGTGGCCCACGCCCTGGGCCTGCGCGCCGCCATCGACCAGACCCAGGGCTGGCACAAGAGCCTTTCGAACGTCCCCGTGAACGGCCCCACCGGCATCAGCAAAGACGTCTTCTTCGACCTGCAGAACCCCGCCAGCGATGCAACGCTGCTCAACGACGGGCACGTCACCACGTTGATCCGCAAAAACGGCTTCCGCTTCTGGGGCAACCGCACGTGCAGCGCGATCGAGCAGTTTTCCTTCGAAACGGCAACGCGCACGGCGCACGTGCTCGCCGACACCATGGCCGAGGGCCATTTCGAGTTCATCGACAAGCCGCTGACGCCCGCGCTGGTGAAAGACATCCTCGAGGGCATCAATGCGCGCTTCCGCTCGCTCAAGGCCGGCGGCTACATCCTCGACGGCCGGGCCTGGGTCGACTTCGAAGTGAACACCACGGAAAGCCTCAAGTCCGGAAAACTCATCATCGACTACGACTACACGCCGCTCCCGCCGCTGGAAGACCTGGGATTCGTCCAGCGCATCACCGATCGCTACTACGCCGATTGGGCCGTCCGCGTCGCCGCCGGCAACTGAGCCCGGCACCACCTGACCACACACCAAGGAAAACGCCATGGGACTGCCCCGCGTCTTGAAGAATTTCGCCGTGTTCGGTGACGGCAACAACTACCGGGGCGAGGTGCCGGAAGTGAAGCTGCCCACCCTCTCGCGCAAGCTGGAGGAATACCGCTCCGGCGGCATGAACGGCCCGGTGGGCCTCGACTTCGGCCAGGAAAAGATGGAAGCCGAAATCAAGGCCGCCGGCTGGATCAAGGGGATGGCCGACAAGTGGGGGGCGCGCACGCACGACGCGAACCAGCTGCGCTTCGTCGGCGGCATCCAGGCCGACGACGACGGCGCCGTGATCCCCGTCGAAGTCGTCATGCGTGGCCGCCTGCAGGAAATCGACCCCGGCACCGCCAAGGCCGGCGACAACACCGAACGCACGTACAAGTTCCACCTGTCCTACTACAAGGAAGTGGTGGACGGCCGCGTGGAAATCGAGATCGACCTCGTGAACATGGTGGAAATCGTCAACGGCGTGGACAACCTCGCCGCCATGCGCGCCGCGCTCGGCATCTGACCCGGCCGCCAGTTTTTCCAGCAGCGGGCGGGCGGTAAGCGCAACTCACCACGATTCCCGCCCGCTGCGCTTTCTCACCAGCACCACACCGCACCGCCATGACCACCGAGAAGACCACCAGCACCGCGCCTGCCCAAGCCGCAGGGCGCCCCACCGTTGCCGTCGATCTGCAGACTCCCATCGTCCGGAAAGCTGAAACCATCACCACGCTGCAGGTCATGCGCCCCCGCGTCGGCGATATGCGCGGCCTGCTGCTCGCGGAGATCCTCCAGATGAAGGTGGAGGTGATCGCCAAGCTGCTGCCCCGCATCACGGTGCCCACGCTCATCGCGGCCGAGGTGGAAGACCTGGACCCCGCCGACCTCGTGGCCCTCTCCATCGAGGTGGCTGCTTTTTTGGCGCCGAAGTCGGCGATGGAATCCCTGAGCACGTAGAGGCGGTGATGGCCGATGTGGCCATCCTCCTGCATTGGCCACCGGCCACGATGGACGCCATGTCCCTGGCTGAACTGATGCAGTGGCGGCAGCTCGCCGTGGAGCGGCACAAGGCACTGCATCCACCCGAGCGGTAATATGCATTCCCATGAATCCCGGCTACCTCCTGTTGCTTGCTGCATTCGGCCTCCTGCTCCTGGGCGCCGTGGGCGGCTTCGCCTGGCTGTGCGCGTTGGTGGCGCGGCGCGTGTTTCGCCCGGCCCAGCCCGAGGTGCAGGCATCACACGACGCGGCACGCATCGCAGCGCTCATCCGCCGCACCCGCAAGGCCGGCGGCCTGCCGCCCATCAACTGAGCCGCCGCCCGGCGCTCCCCACTGCAGGGGCGCGCCATGGCCGATAAGCTGCGCCTGGAAGTGCTGCTGGCGGCGGTGGACAAGGTAACCGCCCCGCTCAAGCGCATCGGCCTCGGCGCCCGGGCGCTGGCCGGAGAAGTCAGCACCGCAGAAACCGCGCTCAAGAAGCTGGAGGGCCAGCAGCGCGCCCTGGAAGGATTCCGCCGCGCCACAGATCAACTGCGGCAGACCCGCACCCAGCTGCAGGCGGCCCGCCAGGGCTACGCCGAACTCGCTGCGCAGACACACACCAGCGCGGCGGCGCAGAAGGACCACGCCAAGCAGCTCGCCGCGGCCGATGCCGTCGTGAAGCGACTGGCCGCCAGTTTCGACCGGCAGACCAGCGCGGCGCGGCGCGCGCGGGCCGTGATGGAATCGCGCGGCATCAGCAACCCGGCCACCGCCGAGGCGCTGCTCGCCGCGCAGATCGACAAGACCACCCAGGCGCTGCAGCGCAAACAGGCCGCCTACCAGCGCATGGCCGCGCTGGAGAAGGCCCACGGCCGTGCCACCATGCACGGCGCCATGATGGCGGCCGGGGGCGCGGGTGCCGTAGCTGCAGGCCGGCGCACCATCCAGACCGGACTGGCGCCGGTCGGCAGCTTCATGCAGCACGAGGACGCGATGCTGGGCATTGCCCGCCAGGTCCAAGGCGCGCGGGACGACGCGGGTAACTTGACCAAGGTGTATCGAGACGCCGAAGCTCAGGTGCGCGACCTGTCTACACGCATCCCACAGACCACCGTTCAGATCGCGGAAATGATGACCGCCGCGGCGCGCATGGAAGTGCCCACGCGCGAGCTGGGAACGTTCGTGGAGCTGGCCAGCGAAATGGCCACCGCCTTCGACGCCGTGCCGGACCACATCGCCGAGAGCATGGGCAAGGTGGCCAAGAACTTCAAACGGCCGGTCACGGAAATTCGTGGCCTCGCGGACGCCATCAACTACCTGGACGACAACGCCATCAGCAAGGGCGCCGACATCATCGACGTGCTGAACCGCGTGAGCGGCGTAGCGTCCACGGTAGGCATCACCGCCGAAAACGCCGCGGCGCTGGGCAGCACCTTGCTCACCCTGGGCGAGCGCGCTGAAACCGCCTCGACGGCGATCAATGCCATCTTCACGAAGTTCGCCGCCGCCACCAAGGGAACGAAGAAGTTCAAGGCCGCCGTGAAGGAAATGGGCATGACGCCCGAATTCATCCAGAAGGGCATGGCAAAAGACGCGGCGGGAACCCTGATGAAGGTTGCCGAAGCCATCCGAGCGCTGCCGGAAGACAGCCGCATCGGCGTCATGGCGGAGCTTGTCGGCCTGGAGCACAGCGACACCCTCGCCAAGCTGGTGGACAAACCCGAGGAACTGCAGCGCCAGATGCAGCTGGCCAACGGCGGCGAGGCGAAGGGCAGCATGGGGCGCGAGGCCGCGGCCCGCAACAGCACGTTGAGCGCCCAGCTGCAGATGCAGCGCAATCGGCAATTCAATGCCCTCTCCGTGGCTGGGGAGACGCTGAAAGCGCCCCTGCTGGATCTGTTCAAGGCGGTCAATCCACTGCTCGAAAGGCTCACGGCCTGGATGCAGGCCAATCCCCAATTGGTCGGCGGCGTCCTGAAACTTGTCGTGGGCGTTGGCGTGCTGTCGGCGGCCATGGGCGCGCTACTCATCCCCATCGGCCTTCTGATGGTGAAGGGCATGCTGCTGCGGCTCATGTGGGCGCGCGTGATGTTCGCTTTCTCGGGCCTGGGCCCTGTCCTGGCCCGGGTCGCGCCCTGGCTCTTCCGGCTGGCTGGCCCGGTGGGGTGGCTCATCCTCGCCGCTGGCCTGCTCTGGAAATACTGGCAGCCGATCGCCGCATTCTTCGCCGGTGTGGCCGAAGGAATCGTGCAGGCCCTGCAGCCGGCCATCGAAACGCTGAAGGGCACCTTGGCGCCGCTGCTCCCGTTGTGGAGCGCCATCGCCGGCGGCCTGCAGTCCGCGTGGCAGTGGTTCACGAACCTGATAGGCCCGATGGACATGTCCGCCCAGGGCCTCGACAAGGTGCGTTCCATCGGCGAGCTGGTGGGGCAGGTACTGGGCGGCCTGCTGAACGAATTGGTGCTGCTGCCCGTGAAATTCGTGGAGCTGGGAAACAGCCTCATGGAAGGGCTTGTGAACGGCATCGTGGGGCGGGCCTCAGCCGTGCGCGACGCCATCAGCATGGTGGCCGGCGACGCGGTGGATTGGTTTAAGGAAAAGCTGGGCATCCACAGCCCGAGCCGTGTTTTCCTGGAGCTGGGGAGCTACGTCGGCGAGGGCGCCGCGCTCGGCATCGCGCAAGGCTCTGCAGGCGTGCGCGCGGCCGCGCTGGGCATGGCCGCCGCTGCAATGGTTCCCATGGCCGTGCCTGCGGCGGTTGCAGGGCCCGCCATCGCTCCGTATGCCGCGGCGCGCCCCTCCACCATAGCGGCGCCCGCAGCAGCTGGCGCAATGGCTCGCAGCACCATCCAAGTCACGATCAACGCGGCCCCGGGCATGGACCCTCAGGCCATCGCACGCGCCGTGTCAGCAGAGCTGGACCGGCGCGAGCGCGACGCCGCCAGCCGGCGCTACAGCCGCATGGACGACATCGACTGACCCCACTACGAAAGGACGCGGCACATGCTCGCAGCACTCGGGCAATTCGTCTTCGCCCTCGACACCATCGCCTTCCAGGAGTTGCGCCGCAGCACCTCCTGGCGGCACCCCAGCAACAGCCGTGTAGGCGCCATGCCGGCCCGCCAGTACATCGGGCCAGGCGATGACACCATCACGCTCACCGGCCTGCAGGCGCCCGAGTTCATGGGCGACCGCCGCGCCCTCGATCGCCTGCGAGAAATGGCCGACCGCGGCGCGGCCTACGCGCTGGTCAACGGCGCGGGCGAAGCCTTCGGCGCCTGGGTGATCGAAAGCCTGGAGGAAACCGGCAGCATCTTTGTGCGCGAGGGCGTCGCGCGGCGAATCGAATTCAGTATCCAACTCGCCCGCGTGGAAGACGAACTGGCCGACCCGGCCGGGGGCACAGACGGCGGCGAAGACTGGGGCGATTGGTGGGAAGGCGACGAGTGGGATTGGTGGGCCGACAGCGCAGGCCCCGAAGCCGGTGGACAGGAGGATGACGCACCATGACCGAAAGCACCGCCGTTTACCGCCAGGTGCGCTACACCCTGATCGTCAACGGAAAGGACGTGTCCCAGGCCGTGCGGCCACGCCTCAAGCGCCTGCGCTTGCGCGAGAGCCGCGGCGAGAAAGCCGACCAGCTCGACATCGAGCTGGACGACTCGCGCGGCGATCTGGCCTTGCCGCCCGTGGGCGCCGTCATCGCCCTGCAGCTAGGCTACGCGCACACCGGCATGGTGGACAAGGGCACCTTCACCGTGGACGAGATCGAGCACAGCGGCGCGCCAGACTCCGTTTCCCTTCGCTGCCGCAGCGCCGAGCTGCGCAGCACGTTGCGCCAGCGGGCCAGCCAGTCGTGGCACGGCGCCACGCTCGGCACCATCGTGCGAGACATCGCGGCGCGGAATAAGCTCACCGCCAAGGTGGACGAGGCGCTGGCCGCCATCGTCGTGCAGCACATCGACCAGACCAACGAATCGGACGTGCACTTCCTCTCGCGCCTCGGCCGCCAGCACGACGCTGTGGCCACGGTCAAAAAGGGTCGGCTGGTGTTCCTCCCCCTGGGCAGCACCAACAACGCCGCAGGCAAGGCCATCGAGGCCGTCACCATCACCCGCAGTAAGGGCGACCGCCACCGCTACCACACCGCGGCGCGTGACAGCTACACCGGCGTGCGCGCTTACTGGCACGACGCGGGCAGCGCCGGCAAGCGCGCCGCGATCGCGGGCGAGGAAAGCAACGTGAAGACGCTTCGCGACAGCTACGCCACCGAGGCCGACGCCCTGGCCGCCGCGCGCGCAGAACAAGGCCGCATCCAGCGCGGCGGGGCCACCTTCGAACTGCAGCTGGCGATAGGCCAGCCCGCGCTGGCCCCGCAGACGCCCGTGTACGTGGAGGGCTGGAAAGAAGAGATCGACGGCACAGACTGGCTATGCAAGAACGTGGAACACTTCATAGAGGGCGAAGGCTTGGCGACGCGGCTGGAGATGGAGTGCCGGGGCGGCGTGCCGAATAAGAAAAACCACATCCTGCGAAAGCGCAGATTGCACGGATAATTGTATGTTGTACTTAACATACATACCGAGGTGGAGGATTTTATGTATAAAAAAATCTTCAGTTAAGTAATATTTTGGATAATTCCTTGGATATTAAATCTGCATTCCCAACAGCTCGCTCGATCAGATTTTTTACGACGGCAGCGCGAGGCAACTCATCGATATACATGCCGTTCCTCGAGTTGACGAAGTGAAATTCTTCGTTAAACTCATAATTTCCGATAGGAGTCCGAATATTCCTTCCGTTAATGAGCTTCAGCACCTCATCCACATGGTGCTCTTGAACAGTGAGCGGTAATCGCGAATTCACTGTAAGAAATTGATTGCCGCAGATAATTATTGCCTCATAGGTGAAAACTTCACTGGCGAAAGCGAGGCGGAAGCTTTTATTCGCGGGATCGGACTGATATTTAAAAGAGATTGAATTGAGGCAATTCATTACGTGCGAAAAAAGCTCTGCGCTATCGATCTGCTTTTCAGGCGTCATTTTGTTTCCTCAATTCGATTAATTGCACCATTGCTAGGGTAGCGCGGCGGTATCAAATCCATTGTGAAGTCCAGAAGATTAATATCTTCATCCTTTTTAACAGGGTCGGTTTTACTCTCAAACAGAATTTTTCCTTGATAAGAGGAAACCGCGGCCGCTAGTTCTTTTTCATGGCTTGCAAAAGAATCCACGGCATCACGAACATTTACTTCGAAGGGCATGCTAGTAGTGATTGCGTTCGAATCTCTTCTATTAAAAGCTCCGAGAATTTCAGAATAACTAACATCCCTTTTGAGTTGTCTTCGTATTCTTATTTGCGCCGCGAGCACTGCTATTGCACTCACAACGCTTGCTACTGACGTGAGCCCCAAAATAATATCAAGAACTTGCATTGCTATCCCCATTCTTGATTGAAGAAATGACAGCCAAAGTATATACAACCGAAGCAAGCGAAAACAGCGAATACCACAAAATCCTAACTTTTGGCTGGATTTCATTAAAAGCGGAAAAGCGCGCCGGAATATTTAGTGGAAATATCTTCATAACAGTGTAGAAGACCGCGCAACAAATCAGCCCCCATACGATGGGGATTCCATCAGAACGGCCACGTGCCCCAACAAACATTGCAGCAAACAAAAAACCAAATGATGTTGCTATGAAATCGGTGCTTGTGCACGCTTGCAGGGCTGCCATAATCATTTCTGGCTCACCAAAACCGCCGGCTACGGCCATTCCGATTAATATAAAACCGTAGGACTGGAGGCCTTCCTCCAAAAACCAACGCTTTATAGTTTCTTTCTTTAGCATTCGGCACCTATGCGAATAGTGAGCTTCATGGTTTTGGGTAATAAAGAGACGCTCGCGTAAAGTTTCGCACTCAGAATCGCCGACCATTCCACCCGTAGACGACTCTCCCACAGATCCTGACCTGTTGCGAGCCGTCGAGCACCTCCACGGTGCGAACGTTCGGGTTGTCGCTGGTGATTTCGTGCCGACCATCCAGCCGCCTCGAAACCCGCTTGATGTACAGCTGCCCGTTGGCCTGGAGCACATACACGCCGCTCACGTCGGCAACCGTGTAGTCCGTGTCTACGATGGCGAAGTCGCCCGAGCGCAGCGTATCGCCCATGGAGTCGCCGTAGGCATGTACCAGCTGCAGCGCCTCGGGACGGCTGCGCGGCAGATTCACGGACAGCCAATGACGCGAGACGGGCACGCGGCCGAGGATGACGTCTTCCGGGGTGAAGTCGTGGCCCGGGCCCATGCTGCCGGTGGCGCTGAGCAGCGGCAATGAAATGGCGTCCTCGTCGTCCGCTGGGGGAGGCGTTGGGCCCGTAAGCGAGCGAGAGCCCGTGAGCAGGTAGGACACGTCCACCCCCGCATCCGCGACCTTCAAAAGGTAGTCGGAAGACGGGGAGCGTTCCCCTTTCTCATACGTGTGCTGCGCCAACTTCTTCACCCCCCCGGCCTCCGCCAAAGCCGCCTGAGACAGGCCGATGCGTTCGCGCTCTTCCCTCAGTCGTGCCGAAAAATTATTTGAATGCATAACAAGTCGCTTGACAGGTATGCGAATGCATACAACAATGCGGCGCAAGTCATCTAAACATAACGCCATCTAACAAGATGGTACACGCGCCACTTCTGGCAGGAGAACGCCCATGGCCTACGACAACCCGGAGCACCGTCGAAACGTCCGCCACACAGTGCGCTTTAAGGCCGCTGACGACGCGCTGATTTCCGTACTGGCTGACCGCCTGGGAATGCAGAAGGCCACGCTCATCGAGAACATGGCGATCCGGCAGGCGGAAGCAGAGCTGCAGGCCTTGTGCACCGCGCCCAGCACGGCCCAGCGCGGCACCGCGCCCGGCATGTCCGCCAACCGCTGACGCGAAAGCCATGCGCAATGCGGACGAAAGAACGAACGGTGGAAGTCTCCGCCGAGCTGCAGGAGCGGCTGGAAGCGCTCAGGCAGGCCCATGGCTTGCCGAGCACCACGGCAGTGCTGGAGCGGCTCATTAGCGCCGCCATAGACGACACCGTTTACCGGATGACGGGAATCCGGCCAGGCCCAAAACTGGCCATCGACAACACGCAGGCGCCAGAGGGGCGCGAAGGGGGCCAGCATGGCTAAAGCAGAACAGAGTTTCCAGGCCCTGGTGGCCGCCAACCGCCGTGCGGGCAACCTGCAGCCGCCGGCCGCGCCCGAGCAGCGCAAAACCATGATCCTGGCGGGCATGCGCCTGTCCCCGGAAGAAATGGACGAGGCCAAGGCCATGGCCGCCGCCGATGAACGCCCCACGGCCAACTTCCTCCGCCGCGTGTACCTGATGGGCCTTGCCCTCTACCGCGCAGAGCACCAGCCGGTCGCCGATTCGGCCACGGTGCAGCAGTAGCGCACCGCAAATAGCTGCTCAAGAGCCGCTCAAAAGCACCAAAACACACACCGGGGGTACGGGCCGTGATGCAACCAGAAGCCAGCGCCGCGCGCGATGCGGCAGGCGCTCGACAGCGCACCAGCCATCAGGGCCGCAAGCTGAAAAACGAAGGCACCCGCATGGCGTGCCCCCACTGCGAAGCGCAGGCAGAAATCCGCACGAGCCGGGTGGTCAGCAAGACGATGCGCGAACTGATCTACGCCTGCACGAATGTCGAGTGCGGTCACACATTTGTCGCCGCTACCGAAGTGCTGCGCACCCTGAGCCCGAGCGCCACGCCAGACCCCACCGTCAACATCCCGCTGTCCTCGCATGTGAACCGCGACATGGTGCGCATCGTCCTCGACCACGCCGCCGAATCGGCCCACCAGCCGCAGTACACCGCGCCCACCACAGGCGATCTCTTCGCCGGGCCCCGCGGCACGTCGTAGCGCGCCGCTCCCGAGCCGCTGAATAGCAGCGGCCACCCCTCACCACCACCCCACTGATTTGCACGGCGGAAACGCCTGCAGGGATTCGTCTTGCCCGAAGAAACCGGAGGTATCGCCATGTCTTCACGTAGCACCGCCCGCCGCGCTGCCGGCGACACATCGCCCACGCTGGCCGCGCAGGCCCTGCAGGCCGAAGAGGCCCGCCACGCGTGCCGAATCGCGGGCGTCAGGCGCATGGACGCGCGCCTGCGGATGTTCGACGCCTTCATGCCGGCCGTCCGCGGCGCCGGCATCAATGTGCATGGCGACGAGATCCACTGCTGGGGCACCAGCGCCCTTAGCGCGCTCTACGTCGGCGGCGTCACCCTGGACCCGCGACGCAATGCCACCCTCGAAAAGGTGCTGCGCGAGCAAGGCATGGAAGAAATCGAGCGCACGCCATGCCCGACCGGCGCCTACACGGTGAAGCTGAAAAAAGGCCGACTCACTGTGTCCATCACGGTGGAAGCCCACCGCCTGAACCGCATGCAGGAGGGCAAGGCATGCGCGTGATTGCTGCTCCCGTGGCGGTGCTGGCCTGCGCCCTGGCGGCCCTCGGCGCCAGCACGCACAGCACCCCCGTCTTCTGGCTGGCCAGCGCTTTCGGCGTCGTGGCGGCCGGTGCCATGGCTTCCGCCCTGTGGGGTGCTCGATGAGCGTCTACGCCATGACCTATCGCACGCCCGCGGGTCTGCGCATGCAGCCCGTGCAGGCGCCCGACATGGCCGCCGCATGGGAGCGGGCATTCGACCTGTGCCAGCAGCTCGACGTGCGTGGCTTCGGCCTTCGCCGCCTGGGTGGTGCATGAGCGACCAGCCCCAGCCCGAGCCGAGCAGCACCGTGAAGGACGACGAATTGGCCCGCCTCATGACGCTGCGCGACGAGTTCGTTTCGCTGGCCACCCGCGGCCGGTTCAACGACTCCGCCTCACGCGAATGGCGCCGCCTGCCGATGAACTGGCGTATGGCGCTGCTGCTGATTGCCGGCCTCGGCCTCGACGTGGACAACCTCTCCGACCTGGCCGAACGCGACTGGCTCGAAATGCCGCCGCCCGAGCGCGATGAGCTGCGCGGCGTCGTCCGCTCCGCCAAGAAGCATTTGGGCGCCCTCGTCGCCCTGGCCGCGAAGGTCTAGGCCATGGCCCGCATCCCGCGTAAACCGCCCATCGCCAGCCTCGCCCAGTGGGAGCGCGAGAAGCCCACCATGCATGCCGCGCACGGCCACATGGAACGGGTCATCAAGTGCGCGCCCGCCAGCTGGCAGGCCGCCGTCCGCTCGCGCTTCGCGCCGCAGGCAGCGCCGGCCGCGCCGCAGTCGGCGGAAGAGTATCTGGCGAGCCCTCCGGATTGGGCGGTGGCGTGGGACTTGATGCAGTCCATCGCCGACTTCGAAGACGCCTATGGCGCCGCATCGCTCTGGAACCTGCCGGACGCCGACATCTGCGCGATGGCCAAGAAGCTGGCCGCCGAGGCCGAAGAACTCGACGCCCTGGCCATCGGGCGCGGCGACGATCTGGCCGCCCGTGTGGATTCCATCCGCATGCTGGTGCGCTGCGCCGGCATCACCGAAGACAAGCCCATCCACGGCCTGCCCGCCATCCTGCGCGCGCAGGATGCCGCGTGGTGGCGCCGCCGCCTGCGCGTGCACGTCGCGCGCGTCGTCGAAGCCGGCGCCGTGGGCCTGGGCCTTGTGCACAAGGCCGCGGGCGGCTACATCAGCGGCGACGGCCTGCTGCGCCGGGGAGCGCAGATCAAGCGCAATGCGGAAGCCCTGGGCCGCACGCTCTATCGCAATGAGGCCGGCCAGGTCTACACGCTGCGCGACCTCGCCGAGCTGGGCACCGCCAACCCGATCATCCGCGGCGGCGAGCTGATGACGCGCATCCGCGGCGCCGAGGAATATGCGGACTCGCGCGGCCATGTCGGCCTGTTCGTGACGCTCACATTGCCCAGCCGGTACCACGCGATGAAGCTGGGCAGCGGTGGCCGGCCGTTCCCCAACCGCAACCACGACGGAAGCACCCCGCGCGATGGTCAGCTGTGGCTGCGCGACATGTGGGGCAAGACCCGCGCCGCCCTGGCACGCCGCGGCGTGCGCATGTACGGCCTGCGCGTCGCAGAGCCGCACCACGACGCCACTCCCCACTGGCATGCCCTCATCTGGGCTGAGGACGAGGCCGGCGCGCAGGCGATCGAGGAACGCATTCGCCACTACTGGCTGAGCGACGACGGCGGCGAGCGTGGCGCTGTAGCCAACCGCGTCAACATCAAGCGCATGACGGCCGGCGGCGCGGCCGGCTACGTCGCCAAATACATCGCCAAGAGCGTCGGCCACCTCGCCCTCGCCGAACACCGCGACGTGGTGGACGGCCAGCAGATCAGCCTGGACTTCGGCGCGGACGGCAAGCCCGGGAAGCCAGACGTGAAGGAAACCGGCGTGGGCTTCCGCCGCGTGGACGCATGGGCTGCCACGTGGGGCATCCGCCAATTCCAGACCATCGGCATGCCGTCCGTCACCGTCTGGCGCGAGCTGCGCCACGTGACGCCCGATCAGCTGGAACTGTTTGCCCGCGAAGGCGACCGGGCCACGGTCCGCGCCTTCCACGCATGCCACCGGCGTGGCGACATCCGGGCGGACTGGCGCATCTTCATGGAGAGCATGGGCGGCCACGCCCTGCGCCGCGATCGCTGGCACCTCCGCACCGCGCACCGCACGCTGCAAGAGGGCCAGGTCAACAAATACGCCGAGCCCGTCACCGTGGGCCGCATCGTCGGCCTCAAGGCCCAGCAGGGCCGCATGTGCGGCCGGTGGCTGGTGTCGCGCCGCATCGTCTGGTCCCCGGTGGTCGGCGAGGCCGTGGCCGAGCATGCGACCGATGCAGCACAGCCGGCGCCGGCCGAGGCCCCGAAACGCGCGGCTCTGCCGCGCGCTTGGACTGGTTTCAATAACTGTACGGCCCGCATCACGCACGAGCTTTCCCGGGCAGCTTTCGGCCGCGGCGAGCACGAAATGAGCGACTGGGCGACGCCCGAAGTCGTCCAGCAGTTCCGCGCCCTGCGCGCCGCGCCCACCTTCGCGAGGTGGGATTGATGAAAAAACAGGCATCCACCCGCACCACCGCCAGCCAGGCGCGCCGCGGCATGGGCGCGGAGGGCGAAAAGCTCACGCCGCTGCGCTCGATGGTGCTGCAAGCCGCCCGCCGCCGCTGCGATGACGTGGGCGACGGGCCCGAAGCCCGTGCCGCGATGAAGGCCGACGTGCTGGCCATGCCGCCCGAGCTGCTCGCCGACCTGCTCACCGCCCTCACCACCCTGCGCTACACGCGCGCGGACCTCTTCCCGACCACCACCACCGAAAGGAGCGCCACCCCATGACCGCCACCCGCACCGAACCGCGCGTGCACTGCTTCAAGCGCCGCGTCGATGGCGACTACGTGCCATCCAGCGGCACCACGCCCAACCACCTCCGCGCCGTGTTCGACGCCGAGCGCCAGCGCCTGGCCCAAGCCGCGAAGCCGGCGCGCCGCCGCCGCCGGGTCGAGCCGGCACCGGCCGACCACCCCCATCAGGCCCAGCTGCAGCTGGTCGCGTGATGACCGCATCCGCACACGCGCCCACCACGCCGCCGATCTGCGAGCTGTGCCGGCACGGCTGGAGCGACGGGGCGCGCGTGATGTGCCTCTGCGCGCCGCTGGTGCAGCGCCACGGCGTGCAGCCCGTGCGCTGGATGCGCGGCCGCGCGGACGCATGCGGCGCCGCGGCGGCGCATCGCGACCTGCAGCCATTCGTCCTTCACTGATCCCAACCACCCACCACCGAGAGAGAACCATGAACCAGAACCCAGCCAGCCGTTACGTGGAGAAGTACCACGCCAAGCACATCCCGGTACCGCCGGCACCGCAGCCCGTCCCGCACGTCCAGGCCCTGCACAGCTACCGCGTGCACCTCGTGCCCGATTCCGTCCACCCCGACGACGTGGAAGACCTCGCGGACGAAGGCCTGCTGCCCACGATCCGCGTGAAGGCCGCCAACGCCGAACAGGCCCAGCACCGCGCGCACCTCGTGAGCGGCAAAGCCGTGCTGCGCGCCGATCGCGTGGAGGCCTGAGCCATGGCCATCAAGAGCAAGCCCGCCGCCTTGGGCCATCCAGTGGGCGCCGAGAAGTGGGCGCAGATCCGCGCCGCGGAGCGCGTGAGCTACAGCGGCCCCTGCGGCGTCGCGCAGCCGCCGCAGATGTCGTGGAAGGACGGGGGGCCCTACACGTGCCCGGAGCTGCGCCACCGCAGCCGTGCCGACAACCACCCCAGCCTGATTTCGGGCCGCCGGGTGTACCGCTGACCAACAGGAGGAACACGCCATGCGTATCTACGTCGCCGGCCCGATGACGGGCATCCCCGAACTGAACTTCCCCGCCTTCCACGCTGCCGCCGCCGCGCTGCGCGCCGAAGGCCACCACGTCGAGAACCCCGCCGAAATCAACGCCGATCCCGAAGCGCAGTGGCTGGACTGCATGCGCATGGACATCGCCCGGCTGGTCACGTGCGATGCCGTCTACATGCTGCCCGGCTGGCAGAACTCGCGCGGGGCCCTCGTGGAACACACGCTGGCCACCGGCCTGGGCCTGCAGGTGCTGATCGCCCGGCAACCGCAGGACCGGGCCCGCCGTCGCACGGTGGCCCGGTGCGACTGCAGGAGCTACGAAGTAGCGGTGCCGGGGTGGACGCTGGCATGCGGCGCCGTGCTGCATCGCTCGCCGTTGGCCGGAGAAAAATACCGCCAGTTCAGCGACGACGCATGGGCTGTCACCGACGCGGTATCCGGCGCGCGCATGGCATCCGGCAGCAGCATGGCCGAGGCCGTGCGTGCCTATCGCGAGCGCGCCAAGATGTACGGCGACGCGTGGGCCCAGGTCGTGGCGGACCGCCGGAAAAAGTACCTCGAAGACAAGGCCCAGCGTCCGGCGCGCAAACGCGCGGCGAAGCGCAAGCGCCCGGCCGTGGCCGCCCGCGCGCAGCCCGCCGCCTCGGGAAAGGTGGCGTGATGTGGCTCTACATTCCATCGAACTCTGCGCCGGCGTCGGCATGCTCGGCGAAGGCGTCCGCGCCGGATTCGAGCTACTCGGCATCGAGCACCGCACCGTTTGCTACGTGGAGCGGGAAGCTCCTGCAGCCGCGCAGCTTGCCGCGCTTATGGAAGCGGGAGCCCTTGATTCGGCGCCTATCTGGTCTGACCTGCTCACCTTCGACGGCGCAGCGTGGCGCGGATGCGTGGATTTCCTCGTTGCGGGCTTCCCGTGCCAGGACATCAGCATCGCCGGCCGCCGCGCCGGTCTGGATGGAAAGCGCTCCGGGCTCTTCTTCGACATCCTCGACATCGCCGACGATTGCGACGCGTCAGGCCTCTTTCTGGAGAACGTCAGCGCCATCGCTACTGCCACCGCCACCGCTGTGGACGAAGCCGAGGGAACGCTCGAAGAGCGCGCCGCCGCCCGCGTCCTGGGAGAACTGGCCGACCGCGGGTGGGACGCGGAATGGCTCACTCTTTCCGCGTCCGACGTGGGCGCCAGCCACGGGCGTGCCCGGTGGTTCTGCCTCGCATGGCGGCGCGTGGCCGACACCAGACACCGGGCACGAGCGAACGAATCGCTCGGCATCGCCGGGGGCGGCCGACCGGCCCACCATTGCGCTGGCAGCGAAGCTGTGGGCCAGTCCCACCGCGCACGACGGCCGGCGCCCGGGTGCGGACTTGGCATCAACGCAGGGCGCGAACCTGAACAGGGATGCGGCGATGTGGATGACGCCCAGCGTGTCGAACAGCCAGGGCAACGAATACACGCGCGATCGAGGAATACCGGGACAGGAGCGGCTGACGCTGACGGGCCAGGCACAGAAGTGGCCGACGCCCCGCGCGAGCATGGCGAGTTGCGGCAGCGACAGCGACCAGGCGGGGCGACCTGGGCTCAAGGATGCGAGCAAGCATTGGCCCACACCGCGAGCGACGGACGGCACGAAGGGCGGCCCGAATCAGGCGGGCAGCAAGGGGGACTTGATGCTGCCGAGTGCGGCAGCACAGTGGCCGACGCCGGCCAGCCGGGATTACCGCACGCCGAACAGCGAGGCCAGCCAAGCCAGCCGCAACCACACGGGCGGCGAGCAGCTGCCGAACTACGTGGAACACCACTTTTCGCACCCGGTCCTATCGATCCACGATGGCCGGCCGTTGTCGCCCACCGGCCGGACCTTGCCCCGGCGGTTGAACCCGGCGTTTGTCTGCTGGCTGATGGGATGGCCTATCTGGTGGACGAATCCCGCGCTCACCAGCTGCGCCAGGGTGGAAATGGAGTCGTACCGCTGCAGGCTTCAGTGGCACTTGTCGAACTTGTGCGGCGCGCCGCAGCTTGAAGGAAATCCGCTGTGACTGCACCCCAATCTACCCCGCGCGTGCTGCACGTCGTGTCGGTGTCCGGTGGCAAGGATTCCCTGGCCACGCTCCTGCTGGCACTCGCGAAGTGCCCGGCCGGTAGCGTGCTGCCCATCTTCTGCGACACCGGAAACGAGCACGAAGCCACATACGCCTATCTCCGTTATCTGGAAGGAGCGCTGGGCGCCACCATCCACGTCCTGCGCGCGGACTTCACCGAGCAGCTCGCCGCCAAGCGCGTGTTCATCGCGCGAGACGTCCGCCGTGGCCGCGAATACCGCAAGGTGCCGAAGACCGACCGGCATGGAAACCCCGTCTACCTGCGCGACCGAGCAGGCGCCGTGCGCCTGTTTCCCGTGCTGGACGAATCGGGCGTGCCCACCGGCGAGGTGCAGCCGCGCCAGGCCTGGGGATGGGACGGCGGCCGGAAGATCCGCTGGACGAACAAGGCCAAGCGCCGCGCCCTGTCGGTGATGTACCCGAGCGGCAATCCGTTCTTGGACTTGTGCATGTGGAAGGGCCGATTCCCCTCGCGCCTCGCGCAGTTCTGCACGCAGGAGCTGAAACGGAATATGGCCGTGGGCTTCCACCTCGATCTGCTGGAGGCCGGCCACAAGGTCATCAGCTGGCAGGGCGTCCGACGTGACGAATCCGAGAACCGCAGGCACGCCAAAAAGGCCGAGCGCGTGGCCGCCAGGTACTGGCAGTTCCGGCCCATCGTGGAATGGACGGCAGCCCAGGTGTTCGCCTTGGCCAAGTCCGCCGGCATCGAGCCGAACCCGCTGTACCTGCAGGGTATGTCCCGCGTCGGGTGCATGCCTTGCATCAACGTGAACAAGGCGGAGCTGCGACAGATCGCGGTGCGCTTCCCCGAGCATCCTGAGCGCATCAGCGAGTGGGAGCGCATCGTGGGCATGTGCTCGAAGCGCGGCTACTCCACTTTCATGACCGATGCCCACGCCGCCCAGGATCGCCGGCAGGTGTTTGCCGACCTCAATGTGTGGGCCCGGATCGAATGGGCGAAGACCACGCGCGGCGGCCGCCAGTTCGATCTGCTGGCCACGCTGGACGAACCGGCCTCCTGCAGCTCGGCATACGGGCTGTGCGAATGACCACCATGCGCATCACGCTTTCGAAAGAACAGCTCCTGGAAGAGCTGGACATCGTAGAAAACACGCTGCGCGCGCTCATCGACAAGCGCGCGTTCCCCCACCCTCGCAAGATCGGCCCCACGAAAATTCGGTGGCTGGTTGCCGAAGTGCTGGAATGGCTGCAGGCCCAGCCGAAGGCCTGGACCAACCTTGCGCCCGGTCAGGAGGACGAGGCGCGACCTTGACGCGTTGCTAGTCCACTCTCGCGCATTGACGGCGCCAACCCCGCGGATTTCCTTCGAAAGACCGCAGCAGCGCGTTGCAGCCGTACTCCCGATCAAGAAAGCTGGAGAATAGCGAGAAACACTGCATTGAGGACCGCATGAAAGATCTCCCGACCGCGATGCTTGCGGGCCTATTCGGCGCTCTAATCTCGGCCTTTTTGAGCTACATCGTCCGACTTCGAGCGAAAAGGAAGGAAGATGAAGAAGAGCGGAAGAGGATAGCCAAGGTAAATTTCTTACTCTTGACAAATACGGTGGCATTCCATCACTTCGCTTCGCAATTGATTGCAAGCGCTGTCAAGAAGCACGGTTTTTCCGACTCAAGGGTGAATACGCCGCATGCTGCGGCTGTTGTTATCGGGTCCGCTGTCGCCGATTTAAAGACAGAAGACACGGAAGGAATTCGCGTGTTTCTAAAGCCATTCTTAGTCGCGCTGGCAGGTGAGCTGCGTAAGTTCGAGGTTAAACAGAGTGATTTGGCGAAAATGTCGGAGGTGGCAATTTTCATGTACCACAGGTTCAACACAACAGCGTCAAGACTTGTTGCAGGCCTAAACCTTCTGGATGAACTTTTGGAAAATGGCGATCCTAAAAAGATAAGCGCGTCTTATCTGCTCTCGCTTTATGAAACTTATAAATCATTTGCGCATGCTGCCGGTGTACTGAGGGCAGCCTTTCAAGAAAGCGCCGGTCTTGAAAAAGACTACGCGTTTGACTGCTTTGAAAGAGCGTTCACGGTCATACAGAAAGAAACCGTCACATTCACTAGCCAATCAGCCAAACTTCAACGGTTGTTGCATGCGATCCAAGAGGCGACGCCATCGCAAACCAGTGGGCCAGCGGATCAGTTCGCAGACCGTTGAAACTGAGTCAAAACTTTATGCGCGCGTAGGGGATAGCGGGCATGCGTAATCGGCCCACTCTTGCATGATGACGGTGCGCTTTTCGAGCATGTCGCCGCGCCGGTACGCGGCTTCCGTCTTCGTATCGATCGCGTGTGCCAGACACAGTTCGATAGCGTCACGGGGGTGCCCGGTCATCTCACCCGCCCAATCTCTGAACGTACTCCGAAAGCCGTGCGGCACGGCCTCGAAGTCGTGCCGACGCATGAGCTGAGTCAATGCCATGTCCGACAGCGGTCCGCGCCTGTTGGAGGGAAACACATAGTCCACATCGGGCAGCCGCGGCTGTGCCTTAAGCAACGCCACGGCCTGCCGCGAAAGCGGCACGCGGTGGTCCTTCTTCCCCTTCATCCGTTCCGCCGGCACGATCCACAAAGCGCTGTCCAGATCCACTTCCGACCAGGTTGCGCCCCGCACTTCCCCCGACCGCGCAGCGGTCAGCACCAAGAAGCACAGCGCTCGCGCGCTCTGCCCGTCGATCGCGGAAATCTGCATGTACACGGCCGGTAGGTCCGCAACGTCCACGGCCGGGTGGTGCTTCACGGGGGCCACCTTCGAAGGATCGGCCAAGATGTGCTCCAGCTGCCCGCGCCATCGCGCAGGGTTCGGCCCGGTGCGGTAGCCGTGAGCGGTCGCCCAGTCCAGAATCTGTTCGATCCGGCCTCGCAGCCGGGCCGCCGTCTCCGTCTTCTTTTTCCAGATAGGAGTGAGGGCGCGCAGCACTCGCGGCTGGTCGATTTCCGACACGGGCACAGTGCCGAAGTGCGGCGACGCGTAGGTAGCGAGCGTGTTGCGCCACTGCTGGGCGTGTTTCAGGCTACGCCATGTGGTTTCGTGCTCGCGGATGAACGCCTCGGCCGCCACGTCGAACGCTACACGTTCGGCCGCAGCTCGCCGGGCTGCATCGCGCTCTGCTTGCCTCACCGCCAGAGGATCTTTACCCGCGTCCCGTAGCCGGAGAGCTGCCCGGGCATCGTCACGCGCGGTGGAGAGCGATACGCCTGGATAGCTCCCTAGTCCCATGCGGCGCCGGCCGCGCATGAATACGTAGCGCAGCACCCAGGTGCGCGACCCTCCCTCGATCCGGAGATAGAGCCCGGTCGCTCCCCCAACAGCGTGCGATCCCTCTACCTTGAGCCGCGACACCTCCAAGGCCGTCATCTCCAGAATGCGCTTAGGCATTGAATCTGTGGGCCATGCTGTAGGCCATAAAAAGTTGAATTGGGGATGAGGAGCGGCTGAACCGCCGCTGCACTAATACTGTATATAACAACAGAATACGCAGCGTAACACGTTGATTTTTATGAGTCAACGGAGCCGTACAGGCGAAAAAAAAGCACCCCTTGCGGGATGCTTTTTCTGTTCTGGCGGAGAGGGTGGGATTCGAACCCACGGTAGTGTTGCCACTACGCCTGATTTCGAGTCAGGTACATTCGACCACTCTGCCACCTCTCCTGTGTGTCGAAGCCTGCGATTGTAGCAGAAAATCTGCAAGCACCGCGCCAAACGCATGCAGTTCCAGACATCTCCACAACACCGGATCGACTCAGGCGGTCTTGTACAAATCGTCCAGGCTGCGGAACCCCTTCATTTCGATGGGGTTGCCGAAGGGGTCCATGAAGAACATCGTCCATTGCTCGCCAGGCTGGCCTTCGAAGCGAACCTGCGGCTCCAGCACGAATTCCGTGCCAGCGGCCTGGAGGCGGTCCGCCATGGCCTGCCAGTCCGGCAGCGCCAGAACCAGGCCCAGGTGGGGCATCGGAACCAGGACATCGCCCACGCGTCCGGTGCGCGCGGTGGCGAAGGGTTCGCCCAGGTGCAGGGATAGCTGATGGCCGAAGAAGTCGAAATCGACCCAGGTGGCGGTGCTGCGCCCTTCGGAGCAGCCGAGCACCTGTCCATAGAAGCGCCGGGCTTCGGTCAGGTCGCGGACGTTGTAGGCCAGATGGAAGATGCTGCGCATGGTGGGGGGATCGCCGGGTAGAGGAGCCGGGATCGGGATCGACATCGGCATCGCATTAGACCATCGGCCGCCCTCACCCGAAGGCCGAAAAAACCTGCTGCCCAGGCGTCAGACCAGCACCAGCTGCGGCACGGTCTGCAGTTCGCGCAGCGGCGCGCGCGCGGGCTTCACGGCGCGCAGGTGGGCGACCATCTCGTCCACCACGTTGCGCTGGCTGTAGACGCATTCCCAGGCCTGCTCCACGGTCAGGCCGCGGTAGCGCTGGCCGAGCGTGAGTTCGACGCGCTCGGTGACCCAGTCGCCGCGGTAGCCGTAGTCCGCGCGCCAGTAATACGGCTGCGAGAAATAGCCGAACGAGCCGGGGAACAGCGGGCGCACGTGGGTCGGATCCTCGAAGGCGTCGTCGCTCGCGCCGTGCGGCACGCGGATCTCCATGCGCGCGCCGTCGCGGGCCACGCGGTGCAGCTCCTGCATCATCGGCAGCACGTTGGGGATGTGCTCCATCACGTGCGAGAGCAGGAATTCCCCGATGCTGTCGTCGGCGAGCGGCAGCGGCGTGCGCGCGCACTCGTTGAGGTCGGCGACGATGTCCACGCCCGGCGTGGCCTGCCAGTCGAGGTTCACCCAGCCTTCGACGATCCTGCGGCCGCAGCCGACGTTGAGCTTTTTGGGGAGATCCATGTCGGGTGCTGTCGGGGCCGGAAGGCGGGGCCGGTCAGGGAATCGTGCCGGCGGGAATCGCGTGGCGGTCGCGGTCGCGAGCGGAGTGGCGCGGCTCAGGCCAGGACGGCGTCGCCGCCCAGGTAGGGGCGCAGCACCTCGGGCACCACCACGCTGCCGTCGGCCTGCTGGTAGTTCTCGACCACCGCGACCAGCGTGCGGCCCACGGCGAGGCCGGAACCGTTGAGCGTGTGCACGAGTTCGTTCTTGCCCTGCGCGTTCTTGAAGCGCGCCTGCAGGCGGCGGGCCTGGAAGGCTTCGCAGTTGCTCACGGAGCTGATCTCGCGGTAGGTGTTCTGCGCGGGCAGCCACACTTCCAGGTCGTAGGTCTTGGCGGCACCGAAGCCCATGTCGCCCGTGCAGAGCGACATCACGCGGTACGGCAGGCCGAGCTTCTGCAGCACGGCCTCGGCGTGGCCGGTCATCTCCTCCAGGGCCTCGTAGCTGCGGTCCGGATGGGTGATCTGCACCATCTCGACCTTGTCGAACTGGTGCTGGCGGATCATGCCGCGCGTGTCGCGGCCGTAGCTGCCGGCCTCGGAGCGGAAGCACGGGGTGTGGGCCGTGAGGCGGATGGGCAGCTCGGCTTCGGCCACGACCTGGTCGCGCACGAAGTTGGTGAGCGGCACTTCGCTGGTGGGGATCAGGTAGAGCGCGGCGTTGTCGGGCACCGGCTCGCCGTCCTGGCCGCCCTTCTTCGCAGCGAACAGGTCGCCTTCGAACTTCGGCAGCTGGCCCGTGCCGCGCAGCGAATCGGCGTTCACCAGGTAGGGCACGTAGCACTCGGTATAGCCGTGCTCGCGCGTCTGCACGTCCAGCATGAACTGCGCGAGCGCGCGGTGCAGGCGGGCGATCGGGCCCTTCATCACGGTGAAGCGCGCGCCCGAGAGCTTGACGCCCATGTCGAAGTCGAGGCCCAGGGGTTCGCCCAGGTCCACGTGGTCCTTCGCGGTGAAGCCGAGCGGCGCCGGATCCTGGCCATCCGGGCTCCAGCGGCGCACTTCCACGTTGCCGGATTCGTCGCCGCCGACAGGCACGCTCTCGTGCGGCAGGTTCGGCACGGCCACTAGCAGCGCGTGCAGCTCGGCCTGGAGCTGCTCCAGGCGCGTGGCGGAGGTCTCCAGCTCGGCCTTGAGGCTGCCGACCTCGGCCATCACCGCATCGGCGTTCTCGCCCTTGGCCTTCAACTGGCCGATCTGCTTGGAGAGCTGGTTGCGGCGCGACTGCAGCTCCTCGGTGCGCGTCTGCAGCGTCTTGCGCTCGGACTCCAGCGCCTGGAAGGTGTCGACCGGAAGGAAGGCCTGGGGCTTCTTGCGGGTTTCCAGCCGCGCGATGGCGGAATCGAGGTCTTTGCGGAGGAGGAGGATGTCGAGCATAGCCGGCGATTTTACGGCGCCCTTCCCTCGCGCCGGCATGCCACGTACGCGCCCGTCACGTATCGGGCCGAACACGGGTGCGCACCGCGCGCCGAATTCCTAAGATAGGGCCATCACACGACAGGGAGGCCCGCCATGCAGATGGAACCGTATCTTTTCTTCGATGGCTGCTGCGAGGAAGCGCTCGCGTTCTACGCGCACAGCCTGGGGGGCGAGGTGCTGGCGATGCAGCGCTACGCCGGCTCGCCGCTGGAAGAGCAGTTGCCCGCCCAGTGGCACGCCAAGATCATGCACGCCACGCTGGAGGCCCCCGGCGGGCACCGGCTGATGGCCTGCGACCGCATGCCCGGCCAGGCCTCGGGCGGACACGGCGGGTTCGCGCTATCCATCCACTGTCCGTCGGACGCGGAACACGGCGAGCGCATCTTCCGCAGCCTGTCCGAGGGCGGCACGGTGACCATGCCCTTCACCGTCACGTTCTGGGGCGCGCACTTCGGCACGCTGGTGGACCGCTTCGGCGTGGGCTGGATGATCAATTGCGAGGGCGGCCATGCGTCGCCCGGCAGCGCCTGATCCCCCGCCCGGCGGCTGCGGCGCTCAGGCGACGGCGGCCGGATCGCAGTTGGCACCGCAGAGGATGAGCCCCACGGTCTCGTCGGGGCGGGGCCGGTACACGCCGCTCTGCAGCGCGGCGATGCCCAGGGCGGCGGCAGGCTCGACGGCGAGCTTGAGTTCGCGCCACAGCCATTGCTGGGCCGAACGGATGGATTCATCGGTCAGCAGCAGGGTGTCATGCACGTGGCGCTGCGAGACCTGCCAGGCGATGTCGCCGATGCGCCGCGCGCCCAGCGAGTCGGCGGCGATGCCGCCCACCGTCACGTCCACCGGCTGGCCGGCCGCGCGCGCGGCATGCAGCGTGGGCGCGCCTTCGGGCTCCAGCGCGATGACGCGGGCGCGCCCCTCGCACCAGGCGGCGATGCCGGCGATCAGGCCGCCGCCGCCCACGCTCACGAGCACGCTGTCGGGCAGCCGCCGGGCCTGCTCCTCCATTTCCAGCGCCAGCGTGCCGGCACCCGCCGCCACTTCGGGCTGATCGTAGGCGTGGGTGAGCAGTGCGCCCGTCTCCTGCTGGCGCGCGAGGCAGGCCTGCAGCGCCTCGGCATAGGTCGCGCCGCCGACGACCACCGTGGCATCGAGCGAACGCAGGCGGGCCCGCTTCGCTTCGGGCGACACCTCGGGCACGTAGACCTCGCAGCGGATGCCGAGCGAGCGCGCGGCGGCGGCGGTGGCGATGCCGGCATTGCCGCCGGAGGCGACGATCACGCCGCTCTCGGGAATGGTGTTGGCGAGCAGGCGGTTCAGCATGCCGCGCGCCTTGAAGCTGCCGCCCACCTGCAGGTGCTCCAGCTTGAGCCACACCTCGGCGCACTCGATGCCGAGCGAGCGGCCCGAAAGGCGCATGAGCGGCGTGGTACGCAGGAAGTCGGGGCGCGCGGCCAGGCGCAGCCGGGCGGAGGAGATGGCGGAACGGTCGATCATGGACAAGGGCAGCAGCGAGAAGTCGGTGGTTACGGCGCCCCGCGTCGTCGGGGCGAAACCTGACAGTGTATGCAGGCCGCGGCTGCCCCGTCCGGCTGCAGCCCGCGCGGCACATGCCGATAACATGGCCAGGGGCCGCGCACCGCGGCCTTTTCGCAGGAGATGGCGCATGTTCTTCGTGTTCGGCCCCATGGGGCAGATGTACCGCGGCGGCCCGGAGCAGCTGGCCCAGGTGTCGCCCGTGCGCCGCGTGCAGCGGCCGCAGGCCCTGCGCACCCGTGGGCCCGACGTGGGGGACGAGCCGCCGATGGCCCAGGCATGGGCCCAGCAGGCACAGGCGCGACCGCAGCCGGCCGCACCGCACGCCGCGCCGGCGGCGCCCGTGAACGTGCTCGCGCAGGTGGCCGTGAGCGCCTACGCGCAGACCGAGCAGGGGCCGCAGCAGGCACGCCAGCCGCTCACGCGCGTGAGCGACGTGATGACGACCGGATCGCTCTCGGTGCCGCCCGACGTGCGCGTGAACGACGCCTGGCAGACGCTGGCGGAATACCACGTGGCACAGGCGCCGGTGGTGGATGCGCAGGGCCATGTGGTCGGGCTGCTGCTGCGCGCCGACATGGCGCCGCTCGACCTGCTGCCCGAGCCGGGCAGCGTCAAGGCCGCGATCGAGCTGGCGCGGCGGCCGGTGTCGGAGGTGATGGTGAGCCCGGTGCCCACGGTCGCGCCCGACACCGAGCTGCGCCGCGTGGCGCGCGTGCTGCTGGACACGGGCATGCCCGGCCTGCCGGTGACGGACGAGTACGGAACGCTCGCCGGATTCATCTCGCGCACGGACATCCTGCGCGCGGTGGCGGCCGATCCGCCGCTGGACCTCTGGAGCTGAGGCGCCGGGCCCGCGGGCGGGGCGGAGCGCCCCCCCCGGGTCAGCAGGTCATTCGGCCAGGGCGGCGCCCTGCGACTCGGCGATCTGCACGCGCGGCAGCGGGCTCGCGAGCACCTTGTCGATGGTCTTGCCGTCCATGTCGACCACCTCGAACTGCCAGCCTTCCCACTGCACGGTGTCGGTCACCTTGGGCAGCTTGCCGGTCAGCAGCATCACCATGCCGCTCAGCGTGTGGTAGCGGCCGCGCTCCTCCTCGGGCACGGCGTCGAGGTCGAGCCGGTCCTTCAGTTCGGGCACCGGGATGTGGCCGTCGAGCAGCCAGCTGCCGTCCTCGCGCTGCACGGCCCAGGAGGTGGCCGGATCGCGCGCATGGAATTCGCCGGTGATCGCCTCGATCAGGTCGCGCAGCGTGACGATGCCCTGCACTTCGCCGTACTCGTCGATCACGAAGGCCATCTGCAGATCGGACTGGCGGAAGTTGTCGAGCAGCTCCATGCCCGTGATGGTCTCGGGCACGTAGAGCGCCGACTGCAGCGGCTGGGCCGACAGGTCGCGCACGTCCTCGCGCAGCGAGCGCGACAGCCACTGGCGGGCATTGAGCACGCCCAGCACGTTCTCCATGCCGCCGCGCACCACCGGGAAGCGGCCGTGGTCCGACGACTCGACGAGCCGCAGGTTCTCCTCGAAGCTGTCCTCCACGTCGAGCACCACCACGTCGGCGCGGGGCACCATCAGCGAGCCGATCTGGCGGTCGTCCAGGCGGAACACGTTGCGCACCATCTGGTGCTCGTGGGATTCGATCACGCCCGCGCTCGTGCCTTCGGCCAGCACGGCATGGATCTCGGCCTCGGTCACCGCGCTCGCGGTGTTCTCCTTCACGCCCAGCAACCGCAGCAGCGCCTGCGTGGAAACCGACAGCAGCTTCACGAACGGCTTGGTCGCGAGCGCCAGCCAGTTGATGGGCCGCGCGACGAGCCGCGCCAGCGTCTCAGGGTAGCTCTGGCCCAGGCGCTTGGGCACCAGTTCGCCGACGACGATCGAGAAGTAAGTGATCACCACCACCACGAGGCCCGTCGCAGCATAGCCGGCGGTTTTCTCGGGCACGCCCACCGAGAGCAGCCACTCTCCCAGCGGCGCGGCCAGGGCAGCCTCGCCGACGATGCCGTTCAGCACGCCGATCGAGGTGATGCCGATCTGGATGGTGGAGAGGAAGCGCGTTGGGTCTTCGCCGAGCTTCATGGCGGCGATCGCGCCGGAATCGCCCTCATCGATGAGCTTCTGCAACCGGGTCTTGCGCGCTGAAACCAGCGCCAGCTCGGACATGGCGAAAAGGCCATTCAGAAGGATGAGGGCGAAAAGTATTGCTATTTCCATAGACAGGGAGTGGTGGCTCCCTCGGAGTGGTCGGGACGCAAATTGTAAGAAGTCCTACCGCCGATGGGGGATTCAATGCCCGGCAGCGTAGGGATTTGGCACGGCAGCGCAGGAAAGCCGGCTAGCCTCGCCCTGCCCCGGTTTCCGGCACGCGCTGCGAGATCTCCAGCCCGGTGGCCGCGTCGATCTTCAGGCCCTTGGGCAGCGGGAACTTCACGGTCTCCTCGATGCCTTCCATCCGGCGCACCGCCACGGCGCCCAGCGCCCGGATGCGGTCGATCACCTGCCGCACCAGCACTTCCGGCGCCGACGCCCCCGCCGTCAGGCCCACGCGGGTCACGCCCTCGAACCATTCGGGCAGGAGCTCGTCGGCGCTGTCCACCATGTGCGACGGCGTGCCCAGCCGCACCGCCAGCTCGCGCAGGCGGTTGCTGTTGGAGCTGGTCGGGCTGCCGACCACGATGACGAGTTCCACCTGCGCCGAAAGCACTTTCACGGCGTCCTGGCGGTTCTGCGTCGCATAGCAGATGTCCTGCTGCTTGGGCTCGCGCACCTGCGGAAAGCGCGCGCGCACGGCGGCCGTGATTTCGGCCGCGTCGTCCACCGACAGCGTGGTCTGCGTGACCACGGCGAGCTTTTCGGTCTGCGCCGGCTGCACCCGGGACACGTCCTGCACATCCTCCACGAGATGGATGCCGTGGTCCAGCTGCCCCATCGTGCCCTCGACCTCAGGATGCCCCTTGTGGCCGATCATGATGAACTCGTAGCCCTCGCGCGCGAGCTTGGCCACTTCCACGTGCACTTTGGTGACGAGCGGGCAGGTGGCGTCGAAGATGCTGAAGCCGCGCGCCTCGGCCTCGGCCTGCACCGCCTTGCTCACGCCGTGCGCGCTGAACACCAGCGTGGCGCCGGGCGGCACGTCGGCCAGGTCCTCGATGAAGATCGCACCCTTGGATTTGAGGTCGTTCACCACGTAGGTGTTGTGCACGATCTCGTGGCGCACGTAGATCGGGGCGCCGAACTTCTGCAGCGCGCGCTCCACGATCTCGATGGCACGGTCCACACCGGCGCAGAAGCCGCGCGGCTCGGCCAGAACGATTTCCTGGGGTTGGATGGCCATGGCGTCAGAGCACTCCGATGAGCTGCACTTCGAAGGTGACGGGCTGGCCCGCGAGCGGATGGTTGAAGTCGAAGCGCACCGCGCCGTCGTCCCGCACCTCCAGCACCACGCCGGCGTAGCTGCCCGTGCCGTCCGGCGTGGGAAACTGCACCACGTCGCCGAGGGTGTACTGCTCGTCGGGATCGCCGAGTTCGGCGAGCAGGCGGCGCGCCACCCACTGCTGCATCTCGGAGTTGCGTTCGCCGAAGGCTTCGCCGGCCGGCAGCTCGAACGTGGTGCGCGTGCCCTCCGGCAGGCCGATCAGGCGCTGCTCCATCGCGGGGGACAGTTCCCCGGCGCCCAGCGACAGCGTGGCGGGCTTGTCGCCGAACGTATTGATGACGTCGCCCGAAGGGCCTGCGAGGCGGTAGTGCAGCGTCAGGAAGGACCCGGGCTGCACGGTGGCCACGGAGGAAGAAGCGTTGGAAGTCATGGACGAAAAAGGGCCGCTCGGCCTGCAGATGGTGTATAAAAACACAGTGTCCTGACCGCGATTCCACGGTCTGGGTGTGTGCCTGATTGTCCTTCCTTCTTTGCAACCCTATGGCTCTCAAGACTCTGCCCATCGATGCCCGCCCGCGGGAACGCCTGCTCGCGCGCGGCCCGTCCGCCCTGTCGGATACCGAACTCCTGGCCATCCTCCTGCGCACGGGCATCGTGGGCAAGGGCGTGATGCAGATGGCCCAGGAGCTGCTGTCTCCCGCGCTCCCCGATCCCGCCACCGGCACCCTGCAGGGCGGATTCGGCGGCATCGGCGGCCTGCTGCAGGCCGATGCCGACGCACTCAAGCGCATCAAGGGCCTGGGTCCGGCCAAGCGCACGGCGCTGGTCGCGGTGCTGGAACTCGCACGCCGCGTGCTGGCCCAGGCGCTGCCCAAACGGGACCTGTTCCACTCGCCCCGCGCGGTGCGCGACTACCTGCAGCTGCACCTCGGAGGCAAGCCCCACGAGGTGTTCTCGGTGCTGTTCCTCGACAGCCAGAACGGGCTGATCGCCATGGACGAGATGTTCCGCGGCACACTGTCGCAGGCCAGCGTCTACCCGCGCGAGATCGTGGTGCGCGCGCTCCACCACCAGGCGGCTTCGGTGGTGCTGGTGCACAACCATCCCAGCGGCCAGGTGCAGCCGAGCCGGGCGGACCAGGACCTCACGCGCGCGCTCACCGAGGCCCTGCGCCTCGTCGACGTCCGCGTGCTCGACCACATCATCGTGGCGCCGGGCGCGTCCCTTTCCATGGCGGAGGAGGGGCTGCTCCGATGATCCGTCCCGCCGCCTGCCGGCCTGCCGGCCGGCCCTGGGTCCGGTGGCCGGCCACCCTGCTGGCGGCCGGGATCGTCGGGCTGCTCGCGGCCTGCGCGCCGCAGCCGGTGCGGCCGACGGGGCCCGGCACAGCCGTCGCTGCCGCCCCGCCCGGCCAGGTCGCCGCGCAGGCAGCCCAGCGCACCCGCCCGGCGGGCCCGGGGCTGCGGCTGATCGGCATCGCCACCCTCCCGCACGGCCTGGAGTTCCTCGGCAGCACGGTGGGGGGCATCTCGGGCATCGACTACGACCCGCTGCAGGACCGGTGGGTGCTGCTGAGCGACGACCGTTCCGCGCTGCAGCCCGCGCGCTTCTACACCGCGCAACTGCGCTACGGCGACGATGCGCTCGCGCCGCCCCGCCTCACGGGCCTGTTCACGCTGCGGCAGCCGGACGGCCGGCCGTTCCCGTCGCGGCTGCAGGCGCACCGCGAAGGCCCGGACGCGGGCGAGGTGCCCGACCCCGAGGCCGTGCGCTGGCTGCCCGGTGGGGCATCGCTGCTCTGGACCAGCGAAGGCGACTTCGCGCGCGGCTACGGCCCCGCGCTGCGGGAGAGCCATGCGGACGGCGCGGCGGCGCGGGAGTACGCACTGCCCCCGGCCTTCCAGCCGCGGCCCGGCGGCGACAGCGGCCCGCGCGCCAATGCGACGCTCGAAGGCCTGGCCCTCTCTCCCGACGGCCGCACGGCCTGGCTCGCGATGGAGGCTGCATGGCGCCAGGACGGCCCGATGCCGACAGCGCACTCGCCCGGCGGGCCGCTGCGCATCACGGCGCTCGATCTTTCGAGCGGGCGGGCCGTGCGCCAGGTCGCCTACGTGCCGGACGCCGTGCCCCGCGCGCGGCGCATTCCCTGGGGCCCGCGCCTCAACGGCGTGAGCGAAATCCTCGCGGACGGCCCCGATCACCTGCTGGTGCTCGAACGCGCCTACAGCGCCGGTGCGGGCTTCCTCTCGCGCCTCTACCGCATCGACACGCGGGCCGCGAGCGACACGCTCGCGCTCGACCGGCTCACGCCCGACAACCACACCCCCGCCCTCAAGACACTGGTCGGCAGCTTTCCGGGCCCGGGCCTGCCGGAGGCGGACAACCTCGAAGCGATGGCCTGGGGCCCGCCCCTGCCGGGCGGCCGGCGCGTGATCGTCTTCGCGAGCGACGACAACTTCAACCCCGCCCAGGCCACGCAGTTCATCGCCGCGGAATACCTGGAACCGGAAGCGCCATGAGCGTGGCGCCCGGACACCGCGACGGGGTCCGGCAGGCCGGCGGGAGCGAGCGCCTGCCGTGCATCGAGGCGTATTTCCATGGCCACGGCTATGCGCCGCACCGGCACGACACCTGTGCGGTGGGAAGCACGCTGGCGGGCGTGCGGAGCTTCCGCTACCGGGGAGAGCATCGGCACAGCCTGCCGGGCCAGACCCTGCAGTCCATGCTCGGCGGCCGGCCCTGCCGTTCCTGGCCGTAACCTTTTGCGCAGTGGCGGGCAGTGCGGCCCGCCACTTCCTGCACGACCCCCTGCACGCGTCCGCCCCCCGTCACGCCGGCGGACCTCGAACGGGCCAGCGGGCAGGACCGCTGGCGCCTGTCGCTCGACTTCCGGGCGCTGTACGGCACCAGTCCCTACCGGTACCTGCTCCTGCGAAGGCACGCCGATACGGACGAGGCCTTCATCGTCATGAAGGGCGAGCTGCGCATCGACCGGACCGGGCCGTGCACGTGGGCGCGGGCGATGTTCGTGGTGCCCCGTGGAACGCGGCAGGGCGAGGTCTGGCTGATGCTGGTGGAGCCGCGCGGCGTGCTCAACACGGGCGGCAGCGGCGGGGAGCGCACCGCGGCCAATGACATCCGGGTGTAGCGCACGCCCGTCGCGCCTCTTTCCACCGGGAAGCAGGCAGGCGCCGGTGGCCAGCGTGCCGCGCGAGCAGGTCCCGCGCCCGCACGGACACCCCGGTTACTTTCCCCTCCGCGGCGGCCTGCGGCGCGGATCGGATACAACCGCCATTCCATGACCGTGAAAGCCCGCTCCCTCCAGGACCTGCAACCGCTTCGCAAGGCGCTGGCCGAGGCCGCCGAGCGCGAAGCGCAGCGCCAGCGCGAGCGGCAGGAGGCCGCGCGCCGTGCCCGGGCCGAACGCATGCTGTTCCAGGATGCCGTGGGCCCGGTGCAGGCACTGCGCGGCATGCACGAGCGCCGCTGGCACGTGCCCGAGCCGCCCGAGCCGCAGCCCGTGCAGCGCGAGCTCGACGAAGAGCGCGTGCTGCGCGAATCGCTGAGCGACGAATTCGACGTGGGCACGCTGCTGGACGTGGACGACCAGCTCAGCTTCCGACGCACCGGCATCGGCACCGACGTGACGCGCCGCCTGCGCGCGGGGCACTGGAGCATCCAGCGCCAGCTCGACCTGCACGGCCTGCGCACCGACGAGGCGCGCGAGGCCCTGGGCGAGTTCATCCGCCTCGCGCACCGCACGGGCCTGCGCTGCGTGCGTGTCGTGCACGGCAAGGGCCTGGGCTCTCCCGGCAAGACGCCGGTGCTCAAGTCCCGCGTGCAGCGCTGGCTGGTGCAGAAGAAAGAGGTGCTCGCCTTCGTGCAGGCCCGCCCGGCCGAGGGCGGCGCGGGGGCGCTGGTGGTGCTGCTGCAGCCGGGCCGGCGCCGCTTCGCACAGGGCTAGAGCGCCAGCCCCCGCATCGCCAGCCGCACGCCCAGGCCGCGGAACGCGCTGCTCTTGTACAACTGCAGTTGCCCGCCATAGGCCTGCGCGATCTGGCTCGCGATCGCCAGACCCAGCCCGCTGCCCTGCACCGACTCGTCGAAACGCACGCCGCGCTGTCCCGCCGCCTGCAATTGCTCCGGCGTCATGCCCGGGCCGTCGTCTTCCACGTCCAGGCCGAGGCAGGGCTGCCCGGCATGGGCCCCCTCCGAAGACAGCGACAGCGTCAACCGCACGCGGGAGGCGGCCCACTTGCCGGCGTTGTCCAGCAGGTTGCCCAGCACTTCCTCCAGGTCGGCCCGCTCGCCGCGCCACAGCAGGGCGCCCGGTGCGCGGTCGGCCAGTTCCCAGTCCAGTTCCTGCGCGGCATGCAGGCGCCGCATCATGTGCAGGATCTGCGCCGCGCACTCGCGCACATCCACCGCCTGCCCGCCGGCACCCGGGTGGGCGTGCAGCGCATCGCTCAGGGTGCGGGCCTGGTAGCGGTCCACCAGCTGCGCCATCGCCTCCACCTGCTGCCGTACCTCGCCGCTCGGCACGTGGGGCTGCGCACTCGCCTGGGCGCTCAGCAGCGCCAGGGGTTTCTTGAGCGCATGGTTCAGATCCACCGCATGGGCACGTGCGCGGGCCACCACGTGCGCGTTGTGGGCCAGCAGGCCCGACAGCTCGTTCTGCAGCGGCTGCAGGTCCTTGCCCGTGGGCGCGGCCAGGTGCCGTGCCACGTCGCCTCCGGCACCCTGTGGGTCGCGAAGCGCCGCCAGCAGCGCTTCCAGACGGCGCAGCGGCGCGAGCCCCACGCGCACCTGCAGCCACGCCAGCACGCCCGCCAGCGCCAGCAGCACCCACCCGGCCAGCAGCAGGTTGCGGTCGATCTGCCGCACGCTGCTCTGCAGCTGGGCGGCCGGGCCGTACACCGTGAGTGCCACCGGGGCGGCGGACGGGCCGAGCGCGACGGGCACGGTGAACGCCAGCAGCGGTTCCTGCTGCGGGCCCGTGGCCGGGTGGAGCACGGCCGATCCGGGCACGGGGCGGTCGTCCGTGGGCAGGCGGTCCATGTCCCAGAGCGAGCGCGAGCGCAGCACCTCGCGGCCCACCTCGGCACGCCAGTACCAGCCGGCGTAGATCGCGCTGAATTCGTCCGCACCGCCCGCGGCCTCGCGAAGCACGCCCTGCGCATCGCGCTGCAGCCGGGCTCCCACGCGCTGGGCCTTGTCGCGCAGCGACTGCTCGAAGCTGTCCAGCAGGCTGCGGTGCATCTGGCCGCGCAGCCACAGCCCGCCGGTGGACACCAGCAGCAGCATCGGGATAAGCACCAGCAGCGCGATGCGCGTCGCCATGGGCCACTGGGCCACCTTCAGCGCCCAGGCGGATGTTGTTTCTTGTGCCTCAGCCATCCGCATCGGCCGCCACGAGCCGGAACCCCTGGCCGCGTTCCGTCACCAGCTGCGGCGCGCCGCCGAGCTTGCGGCGGATGCGGCCGATCAGCACGTCCAGCGTGTTGGAGTCCGGGTCGAGATCGCGGGCGTAGACGTGCTCGGCGATGTCGGTGCGCGTGAGCAGCTTGCCCGGATGGTGGATGAAGTACGCCAGGATCTTGTGCTCCTGCGCGGTGAGCTGCAGCGCCTGCCCGTGGAGCGCGAAACGGCCCTGCACCACGTCGTACGCCAGCGGGCCCGAACGCAGCGTCGCGGTGGCCGAGCCGGCCGTGCGGCGCAGCATGGCGCGCAGCCGCAGCACCACCTCGTCCACCAGGAACGGCTTGGTCAGGTAATCATCGGCGCCCGCGTTGAAGCCGGCGAGCTTGTCGCTCCAGCGGTTGCGCGCCGTGAGCACCAGCACGGGCCAGCCCCGGCCAGCCTCGCGCCAGTCGTGCAGCACGCTCAGGCCATCCTTGCGCGGCAGGCCCAGATCCAGCACCGCGGCGCTGTAGGCCTCCACGCTGCCGGCGAACGACGCGGATTCGCCGTCGTGCTCCACATCCACCGCGAAACCCGCGGCCTCCAGCGCTTCGCGCAGCTGCCGCGCCAGCGCCGCATCGTCTTCCACCACCAGTACGCGCATCAGTCGTCGTCCACTTTCTGCCGCGTCACTTCCAGCGTGGCGGCATCCACTTCGAGTTCCAGCTTGAAGCCATTGGGCTGCAGCAGCTCGACACTGTAGTAGGGGCGCCGCCGGTGGTCGGTCTCGAGTTCCACCTCCAGCACCAGCCCGGAGAATTTCGGCGGCAGCGACTCGAGCAGGGCGGCCATGGATTTCGGCGGGGCCTGCGGAGCGGCAGACTCGGGCGGATGCAGCACTTCGCCGGTGCGCACGTCGAGCAGCAGCTTCATCTCGCCCGCGGGCCGCTCCGAGAGCTTGACCTCGTACACCGCCTTGCCCTGGCCGTCGCGCTCGAATTCGGCGTTCACCACGCGCGCGCCGTACTTCTGCTCCAGCTGCCGGATGTAGCGGGCCATCTGCGCCGGCGGCACCGGCTGCGTGGGCCACTCGCGCTCCTGCGCGACGACCGCGCCGGAGGCCGCGTCCACCAGCACCTCATGCTTCTCGCCGCGCGCATCGATGACCTTGATCTCGTAGCGGAGTTCGCCCTTGCGCCCCCTCTTGGTCTCCACCTCGATGACGCGCCCCCCGTATTTGCGGCCGATGTCCGCGATGATGCTGTTGAGGGGCTTGAGCTGTCCGGCGAGCACGCCGCGCCGCGCGGCATCCTGCTCGGCGGCGGGCACCTGCGCGCACGCGAGCGCCGCCGCGGCGAGGGCCGCGGCCCGCAGGAAGGCGCCCCGGGTCGGTGGTGTCATCGCGCGATTATTGCGGCGCGCGTTAAACGCTCCATGAACGGGCGCTTCACGGTGGATTTAGGAACCGCGGCCCACACTGCCGCCATCTCCTACCGAACCAACCCGACACCGAAAGGACGCACCGTGAAGAAGAAGACCCTCGTGACGCTCGCTCTCTCCGCCGCAGCCGCCACCGCCCTGCCCTCCCTGGCCTGGGCCCTGACCGCCTCCGAAGCCGTCGAGGTGATGGCCCGCAACCAGTACGTGGCGCCGCACGATCTGCAGAAGCAATACGGCTACTGGACGGCCCAGGCCGTGTCCAACGACGGGGCCCGTGCCACCGTGCTGGTGAAGGACGCCGACGGCAGCTTCACCGCCGTGCGCAAGAACGACATCGGCGGCGGGCTGCCCGGCGTCGAGCAGGTGACGCAAAAGCTGCGCGCCGCCGGCTTCGCCGTCGTCTACGACGTGGAACTGGACGACGGTTTCTGGGAAGCCAAGGCCCGCACGTCGGCCTACCAGGGCGAGAAGGTGGAGTTCGTGCTGCACCCCACGACGCTCGAAGTGCTGAGCCAGGTGGGGCGCACCGGCGGCACGGTCAACGGCCTGCCGATCCTGAGCGCGGACCAGGTGCGCCAGGCGCTGCAGGTGGCGGGCTACACCCGCATCCGCGATGTCGACTACGACGACGGCTTCTGGGAGGCCGAGGCCACCAATGCCGCCAACCTGCCGGTGGAACTGCGCGTGGAACCGACCACGGGCAAGGTGCTGCGCGAGAAGCTGGACGACTGACGCTTTTTCCAAGCACAACAGCGCCGGCGACCCGAAAAGGCCGCCGGCGCTGCCAGCAGGATGCCTGCCGCCCTCTTTGCTACTTCGACAGGTCGACCGCGTACTTCGACGTGCCCTTGCCCGAGCCGTCGTCCGCGGCCAGCACGGAGATGTTCGACAGGCCGGCCGCCTGCGCCACGGGCAGGCCGTTGGCGCCGGAGGTGAACACCACCGGGCCGGCGGTCTTCACCTTCGTGAAGCGCCAGCTCTTGGCGCTGCCGTTGGCCGTGCGGGTCACCGACGGGTTCTTGCGGATGTAGTCGATCACCACGTCGCGGTTCGCGTCGGGCGACGCCCAGATCGTGCCCGAGCCATCCAGCTTGTCGATGAAGCTCTTGCCGCTGGTGGCGCGGTAGTTGTTCGTGGCGATCACGAATTCCTGCGCCGGGTCGATCGCCTGGCCCTTGTAGGCCAGGTTCCTGATGCGGCTGCCGACGGCCTGGGTGACGTCGATCTCGTACTGCACGTCGGCCGTGGTGAACATGTCGAAGTTGTAGCCCGGGAAGGTGCTGATCAGCGCCTGCTCGGACGTCTTGGCCGGGTCGATCTGGTTGAAGCGCTTGGCCGCGGCCTCCAGCCAGTTCTTGATGTCCGCACCGTTCACCTTCACCGCATAGACGGTGTTCGGGTAGAGGTACAGGTCGGCCGCGTTGAAGATCGCGAGCGGGCCCACGGCCACGTCGGTGTAGTCGGCGCCGCCCTGGAAGCCGGACTTGAAGGGCGCGCTCACCGACAGCACCGGCAGGCCCTTGTACTGCGGCAGGTTGGCCTGGATGTAGGCCGACACGTAGGCCTGCTGCGCCTGGTTCACGATCTGGATCGCGCCCGGATCACCGACGTCGGCGAACAGCGTGCTCATGCGGAAATCCGTGTTGCCGATCGGCGTCTTCACGTAGCCGATGGTGGCCTGGTGCTGTGTCTCGATCAGCGGCGCGATGCTGCTGTCGGCATCCACGAACACGGCCTTGCCCGCGGCATCCTTGCCGGTCTGGATATTGCGCAGCTCGCTCTTCGATGCGCCCTTGTCCACGGACCAGGCCTTGCCGTCCCACTTCATTTGGAGGCTGATGACACCCAGCGCCTTGCCCCACGAGCTGGCCATCACGGCCGGCACGCCGTTGATGGTGCCGGCCTTGTTGTCCACGCCCGCCTGGGTGTAGGCCGGCGTGGCGGCGGTGTCGGGGAACACGCTGTGCTGGTGGCCCATCACCATCGCGTCGATGCCCGACACCTTCGAGAGGTACAGGCCCGGATTCTCCATCGTGGCCGAGTACGGGCTGGCGTCCAGGCCGCCGTGCAGCAGCGCCACGACCACGTCGGCCCCCTTGGCGCGCAGCTCCGGCACGTACCTGGTGGCGGCCTCGACGGCGCCTTCCGTGTAGACCTTGCCTTCCAGGTAGCGCTTGTCCCAGTTCATGATGCCGGGCGTGGTGAAGCCGATCACGCCGATCCTGATCGGCAGCTTCACTTCCTTGCCGTCGGTGCCGGTGGCCACCACGGTCTTCTGGATCAGCGTGTAGGGCTGGATCAGTGGCTGGCGGGTCTTGCTGCTGTACACGTTGGCGAGCACCGTCGGGTAGCCCGCACCGGCGCACTTCACGCCGGCATCCACGCCGTCGACCTGCATGCCGCCGCCGAGCACCTGGTTCAGGAACGGCAGGCCGTAGTTGAACTCGTGGTTGCCCAGCGTGCCCACGTCGAAGCCCAGCGCGCCCATCGCCTTGTACATCGAGAGCTGCTGGTTGCAGGGGATCGTCTTCACGACGGCTTCGTAGTCCGCCAGGGCCGTGCCCTGGATGGTGTCGCCGTTGTCCACCAGCAGCGTGTTCGGGAATTCCTTGCGGGCCTGGCGCACCAGCGTGGCCGTGCGCTCGAAGCCGTAGGACTTGTCTTCGGCGAGCTTGAAGTAGTCGTAGCTGCGCACGTTGAAGTGCAGGTCGGTGGTTTCCAGCACGGCCAGCGTGGCGGTGGCCGGCTGGTTGCTGGAGAAGCCGCCGTCGCCACTGCCGCCGCCGCAGGCGGCCAGGAACAGCGAGGGGATGGCGCACAGGGCGATCACGGGCAGGCGGGGCCGGCAGGGAGCGGTGGAGAAGAAATGCGCAGACATGTGGGAGCTCGAGTTACGAAAGCCGCCAGTGTTGGGGGCCCGTGTGACATCGCCATGACTCCATGCACGATAGGCATGAACAGCCTGCTACATCCGCCTATTGGCGTGAACTGCAGAACATTTGGATGCAATTGACCGAAAAACCGCAGCTCATCCGTGCGCCGCCCGCCCCATAATCCGCGCCAACAAAAACACGGCTGGAAACAGTTGACCGCATGACGAACCGTCGCGTAACCATTCAAACGCCTTTGGGAGAGGCCCTGCAGTTCCGCCAGCTGCAGGGGGAGGAGGCGCTCTCGGCGCTCTACGCCCTGGAGATCGACCTGCTCTCCAAGGACAAGGGCATCGACCCCAAGGCCCTGCTGGGGCTCGGCGCCACCGTCGTCGTCGAAACCGAGGGCCTGGGCCGCCGGTATCTCGACGGCATCGTGACCGGCTTCGGCATGCGCGGGCAGGACACGTCCGCCCAGTTCGCCTACCGGCTCACGCTGCAGCCCTGGCTGTGGCTCGCCACGCGCCGCACGGATTTCCGCATCTTCCAGGAAATGGACGTGCCGGCCATCGTCACGCAGGTGCTCTCGCGCTACGGCCGGCCCTTCGTGCAGCGCCTCACGCGCGGCTACCGCACACGGCCCTATACGGTGCAGTACCACGAGAGCGACTACCAGTTCGTCGCCCGGCTCTGCGAATCCGAGGGCATCTACTGGTTCGTGGAGCACGCCAGCGGCAGCCACACGGTGGTCTTCGCCGACGACGTGGTCGGCTCGCACGCGCCGCTGCCCGGGGGCCACGCGATTCCCTTCCACCCGCCGGGCAAGTCGGCGATCGCCGACCGCGAACACATCCACGCCTGGCGCATGGGCCAGGACGTCGCGTCCGGCCGCGCCTACCTGGACGACTACGATTTCACCAAGCCGCGCGCCGACCTGTCGGAGATGCGCCAGTCGCCCCCGGGCCATGCGCACGATGCCTACGAGCGCTACGAATGGCCGGGCGGCTACACCGAATTCACCGACGGCGAGACCTACACCCGGCTGCACATGGAAGAAGGCCTGGCCGGCCGAGAACGGGCGCATGCCGAACTGAACAAGCGCACCATCGCGCCGGGCTACACCATCGTGCTGGAGAACTATCCGCGCGCGGACCAGAACCGGCAGTACCTCGTCACCCGCGTGCGCTACCACCTGGAAGAGAACGTGCAGGCCACGCAGGGCACGGGCGGCGTCGGGCAGACGCAGGCCGGCTCGGTGCAGAAGTTCCGCATGGAAGTGCATCCCACCTCCGTGCCCTACCGCCCGCAGGTGACCACCCCGCGCCCGCGCACCACCGGCCCACAGACCGCCGTGGTGGTGGGCCCGCCCGGCGAGGAGATCTGGACCGACCAGTACGGCCGCGTGAAAGTGCAGTTCCACTGGGACCGCATCGGCGCGATGAACGAGAACTCCAGCTGCTGGGTGCGCGTCTCGACCAGCTGGGCCGGCCCCGGCTTCGGTGCCGTGTTCACGCCGCGCATCGGGATGGAAGTTATCGTGGATTTCCTGAACGGGGACCCGGACTACCCGATCATCCTGGGCTGCGTCTACAACGCCGCCAACATGCCGCCCTGGGGCCTGCCGGGCAACGCCACGCAATCCGGCATCAAAACCAACTCGAGCAAGGGCGGCGCGGCCGGCGACGGGATGAAGAACGGTGCGGGCGACGCCAACGCGATCCGCTTCGAAGACAAGAAGGGCGCAGAGCAGCTGTGGCTGCATGCGCAGAAGGACCAGCTCGTCGAAGTGGAGAACGATGAGGACCATTGGGTAGGTCAGGATCGCCGCAAGACGATCGACCGGGACGAGACGAACGTCATCCACCGGGACCGTACGGAGACCGTCGACCGGAACGAGAAGATCACGGTGCACGGCTGGCGCACCGAAGAAGTCGATGGCGACGAGACCATCACGATCCACTCCAACCGCAAGGAGCGGGTCGATCACGACGAGACGATCTCCATTGGCGACAACCGCCGGGAAGACGTGGGCATCGACGAGACGGTGTCCATTGGCAAGAACCGCACGAAGCGCATCGGCCGCAATGAGAAGGACAAGATCGGCAGCAATTGGTCGGTCAAGGTCGGCAAGATGAAGACCGAGACCGTCGGCATCGCCTACATGCAGAACGTGGGCGTGGGGCGGATGGAGAACGTGGGAGTGGCCTACAACCTCAATGTGGGGGCCATGATGGCCACCGTCGTCGGAAGCACGCAGACCACGACGGTCGGCAGCGACCAGTCCACCACGGTCGGAACGAAATACACGCTCAGCGTGGGTGGAGGCGGCGGTGGCGCGGCGGCGGCAGGAGGCCCCAAGAACATCGTCGCGTCGTCCAAGGGCTCCTCGGGCTCGGGGGGCGGTGGCTCCAGCATCACCATGGATGCACAGAGCGTATCGATCACCGTCGGCAGCAGCAGCCTCGTGCTCAAAGCGGACGGAACCATCACGCTCAACGGCAAAGACATCACCTTCGTCGGCGAGAACAAGATCCTCTCCGTCAGCCCGCAGGTCCGGGACAACGACTGACACCGGCTCCGCTTCGGCGGCTGCTCGTGCCGCTTCGCTTCAGATTGCATCCACCATGGCCATTCCACAACGAAACACCCCCGTTGCGTCGCCCGTCCAAGGGCCCATGTGCGTCGGGAAAATCCTCCGCATCGACTCGGGCGGCGCAGCGATCGTCGAGATCGATGGCCAGGCCATCCCTGCGGAGATCGCGACGCATCTGCCCTGGCCCGTCCCCGGACAGCGGGTGGCCGTCATGCAGGATGCCGAAGCGCCGGCGCTGGTCCTGGCCGCCTACCCTCTGCGAGACGCCGCAGCCGCGTCCCCCGGTCGAGACGGCGGCATCGAGGCAGCGGGCGTGGGCTTCGATCCCGCGACCGGCACCCTCCGCATCCACGCCCGGCGCCTGGACCTGACGGCGCTCGGGTCGGTGGAGATCCGCTGCGGCGACTCCGTGCTCCGCTTCAACGCGCAGGGAAGCGTCGTGCTGGAGGCCCAGGCCATCACCCAATCCTCCATCGGCCCGTATCGGATCGAGGGCGCATCCATCGATCTGAACTGAACGCGACGCCCCCATGCCCAGCCGTGATCAGCTCATCGCAGAGCTTCTGGAGGAAACCGTACGTGCCCGCCGCCGCCGGCTGCACATCACCGGAACGATGGATTTCCGCCTCCTGGCACTGCAGACCGTGGACCGCAAGATCGACCGCAACCTGCGGGCGCTCTCGGTATTCGGACAGCACACCCTGGAAGCCCTGGACAAGGAGTTGTCGGCCTGCACGCCCGGCCCGGCACTCGATGCGCTCGTCCACGTCGCCGTGGCCTGCGGTATGGAGATGCATGGCCACGCGCGGGCAGACGACATGGCGGTACGTTGGTTCAGCCGGTACGGTGAGCACCATCGCACGGCCTTCAGGGATGCATGGTGGTTCTTTCCGCAGTCCCGGCAAGGGGATGTTGCGCGCATCGCCCGCACCGCGGCGCTGCTGACGTCGAACGCCGAATCCATCCAAACCCTGGGGGTGGAGCTGGCAGGCCGGTGCGGCATCGCCGCCAATGTTCCGCGCATCGCCGCGCTGGCGACGGAGTTGCCCGATGGTCCCCTGCTGCGCGCCTGCGAGTTGGCGCTGTGCCGCCTGAACCATCCTCCCTCGGACTTGCCGGCGCGCATCCACCGGCGCGGTACCGGGGATGCAGACGCGCTGCTGCACGCCCTGCGCCTGGTGGCCACCAGCGGCCGGCTGGACCTCATCCCGACGTCGGGGTACCTGCAATGCACCCGCATGCAGCACCCTGCGCTGCAGCGGCTGGCATGGTGCCTCGCCACACTCAGCGACCCCGTGCAGGCCCACCAACGGGCCCTGGAAGACGCCACCCTGGACGATGGAACGCGCTGGCGCGTGCTGGCATTGGCAGGGTTTCCCGAGGGGCTGGTCCATCTGGGACGCAGCGTTCTCCAACGGGGATCGGAACCCACTCCCGCGCAACTGGACGCCCTGTGGACGTTCCTGGGCGAAGTGCCTGCCGAAGTGCGGGACAAGACAGCGCCAGCGGAGATCCGCGAGCAGGCCTTGCGCCTTGCCGTGCTGCAGGCCCTGCGCAACGCACACGTCGGCGTCACGAACCAGGCGAGGCACGCCGAGTGGACGCCCGAGGCGATGCTGGCGGAGACCGACCCCGGGCAGAGCCGCCGCCTGCGCTTCGGCCGCGCACTCCGCCGGCAGGAAGACGGCGGCGCCGCATTGGGATCGGCCGTGCTCCAGCTCACGACGCTGATGCGGCAGGCGCTGTACATCGAGCAATCGGTGCAGTCGAAGAAGGCCGTCGGTGCCGGGTTGTCGGCCCATGCGCCCAGCCGGCACCAGGTCCAGGTCATCGGCCTGTCGTCCTGGATCGCGGAAACGCGGAGTGCGGAGCCTGCGGCATGAGCCAGGTGCTGAACCTGACACCCTTTGCCGCGGCGGTGCGCCCCCACGCGGATGCCGACGGGCACGTGGTGCGCCTGCTGATCGTGAAAGGTGTCTGGGATCTGGGCCGGCCGGACACGCTGTCTGCCGAGCCGGGCTGCCTCGGCTTCCGCGATGCGCCCCTGATGGTCAGGATGGCGGACCTGGTGCTGGATACAGCGCAGCGCGCCGCTCTCGGCCCGCGGCTGGAGGAGGAGATCGAGTGGATTCCTTCCGACGTCGTTCCGCCCAAGCCGCGATTCGACTTCATCGTCAGCGGTTACGGGTATCCGCGGACCGGCAAGGCCGAATACCGGTTCATTGCCGCGGTCGCGCGCCACCGGCAGGTGGCCGCGCTCACGCTGTGCGCTCCCCGGTTCTGGCGCCGGACCCTGCTGTCGGGCGGTGGCGGTGTCGCGGGAGACTTCGTGAGCGCCGTGCACCGCGTGCCGGTCCATCCCTGCCTTTCCTTCGGCGGAGACACGCCGGCATCCGCAACGCCCCACAACCCCCAGGGCATGGGCGGCCCGGCGGGCCATGCCGGTGAAGCGCTGAACCGCATCGCACTGCCCTGGGTGGAGCACCCGGACCACCCGGTCACCGACATCACCGGCAACCCGCTGCCCGCGGGGTTCGGCCCCTGGCCGGAAAACGCCGGGCATCGCCTGGCCCATATGGGAACCCGCGACGTGCCATGGCAGCGGGAGCGCGCCCCGCGCCCGCCGCGGGATTTCCACCCGCTCTTCCACAACCAGGCGGACCCGCGGCTGCAATGGCCGGAGGCGCCATCGCCGGGCGAGGCGATCGCCCTGCACGGGCTCACGGCGAACGGCATCGCGCAGGTCGTGTGGCCTTCCGCCAGGCCCGTGGCGCTGCTGGATACGCAAACCGTCGTTCCGCTGAAAGCGGACACCTGCATCGTGCTGCCGGACGAAGGGCGCTGTGCCATCGTCTGGCGCTGCCTGCTGCCCCCTGAAGGCCACATCACGCTGCGTGCGTGCGATGCCTGAACCCCTTTCCGGTCCAACGCTTCCATGGCTCCACCGCCCCATCCCGCACAAGCGCTCCGCATCGAGCACGCCACCCTGTCCACCAGCCTGGGCGACGACTGGCTGACCAGCGTCGTGGCGTTCTCCGCACAGCGCAAGCAGTTCCGCTACCGCGAGGTGGACGGCGTCAAGTTGCTGACGGCGCCTGCCGACGACGTGGCCGGCCCCACCCGCGGGCGCGACCGCCTGAACGCGCTCATCCGGGCCGCCTGGCGCCCGATGATGGCGCACCTGCATGCGCTGCCGCAGGTACCCACCCTCTATCTGCTGGCGCTGCCCGCGTGGGCGTCCACCACCACCGCGGCTACCTCGCGCGACCTGTCCAGGGACGACCCGGCCCTCCAGGCATTCGGCCAGGACCTGGGCCACGCCTGCCGCCAGGCGGGGCTGCCGGTGCACGGAACCCGGGCATTCGCGGGCGGCGCCGAAACCTGCCACCGGGCGCTGGCCCATGCCTTCCTGGCGCTCCGGCACGACAGCCCTCCCGCACAGGTCGTCCTGCTGGCGGCGGACTCCCTGTGCGACCAGGACGTGCTGCTGCGCGACTGGCGCGCGGAACGCATCTACGCCAGGAACAACAGCAGCGGCTGGGTACCCGGGGAGGCCGCGGCAGCGCTCCTGCTGCAACCTGTCGCCGCTGCTGAGCGCAAGCGCGCCGGCGGCACGGTGTTGCACACACCGGCGGTCGCCGATGCGCCGGAGGCCTCTCCGCGCTGGCCCAGCCAGCGGGCGGGCGATGGGCGCGCCCTGGAGCAGGCCGTGCAGGCAGCGCTTCAGGCCGCAGGCCTGCCCCTGCACGACGTCCGGCAGCACATCAGCGACAGCGACGGCAGCCCGTGGCGGCAGGAAGACATGGCCGCGGCGCTGGGCCGCCTGTCCGCATCCGACAGCGGGCACGGCTGGCGCGCCGGCCCCCTCCAGCCCGCCGAATTGCTGGGACAGCTGGGCGCCGCCTGGGGCGCCGTGCAGTGGGCCCTGGCCGCAGGCCTGCACCGGCACGGGCTGATGGATGTCGGGCAGGCCCTGTGCAGCACGCAGGACATCGCCGGGCCCTGCAGTGCAGGCGCCATCGAATGCGCGGCGGCATGAACCATCGAAAAAAACGACAGACAAGGCAGAGAGGAAAGTTGACGTGGGGAAGACTTACATAGACGGCAAGGAGGTCGTGTCGCAAGCCGCGGCGGGCAGGGTGTTCAAGCCGGACGATTTCGTCTTCCTCCGCAAGAAGGACCTTCCGGGCGTGGCGCCCTACCGCAACGACAGCGGTTCGATCGACAACCCCGCGGGCTCCACCTTCCACTCGGGCACCGACGTGGCCACGGCCGAGAGTGCGCTGATGAACGGATGGCATGCGCCCCAGGTGTCCAAGGGGGGCGTCGTCACCCTGGTGCGCGACGGGCCGGCCACCTTCACGGGCAACTGGGGCAAGCAGGTCTGGATCGAAGGCCACAAAACGGTGCGGCACGAAACGGAGGTGGGCACCACGTCGATCTGGGCCAGCTTCGGCGCCGTGAGAACCGCGATGTCCAACACCTGGGACATCGCCAAGGAGCTGGACGGCGACTTGGCATCGGAGATCGCCAGCGAGTTCGGCGACGAGGTGCTGGCCAGCCTCAAGGACCTGTTCACCTGGGAAACACTCGGCGGGCTGGCGGCCGATGGCGGCATGGCGCTCGCCACCGCCGCCCTCACGGCAGCCGCCCCGGTGACGGCCGGGGGCTCCGGCGCGGGCGCGATCATGACCGGGGCCGCCACCGGCGTGCGCGTGGGCCAGCGCGTGGAAGCCGGGGTGCAGACCGCCGCCGCCCTCCAGGAGGAACTGGGCGGCCTCATCGCCGATCTCACACGGCCCGACCTGTCCCAGCAGGAAAAGCGCGACATGGCCAAACGCGCCGCGGGCATCCTCGCGCGCAGCACCGTGGGCGTGGGCATCTCCATCATCACCAAGAAATCCCGGCCGGCGAAGAAGCGCGAGAACGACAGCACCAACGTCCAGACGTCGAAGAAGGGAGAAAGCAATCCGACGCAGTGCCCCTGTGCGAGCAAGCGCCCCGTGGTCCTCGCCACGGGCGAGAAGACCCTCACGCAGACGGATTTCTCGCTCGGCGGGCCGATCCCCATGGGATGGCTGCGCCACTACCGCAGCGGGGATGCGCGCACCGACGGCTGGTTCGGCCAGGGCTGGAGCCATCCCCTTGCCACCGAACTGTGGCTGCAGGCGGACCAGTTGCTCTACCACGATGGCCAGGGCCGCGCCGTCCGCTTGCCCGGCCTGGAGGAAGGCGAGGAGCATTTCGAGGCCTACGAGCGCTTCACGGTGCGCCGCACTGCGCCCGATGCGTGGGAACTCGTTCATACCGATGGGCAGATCCACCATTTCACGCGCCAGGCGGCGGGCCAGTGGCGCCTTCCCTTGGGGGCCCTCAGCGACCGCAACGGCAATCGCATCCAGCTGCACTTCGATCAGAGCGCCTACGGCCCGGGCTTCCGCCCTTTCGCCACGCCGCCCCGCCCCGGGCGCATCGCTGACAGCGCGGGCCGCTGGTTCCGCCTCGACTGGAGCCCGCAGGGCCAGCTGGAGGCCGTCCACGCCCTGCATGCCGGCGGCGAGGAAACGCTGCTGGCGCGCTACCACTATGCCCCCGACGCACAGGATCCGCGCGGCGAACTGGCTCCACCCAACCTCGTGGCCCACACCAATGCCGCTGGTGGCATGCGGCGCTTCGAATGGAGCAGGCACCTGCTCGTCGGCTACACCCTGGCGGACGGTGCGAGCCACCACAACGAATACGACACGCTGAGCCCGCAGGGCCGCGTCACCGTGTCGCGCAACCTCGACAGCGGCGCGGCCCACCAGTTCACCTACGAGCGGCACCGCACCTGGATGCACGATGCGCTCGGCCGCACCCTGGGTTTCGCCTTCGACGAGCGCCGCGACATCGTGGCCGTGCGCGATGCCCTGGGCCACGTGAGCCGCACGCCCTTCGACGCCAACGGCCACCCCGAAGCGGCCGTGGACGCCCTGGGCCGAGAGACACGCACCGTGTTCGACCGCCGCGGCAACCTCACGCTGCACCTGGATGCCGCCGGCCCCGCGACCCGCATCGACTACGGCACCGAGGGCGGCGCCCGGGACCGCCCCGTGCGCGTCACCGATGCCCTGGGCCACACGTGGACGCATGAATACGATGCGCGCGGCAACCGCATCCGATCCACCGATCCCCTGGGCCGCAGCACCACCACCGAATACAACGCCCGGGGCCTGCCGATCGCCCTCACCGATGCCGCCGGCCGCACCCGCCGGCTGCAGTGGGACGCCTCCGCACAGCTCGTCGCCTACACGGATTGCTCGGGCCGCGCCAGCCGCTATGCCTACGACGCCCTGGGCCACCTGGCCACGAGCGTCGATGCCCTGGGCCACACCACCCGCTACCGGCACGACGCGCAGGGCCGCCTGCGCGAAGTGACCGAACCCACGGGCGCCACCCACCGCTACGAATGGGGCGGCGAAGGCCAGTTGCTCGCCTACACCGACCCGCTCGGCGGCACCACGCGCTACCGCTACCACGGCTCGGGCCAGCCCGCCGAGCGCACCGACGCGCGCGGCGGCGTGCTGCGCTACCACTATGACCTGGGCGAACGGCTCGTCGCCCTCACCAACGAGAACGGCGCGCACACGCGTTTCTTCTACGACGCGGCCGACCACCTCACCGACGAGATCGGCTTCGACGGCCGCTGGCAGCGCTACGTGTACAACGCCGCGGGCGAGCTGACCCACGTCATCGAGACCGGAGGCAGCGATGCCGGCCCTGGCAAGGTCACGCACCTGGAGCGTGATGCGCTCGGCAGGTTGCTGACCAAGCGATCGCACGGGCATGGCACCGTGGAGGAATCCAGCTATCGCTATGACGCGCTGGGCCGCCTGACTCAGGCGAACAACGGAGCGGCGCACCTCGCTTTTGCCTATGACCCGGTGGGGCAGTTGCTGTCGGAGATGCAGACGCTGATCGGGCAAGGCGGAACGAGCGCAGGCCATTCCCGCCCCGGCCATCCGGCTTCCAACGATCTGGTGCGCATGTTAGCCCACGCCTACGACCCATTGGGCAACCGCATCAGCACCACCCTGCCCGATGGGCGCACGCTGAACTGGCTGCTCTACGGCTCTGGGCACCTGCACCAGATCAACATCGCTCCAGCGGAAGCTGGTGGGACTGCTGAAGTCATCACCGACATCGAACGCGACGCCCTGCACCGCGAGACGGAGCGCAGCCAGGGTGCCGCCACCAGTCACTACGGCTGGGACCCGGCGGGCCGCCTCGTACGTCACCGCGCCAGCCTGCGCGGAAACGGTAACGACAACGTGCCGCCAGCGGGTTCCGCCGCACCTGCGGCCTCGGGCACGCTGCTCGAGCGTGCCTATGCCTACGACGCCACGGGCCAACTCGTCACGCGTGCCGACACCTTGCGCGGCCGGCAGGACTTCCGCTACGACCCCACGGGACGCATACTCGCCGCGCTCCCTGCGCAGGGCAGCTCACTCGCCAGGGAGTTGTTCGCGTTCGATCCTGCTGGCAACCTGCTGGACGCCAGCGATGCGCAGATGCAGCGCCACCAGCCAGGGCAGGCCACGCCCCAAGGCCTCGGCGTGGTCGGCGACAACCGCCTGCGCTTCTACCAGGATCTGCACTTCGAGTACGACATCCATGGCAACGTGACGAAGCGCACGCGCGGCAACCGCAAGGCAGGTCACCACGAAACCATCGAGCTGCGCTGGAACGCCGACCACCAGTTGGTCGAATCCACCACCACCCGACACGGCGTGACGCAGGCTACGCGCTACGCCTACGATGCGCTCGGCCGGCGCGTGGCCAAGAGCGACCGGTTCGGCACCACGCACTATCTTTGGGATGGCGACCTGATGGTGCACAGCCAGCGCGGGGGACGAGAGGCGCTGTTCATTTACGAGCCGGACAGCTTCGTGCCGCTGGCTACCGTCCAGGGTACGGCAGAGAAACAACACATCTATTGGTACCACTGCGATCAGATCGGGGCGCCGCTGGAGTTGACTGATGCCCAAGGGCAGATCGCCTGGGCGGTCGATTACAAAGTCTGGGGCGAAGCCACGCTGAGAGCCGTGCCGTCGACGGCTACTGGAACCGACGGGTTGTTTAGTGAACGACGTTGGGGGCATGGACCGGACGATGGCATACAGAGGCTTAGCGGAGAACCGGTAGGCCGGACACTATCGCCGCCGATCCTCGAACAACCTTTCCGGTTGCAGGGGCAGCAGTTCGATGCGGAAACTGGACTACATTACAACAGATTTAGATATTATGATTCAGCTGTAGGCAGATTTATCTGTGAAGATCCAATCGGCTTGAAGGGCGGTTCGAATTTATTTTTATATGGAGCCAATGCACTTGGCTGGCTCGATCCATTGGGATTAAATTCTAGAAAAAGATCTGAAAAACCCAATCAAGCGCTACGCTACTGCGATTGCGAGAAATGGAAAATTGAAAGAGTTGACAGAGTTTGTGAAGGTCACGTTCCTGGGGTAGGACGAGTGAAAATTATGAGAGACCCAAAAGATGGGCGCTGGTATTCGGAGGATCAAACTGGCCACGGCGGAAGCGCCTGGAAAGTTTTTAAAGGCACAGAAAAAAACATGAGTTGGGAAGCAGATCTGGATGAGTATGGGGACATCATGAGCAAGCATAAAGGTGAAGCAGGAAAAACCATTGACACGAGTAAGATGAAATGCAAAAACGTTTAACACCATTGCCGCCAACACTCAGAAAAATTGCCAAAGATTTCAAATGCGATTATATTCCTCTATCATTAATTGAATCGAAAAATCAGGCCAGGGATAACTTATACTCCATCAGCATTGAGGATGAATATAGATTAAATATTGAATATGCTGATTTCGAAAACTTCCTTGAAACCATCAAAAAAATAGCTGCCGAAAAGATTAAGGAAAATTCAACCATTTATTTCTGGCTAGACTCTCTAGCAAATGAGCTTAGGCTTAGCATCATCTCATCCAACGATCTTACAAAATCATTCAAAACAAAAATTAATAATGTCAGCTTAAAAAAAATAATTATTGAGTATCTAAATAATAATATTGAAAGCGGACTGGACAAGGAAGAAGGGCTTTGGGTATCATCTTGCAGCATCAGTCCAAAATGATTTATGGGTTTCTCTGGTATCAGCAAACGAAACCATCTGGCGGTCTTAGACCTGAAGTGCAACATCTGAACCTTAGAGCGTGTTATGAACTTTGCTTCGAGAGGGTGAAGCCAAGGGTAGAGTTTGCAGATGCCCCGCAAGCCTTACCCGACGGACGTCAGCGATGAAGAATGGAGCTTCGCTGCGCCGTACTTGACCTTGATGGACCCGCAAGCGCCTCAGCGCGAGCATGATCTGCGCGAAGTCTTCAACGCCCTGCGTTGTGCTGGTACGTGCGGGAGCACCCTGGCGGATGCTCCCCAATGACCTGCCGCCGTGGGAGGCGATTTACCAGCAAAGCCGGCGCTGGCTGGATTCGGGCTGCTTCGAGGCAATGGTCTCGGACCTGCGCTCCATCATCCGCGTAGCACAGGGGCGCCAGGGCCAGCCCAGCGCAGTGGTGATGGATGGGCGCACGCTGCAATCGAGTTGCGAGAGTGGTCCACGCGCCGGCTACGACGGCTACAAACGCAAGCGCGGCAGCAAGGTGCACATGGCCGTGGACACGCTGGGCCACTTGCTGGCAGTGCATGTCACGCCGGCAGACGAACAGGAACGTGCGCAGGTGCAGCGCCTGTGCGAAGACGTACAGCAGGCCACGGGCCAAACGGTACAACTGGCCTGGGCAGACCAAGGCTACACGGGTGAAACGGCATCCAAGGCAGCGCAGAGCAACGGCATCGACCTGCAGATCGTGAAGCTGCCTGAGGCGAAGAAGGGCTTCGTGCTGCTGCCCCGTCGCTGGGTAGTGGAGAGAAGCTTCGGCTGGCTGGCGAGATTCCGCAGGCTCTCTCGGGACTACGAGCGCCTGCCCGAAGTGCTCAGCGGACTGCACTTCCTGGTGTTTGCGGTGCTCATGTTGCCCGCTGCCGCACGGGTGCTGGCTGCAGGGGGAAGTTCATAACACGCCCTAAGAGTCTTCTTAAGAAAATTCATGAAAACACTGCCTGAATTCATAAAAAAAATCAATCGAGAAAAATACAATTTAAAATTGACTGATTTGGATATAGAAAAAGAACTAAACAATCGCAAGATACCTATAACATCATGGGGCAGGCTTAACTTGCCGGAAAATAAAAAAGAAACACATAAATTCACAGACGACCTGCATGCGGCAAAAATTATAAAAGAAATTGTTTCGACAAAAATTTCTGACAAAGCCGCAGCTATTATTTGGACAAATGCCAATATTGCCGATATAAGTTGCAATATAGATTTTATAAAAGATTTCTCCATTGAAATAACAATTGAAGATTGGGATTTCTGGATCATCGGAGAAAACTGGATAATTGAAAAATATCACGAAGGAGAAGTAGTATTTTCAAAAATCAAATTATTTAACATGCTGATCAAAGACGACTCTGCACCGCTCCATCGGTGATCTGAAGCATGAGGTAGCAGTAAGGGCCAGGGCAACCTGCTGGATGCCGCTGAGGCTCAAATGCAGCGCTAGCAGCCAGGGCAAGCCACGCTCCAGGGCCTCGGTGTGGTCGGCGACAACCGCCTACGCTTCTACCAAGACCTGCACTTCGAGTACGACGTGCATGGCAATGTCGTGCGCCGCACGCGCGGCAACCGCCGCGCCGGCCACCACGAAACCGCCGAGCTGCGCTGGAATGCCGACCACCAGTTGGTGGAGGCCACCTCCCACCGTAACGGCGTCACCCAGGCCACGCGCTATGCCTACGATGCGCTCGGACGGCGAGTGGCCAAGGCCGATGTCTTCGGCACCACGCGCTACCTGTGGGACGGCGACCTCATGGTGCACAGCCAGCGCGGGGGCAAAGCCAGCCTGTTCGTCTACGAGCCGGGCAGCTTCGTGCCTTTGGCCACCGTGCAGGGCATGCAGCAGCCAGGGGATAGTCGCATCTACTGGTACCAGTGCGACCAGATCGGCGCTCCGCTGGAACTGACCGATGCCCGGGGGCACATTGCCTGGGCTGCGGATTACAAGGTGTGGGGTGAGGCCACGCTGCGGGCGTTGCCGAGCCAGGCAACAGGCACTGACGGAATGGCAAAGCCGCGACGGCATGGGCATGGACCAGATGCCATGCCTCCGATGCGTTCGGCTGCGCCTCGGCTGATCGAGCAGCCATTCCGGTTTCAAGGGCAGCAGTTCGACGAAGAGACGGGGCTGCACTACAACCGGTTTCGGTACTACGATCCAAGTGTTGGTCGGTTCGTAGGTCAAGATCCTATTGGATTAGCTGGAGGAGTTAACACCCTATTATTTGGACCAAACCCTATTTACTGGGCCGATCCCTTGGGGCTTGCATGTATTCCCCAAAAAATTGAGGGATCAAGGCGAGAGCAAGAGAGTACAGTTGATCTAACCAATCAACATTCTGGAGCCAGGGTTCAAAATGAGGTTTACTTAAGAACAAAAGACGGAAAACGTGCAATCGACCCACTTACAGGGACAGGCCGAAGAATCGATCACGTTGTGATTGACAACATTAATGGAACAGTAATATGCTGCTGCGAAACTACTAGCTTGACAGCTGATAAGCGAGAGCAAACAGACAAAGAGAATCGCATAAGAGAAAATGGCGGGCATTATATTAGAGATCGAAAAACCAACGAGCTACTAGACGTCAAAGATAAACCCACAAAGATAATTCGGAGAAAATAATTGAAAGATTTCACAATCACTAAAGTTTCATGGCACACAAAACAAGAGGGTGCCATTAGAAACTCACACAAAGAAATTGCCGATTATTTTTTTGCACTCATAAATTTTCTTCAGAAGAACAGTTTAACAACACGTCACCTCGCATCAAACGAGAGCGAAATTGGAGAGGATTTTGAAATCCGCGCTAGCGACCTCACGGAAGAAGGACTAAAAGTAATTAAAGCTGGAATGGCTAAATGGCTGAAGCGTTTCAATGGTCGACCCATGAAACAAAGTGACATGGTCGTTTTAGAAAAGGCTTTGCAAAAGGTGCGAGAAGCGAATAATAAATAAAAAGCTCAGTTAGCTAGCGGTCAAGGCCGGTGCTTTTGGCACCGGGCTGCTTCTCGTGGGATGAAGGTCTCATGATGCACAGCCAGCGTAGGAGCAAAGCCAACCTGTAAATCTACGAGCCGGATAGTTTCGTATCCCTTGCCACCGTCCAAGGTAAGGCAGAGGAACAACACACTGGTACCACCGCGACCAGATCGGAGCGCCGCTGGAGCTAACTGATGGTCAAGGGCAGATTGCCTGGGCAGTTGATTGCAAAGTGTGAGGAGAGGCAATACTGAGCGCCGTGCCAAGATCGGCGATGGGTACGAAAGGCATGTCTAATCAGCAACTTATGGAACACGGACTTAAAGCAATTGGATGTGAATTCGATAAGTCGATTGAAGAGAGGGTTGTTTCGCCACTCTTATAGCAACCCCTGAGACTTCAGGGGCAGCAATTCGACGAAGAAACCGGGTTGCATTATAACCGCCCTATATACTATGACCCTGTTGTAGGACGATTCATTAGCGAAGATCCTATAAAGTTGATGGGGGGAACAAACTTATTCGTCTATGCTCCTAATCCTTTCTCATGGATTGACCCGTGGGGCCTCGCAAAATTAGGAAGGTGGGAGAGCGTTGGGCAAGGCCAAATACGCATTGACCCCCTCACGTGGAAATACAAACCAGCAGTACCATGCACATTGTCAGTGCCCAACCAGAAAAAAAGAAGTAGTCATCAACAAAGACGGGGCTCAGAGCCACGGATCAAGATGAGATGTTTCAGATCTGACCAGAGCTGAGAAGAAATATCTTAAGGATGAAGTTGCAACCGTCTTTATTCCGACAAGGAAAAACCCAATTTCAAGCTACTAAACGAATCGGAAGATTCTTTTCGGACCTATTGCAATAAATGAACGACGCAGAAACCCTCCCAGTTCCGGCGACGCTGTTAAAGATTTCAAAGTCTCTTGCTGCTCTCGACGCCATATTTTGCCAAGAATGGGAGTTGAGGTATTTTAGTCACAACTCAAAATGGGCTGAAGATGAAGAGATGGGATCCATGAGAGATGGGGAAGGCAGTGATTACTTTGCAATTTTTTCATCTTATGGGTGCGCTATAAAAGGATGCTACTCCAAAAGCAACTCATCGGTTTTACTTGATTTGGCAGCATCCAAAAAAAATCAAGTACCCGAAAGATTTTCAGAATTCATCACAGAGCCTGCATTTTCAATAGAGGAAGCCTCTTTCATAACTTGGTTTGACGAAAAAATTGAAAAATGGAAATCGGCAAACCCAAACTCATCCCCAGACATAGATGGCAGAAGCTATTTGCTGAACTGGCTAAAAAAAGGACCTGATTTTTACAAAAATTGGGCGGAGAAGTACTACGAAAAAGAAGTAAACGCTGGACTAGTCAGTCTAGTCTTTAATTTCCAACCACTTGATCTATCCTCATTATCTAAACTTGGAGTCGAATTAGACAAAAAAAACTAATAGAAGATCTTGAGGAAATAGGCTACCCCTATTCCAATTAGTCCTACTCATGAACAATATAGTCAGCCTCAATCCCGAAGTGCAACACTTGAATCTCAGGTAATTGACTTCGCTATGTGTTTCCCCAGAGTGGTGATGTGCACATAGGTAAACACTACGCGAATGCCTCTTGCGCACGTGAGCCGCACACCCTTCGACGCCAATGGCCACCCCGAGGCGGCCGTGGATGCCGTGGGCCGAGAGACGCGTGCCGTGTTCGACCGCCGCGGCAACCTGACGCTGCACCTGGATGCCGCCGGCACGCGACCTGCATCGATTACGGCAAAACGATGATAAGGTACTAGTCAGGTTGACCAGATCACCTAATTGCTGGACCAGGGGATCAATTCTTTGGCATGTGAAGCAAAAAGATGGCATTTCCTTCATATGCTTACCCATAAAGTGAGAATTCCAAGCTATGCACTGGCTTAGAGCACTTACGTTCAGAACCCTCAAAACCCATGAATATTATCGAAAAATTTATAGAGGATTGCATCAGCATCTCCCACGTCTATCGAATACACTCCAATGAGTTGATTCAAGAAGAAGAATTTCTTGGTCTTATCAATGATCTGCACCAAATAGGTCATGCACTCAGAAAAGAGTCAACCATTCCCAAAAATCTGGCAGCAATTCTTTTCGATCTATCGACAGCGTTCTACTCATCCATAGATTGGATGAATGATGAAGAGAAGGGTAAAACGATGCGTCTGTTCGATAAATTTTGCGATGCAGCAAGAGAAGCGATGCAAGATCCATCGGAAAGATAACTCAAATTTTCGCCCCAGACGAATACCACGATATAGCTTAATGAGCACAAGCCATAAAGTAGAACAGGCTGCCCCCAGCACCCGTAATCGTCTCACCCACCCCGATTCCTCATCCAATCCGCCGTCCCCATAAAACTCTCTCGCAATCTCACCCGCAGCGCCTCGGGAACGCCGGTCTCTCCCATTGCCTGGTCCATGCACGCCACCCACTGGTCGCGCTCCTTGATGCCGATGGAAAACGGCATGTGCCGCATGCGCAGGCGCGGGTGGCCGAAGCGTTCGATGTAGTGGTCCGGGCCGCCGAGCCAGCCGCAGAGGAACCAGAAGAGCTTGTCGCGCGCATCGGCCAGGGTGGTGCCGTGGGCAGCGCGCAGTTCGCGGTAGGCGGGCTCCAGGTCCATCAGGTCGTAGAAGCGGTCCACGAGGGTGCGCACGGCGGGTTCGCCGCCGATCCAGTCGAAGGGCGTGGCGGCAGGAGATGGCTGCTCTGCTGCCTCGACAGAGGCTGCCGGGGACGGGGCCGGAGTAGGAGCGGAGGTGGAAACGGAGGCCGGGTCTTGGGAAGAAGAAGGGTCGATCGTCGTCATCCGCGGACTATGGCACGCCTCGCCGAAGCCTCCGCAGGTCCCGGGCCCTCATCCGGTCGATCCGTGCCCTGCCCTCCTTCTTCTCACTCAATCACTCACTCCGCCGCCCGCCGCAGCGTCTCCACCACCGGCCGCCGCAGCACTTCGCGCAGCCCCCACCACCCGGCGGCCAGGGCGAGCAGCGCACCGGCCAGGGCGCCGGCCAGGGGCACCCAGGGGGAGGCGGTCCATTGGAAGTCGAACACGTAGCGGGCCAGGGCCCAGCCCACGGCGACGGCGACGGCGCTGGCCAGGAAGCCGGCGAGCAGGCCGATGCCGGCGAGTTCGGCGCGCTGCACCTGGCGCAGCAGGCTGGCGCGGGCGCCGACGGCGCGCATGATGGCGAATTCGCGGGCGCGCTCTTCGCGGGTGGCGGTGACGGCCGCGAACAGCACGACGAGGCCGGCGGCGAGCGTGAAGCCGAACAGGAATTCCACGGCCCGCACCACCTGCCCGAGCACGCGCTGCACCTGGGCCAGGGTGGCGCCCATGTCCACGTTGGTGATGTTGGGGAAGGCCTGCACCAGGCGGTTGTCGAAGCCGGGCGTGGCGGGCGCGCGGTAGGCCGCCAGGTAGGTGACGGGCAGCTCGGGCGGCATACGGTCGGTGGTGTACATGACGAAGAAATTGGCGCGCAGGGAGCTCCAGTCCACCTTGCGCAGGCTGGTGACGCGCGCCTCGCTGGGCACGCCGGCGATGTCGAAGCGCAGGGTGTCGCCGAGCTTCAGGCCCAGGGTTTCGGCGATGCCGTCCTCCACGCTGATCTCGCCGTCGGCGCCGTCCGTCCAGCGGCCGGCCACGACGGTGTTGTGGTCCGGCGCCCTGGCCGCATTGGAGAGGTTGAATTCGCGGTCCACGAGGCGTTTGGCGCGGTCGTCGGTGTAGTCCTGCGGGCCCACTTCGCGGCCGTTGATGGCGACGAGGCGGCCGCGGATCATGGGGAACCAGTCGTAGCGCTGCACGCCCGCGTCGCGCAGCGCGGCCTGGAAGGCATCGGCCTGGTCGGGCATGACGTTGATGACGAACCGGTCCGGCGCGTCGGCCGGGGTGGCGCGCTGCCAGCTGTCGATGAGGTCGGTGCGCAGCAGCACGAGCAGCACCAGGGCCAGCAGGCCCACGGCCAGGCTGCTGACCTGCACGACAGCGTAGATGGGCCGGGCGGCGATCTGGCGCGTGGCGAGCACCAGCCAGCGCGGGGCCGTGGCCTCGTTGACGCTGGCGCGCAGCAGCTTGACGGCCACCCAGGCCAGCAGCGCGAACAGCACCACGGCCCCCGCGAAGCCGCCCACGGCGATGAGGCCGAGCTTGCGGTCGCTGCTCACGGCCAGCAGCAGCGCGGCGAAGCCGGCCACGCCGACGCCGAGCACGGCGAGCGACGCGGGCTTGAGCGCGCCCAGGTCCCGCCGGATGACGCGCAGCGGCGGCACGCGGGCGAGCTGCAGCACGGGCGGCAGGCCGAAGGCGAACATCAGCGTGAGCCCCATGCCGAAGCCGAAGGCCACCGGCCAGAAACTGGGCGCGGGCAAGGCGGCCTCGACGAGACCGGCGAGCAGCAGCACGAAGACGTGGTGCACCGCATAGCCCAGCGCCACGCCCACGGCGCTCGCGAACAGGCCCACCAGCGCGAACTCCACCACGTAGCCGCCCGCGATGCCGCGCTGGCTCTGCCCGAGCACGCGCAGCAGCGCGGCGGCATCCAGGTGGTCGCTGGCGAAGCCGCGCGCGGCCAGGGCCACGGCCACGGCGGAGAGCAAGGCGGCGAGCAGGGCCACGAGGCTCAGGAATTTGCGGGCGCGGTCGAGCGTCTGGCGCATTTCCGGGCGGCCGCTGTCGAGCGATTCCACGCGCACGCCGTGCAGGGACGGGTCCTGCGCGGCCTGGGTGGCCCAGGCGGTGTATTGCTGCACGGCGGCGGGTGTGTCGCCGGCCACGGCGAAGCGGTAGGTGAGCCGGCTGGCGGGCTGCACGAGACCGGTGGCGGGCAGGTCGGCGGCGTTGAGCAGGGCACGGGGCGCGAAGCTCATGAAGCCGGCGCCGCGGTCGGGCTCGACGGTGATGGTGCGGGCGATGCGCAGGCGGCCGTCGCCGAGCAGCAGCGGGTCGCCGATTTTGAGGCCCAGGGCTTCGAGCAGGGCCGGGTCCACCCAGACCTCGCCGGGCGCGGGGATGTCGCGCGTGACGGCTCCGGGCGCGCCGGGTGCATCGGCGGTCTGCAGGCTGCCGCGCAGGGGGTAGCCGGGCTCCACGCTCTTGAGCGCGACGAGGCGGCTCGCCCCGCCCTGCTCGTCGGTGGCGCGGCCCATGGTGGGAAAGCTGAGCGTGGTCACGCCTTTCAGGCCCAGCGAGCGTGCCTCGTCGATGAAGTTGCGGGGTGTGGGCTGGTCGCTCGCGATGACCACGTCGCCGCCCAGCAGCTGCAGCGCATCGCGCTCCAGGCCGCCCTGCAGCCGGTCGGAGAAAAAACCCACGGACGTGAGGGCCGCCACGGCCAGCGCCACGGCAACGGTGAGCAGGCGCAGGCCGCCCGCGCGCAGGTCGCGCCGCAGCATGCGCCAGCCGAGCAGGAAGAAGGACGGGATCATGGGCGGCACGATAGCTCAAACCGCGCAGCCCTCCGCGGCGCCGGGGCACCCGGCGGGCCGAAGGCTCAGGCCCCGCCGATGCCGACCGTGACGCGGCCGGTGCCCGCGCACTCGGCACAGGGGGCGCCGTCCAGGCGGCCGGTGCCGCCGCAGGCGGGGCAGAGGTTTTCTCCCGTGCCCGGGGTGCCGGGTGCGGCCTCGTCGCCTGGGGCCAGCGGAGGGGCGGCCGGGCGGGACGCGCTGCCGCTGCCCTGTCCCGCCGGCTGGTCCGAGGCACCCGGCCGCGGCGCGGGCGCTCCGGTGCCGGGTTCGTCGTTGTCGAAGGCGGCGCCAGGGTCTTCCTCGCCCGCGACCGAAATGCCGAAGGAGAGCGGATCGCGCGGCTGGCCGCCTGGAGGCTGGGGCGACGCGGGGGAGGCGGTGGAGGCTGGTGGAGCGGAAGGACCGGAGGAAGCGGAAGCCATGGGGTGCCCTTTTTGAAAACAGTGCCGAAAGGCCGGAGGAATGCGGCAGCCTGCTGCCGCGTGAAGAAAGGCCGGAAGCGCATGCCGCAGCACGCTGCACCGGCCCGATCGCCTTTCCTTCCCCGGCAATCCGCATTCCCGCGTGCGGATCAGCCGTCGGCCGGCAGGGGTGCGTAGCGCACGGCGCGCGGCGGCCGGCACAGGCCCCAGAGCGCCATGCCCGCCTCGGCCGCCAGATCGACGGCCAGGGAGGTGGGCGCGGAGACGGTCGCCAGAAGGGGAATGTCCAGGCGCGCGCATTTGCGCACGAGTTCGTAGCTGGCACGGCTGGACATGACGACGAACCCGTCCGCACCCGAGCGGCCCTGCAGCGCGAGGCGGCCGATGAGCTTGTCGAGCGCGTTGTGGCGGCCCACGTCCTCGAGCAGGTCGGTGAGCTCGCCCTGCGGCGTGGCCCAGGCGGCCGCGTGCAGGGCCCCGGCGGCGGCGTTCATCACCTGCAGCGCCGGCATGGCGGAGACCGGGCGCAGCACCGTGGCCGCCGGCAGGTCGGTGGCCCAGGGCCGCGGCGTCACCCGTTCCGGCACGAGGTCGAGTGCCTGCAGGCTGTCGATGCCGCACAGGCCGCAGCCCGTGCGCCCTGCCAGCGCCCGGCGCCGTTCCTTGAGGCGGGCGAAGCAGCGCGGCGCGATGTCCAGGTGCACCTCGCAGGCCGTGCCGCCACCACCGCCGCCGCCCTGCGGCGCGTTGCGCGCGAACACCTCGATGCCGCGGCAGTCGGCGGGCGTGTCGATCAGGCCCTCGCTGAGCGCGAAGCCGAGGGCGAACGCTTCCAGGTCGGCCGGCGTGGCCATCATGACGGCGTGCGAGAGGCCGTTGAAGACCAGGGCGACGGGCACTTCCGAGGCCACGGCATCGTCCTTCCAGGGGGACGGCTCCGCGTCGGGGTTCGTGCCGTGGCGCTGCACCCTGCGTGACACCACCGGCTCCGGCGAGGGGGCCGAGGACGCGCCCTGATCCATGCCGCCATCGAGGCCGTCGCCCTGCCCCCGGTCGCCGGAAGCACCGGCCGGGCCCGGCAAGGCGCATGGGGACGCGGATTCGGATGCGGATGCGCAGGCGTGCCGCCCGGCCACCTGGGCGCGCCCGGCATCGGTGAGCCGTGCCAGCCATCGGTCGCCCTCCTGGACCACGCGCACCCACCCCGGCCCCGGCTGGCCGCCCAGCACCGCATCACCGAGCAGCGTCAGGCGGCGCATGATGGCGCTGCCGGGCAGGTCGAGGTGCTTGGCGAGGCGCGGCAGCGACACGCCCTGGGACGCATCGAGTTCGGCGAGGGCCGCGAGCAGCGCGGCGGTGAGGTCGTCGTCCGGAACGGTCAAGGCAGGCTCAGATCGCGCCCACGGGCACGGCGGATGCGGCCGCGTCGGGCCGTGACGAAGCGGCGGCGGCGTCGGTGCCGGCACCGGCCGCGCTGGGCACGAGCACCACGGGGATGGACTTGGACGTGGGCGTGCCGGCGTTGAGCGCCACGGACGAGAGCGGCACCAGCGGGTTCGTCTCGGGGTAGTAGGCCGCGAGGTTGCCGCGCGGGATGTCGTAGCCCACGAGCTTGAAACGGTCGGCGCGGCGCTCCTGGCCGTCGCTCCACACGGTCCGGATGTCGACCCGGTCGCCGTCCTTGAGGCCCAGCGCACGGATGTCTTCCGGATGGATGAAGACGACGCGGCGCTGCCCGTAGACGCCGCGGTAGCGGTCGTCGTGGCCGTAGATGGTGGTGTTGTACTGGTCGTGCGAGCGCGTGGTGAGCAGCGTGAACACGATCGCGTCGCGGTGGCGGGCGCGCGCCTGGTGCACGGGCGTGTCCTGCGGCACGGGGTGTGGCACGAAGCCGGCCTTGCGCGTGGCCGTGGCCCAGATGCGCTCGCTGGCCGTGTTGCGCAGGCGGAACCCTCCGGGCGCGGCGATGCGCTGGTTGAAGTCCTTGAAGTCGGCGAACACTTCCTCGATCTTGTCGCGGATGCGCGCGTAGTCCTCGATGAGCCAGAGCCACGGCACGCGGCTGCGCGCCCCGAGCGTGGCCGCGGCCAGCCGGGCGACGATGGCGGGCTCGGAGAGCAGGTGCTCGGAGGCCGGCGGGTTGATGCCCATCGAGATGTGCACCATGCTCATGGAGTCCTCCACCGTCACGCCCTGCGGACCGGCGGCCTGCATGTCGATCTCGGTGCGGCCCAGGCAGGGCAGGATCAGCGCCTCGCGGCCATGCACGATGTGGCTGCGGTTGAGCTTGGTGGTCACATGCACCGTGAGGTCGCAGCGCCGCAGCGCCTTCCAGGTTTCGTAGGTGTCGGGCGTGGCCGCGGCGAAATTGCCGCCCAGCGCGAAGAACACGCGCCCCTTGCCGTCCAGCATGGCCTGGATCGCCTCCACCGTGTCCACCCCGGGCTCGCGCGGCGGCTCGAAGCCGAAGACCTCCTGGAGCCGGTCCAGCAAGGCGGCCGGGGGCTTCTCCCAGATGCCCATGGTGCGGTCGCCCTGCACGTTGCTGTGGCCGCGCACCGGGCACGGGCCCGCGCCCGGACGGCCGATGTTGCCGCGCAGCAGCAGCCAGTTGACGATCATCTGGATGGTGGCCACCGAGTGCATGTGCTGGGTGATGCCCATGCCCCAGCAGGCGATCACGCTGCGGGCATTGCGGTACACCTCGGCGGCGGCGCGGATCTGCGCCTCGGCGAGCCCGGATTCCTCTTCGATGACGGACCAGGATTCCGCGCGCAGGTCCGCCAGCAGCGCCTCGATGCCGGTGGTGTGCTGCTGGATGAAGGCGTGGTCGAACACGCCGCCCTGGCGGTCCTCGATCTCGGCCAGGTGCTTCATCATGCCCTTGACGACGGCGAGGTCGCCCCCGACCCGTACCTGGAAGTAGTGCGTGCTGATGGGCGTGGAGCCGAGCGTCGCCATCTCCATCTTGCTCTGCGGATCGGCGAAACGCTCCAGGCCGCGCTCGCGCAGCGGGTTGAAGCTCACGATCTGCGCGCCGCGCTTGTGGGCCGCGCGCAGCTCGCCGAGCATGCGCGGATGGTTGGTGCCGGGGTTCTGGCCGAAGATGAAGATCGCGTCGGCCTCTTCGAAGTCCTGCAGCGTGACCGTGCCCTTGCCCACGCCGATCTGCGGGCGCATGGCGCTGCCGCTGGGCTCGTGACACATGTTGGAGCAGTCGGGAAAATTGTTGGTGCCGTACTCGCGCACGAACAGCTGGTAGAGGAACGCGGCCTCGTTGCTCGCGCGGCCCGAGGTGTAGAAGATGGCCTGGTCGGGGTCCGGCAGCGCGTTCAGGTGCCGGGCGATGAGGGCGAAAGCGTCGTCCCAGGCGATGGGCACGTAATGGTCGCTGGCGGCGTCATACGCCATGGGGTGCGTCAGGCGGCCCTGGTCTTCCAGCCAGAAATCGCTCTGCGCCGCCAGTTCGGCCACCGTGTGGCGCGCGAACAGCTCGGGGCCCGCGCGCCGCGCCGTGGCCTCGGCCGCCACGGCCTTGGCACCGTTCTCGCAGAACTCGAACGTGGAGGCGTGGTTGCGATCGGGCCAGGCGCAGCCGGGGCAGTCGAAGCCGTCGGGCTGGTTGGCCGAAAGCAGCGTCTTGGCGCCCTTGACGGGGATGTCCTGCCGCAGAAGGGTGTTCTTCACGCTGTTGAGCGCCCCCCAGCCTCCCGCAGGACCTTTGTAGAACTCGATTTTCTGGTCGCTCATCGTGGTCTCCCTTCAAGAAAACATGGCGGATGGAGAAAAAGCGCCCACCCTTGCGGAGCGCCGGGCCGCACAGCCCGAAGGCTACGCGCTTGCCGCATCCCTTGCGGGCGGCGGGGCCTTGCCGCGGCGGTGGCGCATGGCAGGCCCTGGAACCGCTCAGGACGCGGTCTTGAATTTCGCGGCCGCGTCGGCCAGGCCCGCGGCCTGTTCCCGCATGCGCAGCGCAGCGGCGGCGGCCTGCTCCACCAGGGCCGCATTCTGCTGTGTCATCTGGTCGATGCGTCCCACGCTCTGGTGCACGCCCTCGATGCCGGTGCTCTGCTCTTCGCCCGCCGCGGCGATGCCTTCGATGAGGCGCGTGACCTCGCCGATCGATCCGGCGACGCCCTGCATCGATGCCCGGGCCGCGTCGGCCACGCCTCCGCTTGCGTCCGCGCGCTCCACCGATGCGGCGATGAGCGTGCGGATCTCGCGGGCCGCGCCCGACGAACGCTGCGCGAGCGCCCGCACTTCCGCGGCCACCACGGCGAAGCCCTTGCCCTGCTCGCCCGCGCGCGCGGCCTCCACCGCCGCGTTGAGTGCGAGGATGTTGGTCTGGAAGGCGATGCTGTCGATGACCCCGATGATGTCGCGGATGCGGTGGGCATCGTCGCGCATGTCGACCATGGTGGACACCACGCGCTCCACCGCCTCGCTGCCCCGGACCGACGCGCGCGACACCTGGTGCATGAGGCCGTCCACCTGCCGTGCATGGCCCGCGGTCTGCACCACCGTGGCGGTGATCTGCTGCAGCGTCGATGCGGCCTCGTTCACCTCGGCCGCCTGCCGTTCGGTGCGCGCTGCCAGATCGCCGTTGCCGTCGGCGATCTCGCGCGTGGCGATGCGCAGCCCTTCGGCGCCCTGCCGCACCTGCCCGACCAGTCCCGCGAGGCCGACGCCGATGCCGTTGATCGCCTGCAGCATCCGGCCCACCTCGTCGCGGCGGCCGACGTTGAGCTGCGTGGTGAGATCGCCCGCGGCGATGCGCTGCGCCGCGGCGCAGCCCTCGGCCACGGGGCCGGTGATGCCCCGGCGCGCCAGTCCGTAGACCAGCGCCGCGACCAGCAGAGGCAGCGCGACCGACACCGCGAGCCAGGCCGGCGGCAGCGGCGGCAGCAGCAGCCACGCCACGGCGCCCACGGCGTACTGGGCCGCGATCACGCAGAGGGCCAGCCGCTCCGCGGCCCCCAGCGACGGCATGCCGCTCACGTCCAGCCCCACGTAGAGCACGGCCACGACCTGGCCCGCGGCATCGCGCACCGGGTCGTAGCGGGTCATGTTCTGGCGCCCGAACACCGATGCGTAGCCCACGTAGTGGCGCCCGGCCACGAGCAGGCGGTAGGCGGGATGCGAGCGGTCCAGCAGCGTGCCGGCGGCGCGCTCGCCGTCCTGCTTGCGCACCGAGGTGGCGACGCGCACGAAGTCGTCGCCCTGGCGCGCGAAGACGGTGGCCCGCACGCCGGTGTCTTCGGTGAAGCGGTCGATGGCATCGACATCACCGTTCAGCACCCGGCCGCCGCAGCGCAGCACCGGCGCCTGGCCTGCTGACGCGGGCTGCAGTTCGAACGCGCCCGGGTAGCCTGACGCGAAGCGCCGCGCCGCCGCGCCGATCCGCCGGGCCAGGGCTCCGGGGAGCATGCCTCGGCCCCCGTTCAATGGAAGAACTTCGCCGCGCTCACCAGGGTCTTGTAGATGCCCCAGGCGAGCGGGATGCCGACGGCGGCCCAAGCGAAGGCCACCAGTGCAGGGCTGGTCGCGCCCGCGGCACCGCCCGCGCCGGAGCCGACCTCGGCCGCGGCGGCCTTCTCGTGGGCGAGCTTCTTCTCGTGCGCCAGCTCCGCGTCGCTCATGAACCACTTGTCCGCCAGCGGGCGCACCATCAGGTTGGCGACGAGGCCGATGACCAGCATGCCCACCAGGATGAACATGGTCTGGTTGTAGACCTGCTCGCGCGGCAGGCCCAGGCCGAGCTGGTACTCGCGCATGTAGTTCACCACCACCGGCCCGAGGATGCCGGCCGTGGCCCAGGCGGTGAGCAGGCGGCCGTGGATGGCGCCCACGAACTGGGTGCCGAACAGGTCGGCCAGGTAGGCCGGCACCGTGGCGAAGCCGCCGCCGTACATCGACAGGATGATGCAGAAGGCGCCCACGAACAGCAGCTTGTGGCCGGCGCTGGCGGAACCCGGGATGCTCGCGTAGAGCAGGCCGCCCAGCACGAAGAACACCACGTAGGTCATCTTGCGGCCGAGCCTGTCGGAAAGGCTCGCCCAGAAGAAGCGGCCGCCGATGTTGAACAGCGACAGCAGCGCCGTGAAGCCGCCGGCCACCGCCGCGATGGCGGCGAACTGGCCCTTGTCGAGGTCGCCGAACCGGACCGGCACGTCGATGAGCGCGCCGCCGAACACTTCCTGCAGCATCGGCGAAGCCATGCCGATCACGCCGATGCCGGCGCTCACGTTCATGCACAGCACGATCCACACGAGCCAGAACTGCGGAATGCCCCAGACGTGCTTCACGTGCACGTGGCGCTGCGTGATCATCGCGTTGGCGGACGGTGGCGGCGGCGTCCAGCCGGCCGGCTTCCAGCCCGTGGGCGGCACGCGGTAGCCGAGCGCGCCGGCCATCATGAAGACGAAGTAGATCAGGGCCATGACGACGAAGGTCTGCATCACGCCGACGTCGGTCGGGGTGGAGAAGTGCTTCATCAGGTCGACGGCCAGGGGCGAACCGATCATCGCGCCGCCGCCGAAGCCCATGATGGCCATGCCGGTCGCCATGCCGCGGCGGTCGGGGAACCACTTGATGAGGGTGGAGACGGGCGAGATGTAGCCCAGCCCGAGCCCGATGCCACCGATCACGCCGGAGCCGAGGATCATCAGCCAGAACTGGTGCAGGTGGATGCCGAGCGCCGACAGCAGCATGCCGCCGCACCAGCACACGGCCGACACCACGCCGGCCTTGCGCGGGCCGGCGCGCTCCAGCCAGCCGCCCCAGAGCGCCGCGGAGCAGCCGAGGAACACGAAGAACAGCGTGTACATCCAGCCCAGGGTCGCCACGCGCCAGTCGCAGCCAGTGGCGAACAGCTCGGCGAAGAAGCTCATGTCCTTCGGACACGCGGCGCCCTTGCCGGCGGTGGACAGCGCCTTCGACAGGGGCAGCCAGAACACCGAGAAGCCGTAGGCCATGCCGATGCACAGGTGGATGGCCAGCGCGGCCGGCGGCACGAGCCATCGGTTGAACCCCGGTCCCGCGATGATGCGCTCCTTGTCCAGAAATCCCGGTCGTGTGTCCGCCATGCCCACTCCTCTGTGATTGTTGACTTTCCGCAACGTGAAACGCGCAGCAGGAAAGTGTCAACGCAACAGTTGATACAAGTCAATACACCGCGAAATGAAGTGTGATTGACTTCTGGAACGGGAGCAACTCGTGGTATCGATGGGCTGGAGGCCGCCGGGCGCCTCGCCCCTCAGGTGTCCTTGCTGACCGCGATGGTGGGGAATTTCGAGGAGAAATCCTTGGCCTGCTGCGCCACCTTCACGGCCACCTGGCGGGCCAGCTGCCGGTAGATGCCCGCCACCTCGCCGTCCGGCGCGGCCGCCACCGTGGGCGTGCCGCTGTCGGCCTGCAGCCGGATCTGCAGGTCCAGCGGCAGGGCACCGAGGTAGTCCATGCCGCTCTCCTCGGCCATGCGGCGGCCTCCCCCCTCGCCGAAGATGTGCTCGACGTGGCCGCACTGGCTGCAGACGTGCGCCGCCATGTTCTCGACGATGCCCAGGATCGGCACGCCCACCTTCTCGAACATCCTGATGCCCTTGCGCGCATCGAGCAGCGCGATGTCCTGCGGCGTGGTGACGATGACGGCGCCCGTGATCGGCACGCGCTGCGAGAGCGTGAGCTGGATGTCGCCGGTGCCGGGGGGCATGTCCACGACGAGGTAGTCCAGGTCCTGCCAGTTCGTCTGCCGCAGCAGCTGCTCCAGCGCCTGCGTGGCCATCGGCCCGCGCCAGATCATGGCCTGGTCGGGCTCCACGAGGAAGCCGATGGACATCACCTGCACGCCGTGGTTGCGCAGCGGCTCCATGGTCTTGCCGTCGGCGCTCTCGGGCCGGTCCGAGATGCCGAGCATCATCGGCTGGCTGGGCCCGTAGATGTCCGCGTCGAGCACGCCCACGCGGGCGCCCTCGGCCGCCAGCGCGAGCGCCAGGTTGGCGGCCGTGGTGCTCTTGCCCACGCCGCCCTTGCCCGAGGCCACGGCGATGATGTTGCGCACCTGCGGCAGCACCTGCACGCCGCGCTGCACCGCATGCGCGACGATGCGCGTGGCGATGGCGGCGGACGCCCGCTCCACCCCCGGCACGGTGCGCGCGGCAGCCTCCAGCTCGCCCGCCAGGGCGGCTTCCAGGCTGCGGGCGGGGTAGCCCAGTTCCACGGTGAAGGACACGGCGCCGCCGTCGATGCGCAGGTCGCGCAGCGCGCGCGTGGAAACGAAATCCTTGCCGGTGTGCGGATCGCGTACGCTCGCGAGCGCCGCGAGGAGCGCCTGTTCAGTCACTGCCATATCGGTAAATCTCCTTGGGGGCCGGTAGTCTATTCCCTGCCCCCCGGCCCCGCAGGCCGCAGGACAATGCCGCGCCGGGCCGGCTCCGCCCCACTTCCCACCCCCTGCCGTCGCTCCGATGGCCGCACTGACCGAAGGACTGCTTTCCGTGAAATTCAAGATGGCCCCCAACTCGCTGTTCGCCATCCTGCTGCGCTCGCCCTGGTGGGTGAGCTTCGCCGCCGCGGGCGCGATCGCCCTGGCCTGCGGCGCCCTGCTGCCGGCGCACGTGGCGCCCTTCGCGGCCGTGGGTGTGCTGCCGCTGGTGGCGGTGGGCAGCATGGCCGCCTGGCGGCAATGGAAGGCGCCGAGCCCTTCGCGGCTGCAGGCGGCGCTGGACGAGGCCGGCGCCCTGCCCTGGCGCCAGCTCGCCGACCGGCTCGAGAGCGCCTGGCGGGCCGAGGGCTACACCGTCCAGCGGCTCGCCGGCGGCGCGGCGGACTTCAGGCTCGACAAGGGCGGGCATCCGGTGCTGGTCAGCGCCCGCCGATGGAAGGCCGCCACCCACGGGGTGGAGCCGCTGCGCGAACTGCAGGCCGCGGTCCGGGCGCAGGAGGGCAGCACCTGCGCCTACCTCGCGCCGCTGGGCGCCGTGAGCGATGCGGCCCGGGATTACGCGCGCACCCACGGCCTCACCCTTCTGGACGGCCCCGCGGTGGCCACGCTGCTGCTCAAGGCCCCGGCCGGCGCATAGGCCCGGACCTCTCCGGCACCCTTCGTGAAGCCTGTTCGGAGGCGAATTCTTCCTACAGCCAAGGGTTTCCACCAATGGCGCCCCATCCCTAGAATGGCTCGACCGCAACACCACGGGAGTCCTGCGCGATGGGCATTTTCGGTTCCTCCACCTCCAAATCGGTGGCCGACCTGCTGGTCGAAACGCTGGCGGATGCCGGCGTCCAGCGCATCTGGGGCGTCACCGGCGACAGCCTGAACGCCATCAACGACAGCCTGCGCCGCCATGGCGGCATCGAGTGGATGCACGTGCGCCACGAGGAGGCCGGTGCCTTCGCCGCGGGTGCGGAGGCCCAGGTCACGGGGCAGCTCGCGGTGTGCGCGGGCAGTTGCGGCCCGGGCAACCTGCACCTGATCAACGGTCTCTACGACTGCCAGCGCAACCACCAGCCGGTGCTGGCCATCGCCAGCCACATCCCCAGCAGCGAGATCGGCCTGGGGTATTTCCAGGAAACCCATCCGACCGAACTGTTCCGCGAATGCAGCCATTTCTGCGAGATGGTGCAGGACCCGAAGCAATTGCCCGAGGTGCTGCACCGCGCGATGCGCACGGCGATCGGCCGCCACGGCGTCGCCGTGATCGTGCTGCCCGGCGACGTGTCCACCCTCGACGCGCCCGAGCATGCCCGGCCGGACTTCGCGCCGCCGGCCCTGCCCCGGCTGCTGCCCGACCCCGCCGCGCTCTCCGAGCTCGCCGCGCTGCTGAACGGCTCCGAGGCCGTGACCATCCTGGCCGGCGCCGGCACCGCCGGTGCGCACGACGAGGTGGTGGCGCTGGCGAAGGCCCTGGCCGCGCCGATCGTGCACGCCTTCCGCGGCAAGGAGCACATGGAGTGGGACAACCCGTTCGACGTCGGCATGACCGGCCTGATCGGCTTCTCGTCCGGCTACCACGCGATGCGCGAGTGCGACACGCTGCTCATGCTGGGCACGGACTTCCCCTACCGCGACTTCTATCCGGAGGGCGCGGCCATCGCGCAGATCGACCGCGACCCCGGTGCGCTGGGCCGGCGCGCGCAGCTGCGCCTGGGGCTGGTGGCCGACGTGCGCGAGGCCGCGGCCCTGCTGGCCCCGCTGATCGAGCCGGGCCGCGATACGCGCTTCCTCGACAAGGCGCGCGAGCACTACCTCGCGGCCCGCAAGGAGCTGGACGAACTCGCCACCCCGCGCGCCGGCGACGAGCCGCTGCACCCGCAGTTCGTCGCGGCCACGCTCGACCGGCTGGCGGCCGACGACGCGGTCTTCACCTTCGATGTCGGCACGCCGGCCATCTGGGCCGCGCGCTACCTGCGCATGAACGGCCGGCGGCGGCTGATCGGCTCGTTCAACCACGGCTCGATGGCCAACGCGATGCCGCAGGCGCTCGGCGCGCAGGCCGTACGGCCCGACCGCCAGGTGGTGTCGATCTCCGGCGACGGCGGCCTCGCGATGCTGATGGGCGACATGCTCACGGCCGTGCAGATGAAGCTGCCGATCAAGATCGTGCTGATCAACAACGGCGTGCTCGGCTTCGTGCAGATGGAGCAGAAGGCCTCTGGCTACCTCGACACCAACGTCGCGCTGCAGAACCCGGATTTCAGCGCCATCGCGAACGGCATGGGCTTCCTGGGCCTGCGCGTCGCCCGTTCGGACGAACTCGAGCCGGCCCTGGTGCGGGCGCTGGCACACGAGGGCCCGGCCCTGGTGGACGTGCGGGTGGACCCGATGGAGCTGTCGATGCCGCCGAAGATCCGGGCCGCGCAGGTGAAGGGCTTCAGCCTGTACGCCGCGCGGGCGGTGATGAACGGCCGGGGCGACGAGATCGTCGAGCTGGCGAAAACCAACCTGCTGCGCCGCAGGTGACGGCGGCCGGCGCGGCGCCGGACCGGGGAGGCTCTTAAAATCATCCGTTGCGCCCGGAGCCGTCCGCCCGGGCCGCGCCTCCTCAGAAAGCCGCCCCCGATGCCCGCACGCAAGATCTTCGTCACCACCGCCCTGCCGTATGCCAACGGCAACTTCCACATCGGCCACATCATGGAATACATCCAGGCCGACATCTGGGTGCGGTTCCAGCGCATGCAGGGCGCCAAGGTGAACTTCGTAGGCGCGGACGACACGCACGGCGCGCCGATCATGATCGCCGCCGAGAAGGCCGGCAAGACGCCGCAGCAGTTCGTGGCCGACATCGCCGCCGGCCGCAAGCCCTACCTGGAGGGCTTCCACATCCGCTTCGACAACTGGCACAGCACGGACGCGCCCGAGAACCACGAGCTCGCCCGCCAGATCTACCGCGACCTGCAGGCCGCGGGCCTGATCGAGACGCGCACCATCGAGCAGTTCTTCGACCCCGAGAAGAACATGTTCCTGCCGGACCGCTTCATCAAGGGCGAATGCCCGCGCTGCCACGCCAAGGACCAGTACGGCGACAACTGCGAGAACTGCGGCGCGGTGTACGCGCCCACCGACCTGATCGAGCCCTATTCGGCGCTGTCCGGTGCCAAGCCGGTGCTGAAGAGCTCCGACCATTTCTTCTTCCAGCTCTCCGACCCGCGCTGCGTCGCCTTCCTGCAGGAATGGACGCAGGACGGCCGCCTGCAGCCCGAGGTGGCCAACAAGGTCAAGGAGTGGTTCTCGGTGCGCACCAACCCCGACGGCACCACCAGCGAAGGCCTGGGCGACTGGGACATCAGCCGCGACGCGCCCTACTTCGGCATCGAGATCCCGGACGCGCCGGGCAAGTACTTCTACGTCTGGCTGGACGCGCCCGTGGGCTACCTCGCCTCGCTCAAGAACCTGCTGGAAAAGCGCGGCCAGAGCTACGACGACTACGTGGCCGATCCGCAGCTGGAGCAGTACCACTTCATCGGCAAGGACATCGTCACCTTCCACACGCTGTTCTGGCCCGCGATGCTGAAGTTCAGCGGCCGCAAGACGCCGGATGCGGTCTTCGTGCACGGCTTCCTCACCGTGAACAACGGCGAGAAGATGAGCAAGAGCCGCGGCACGGGGCTCGACCCGCTCAAGTACCTGGGCCTGGGGATGAACGCCGAATGGCTGCGCTACTACCTCGCGGCCAAGCTCAACGGCCGCAACGAGGACATCGACTTCAATGCCGAAGACTTCATGGCGCGCGTCAACAGCGACCTGATCGGCAAGTTCGTGAACATCGCGAGCCGCGCCGCGGGCTTCCTCACCAAACGGTTCGGCGGCAATCTCGGCACGCCCGATGCCGATGGCGCGGCACTGCTGGAGGCCCTGCGCGCCCAGGCCGGCGCCATTGCCGAGGCGTACGAGCGGCGCGACACCGCCCGCGCCGTGCGCGAGACCATGCTGCTGGCCGACCGCGTGAACGGGTACGTGGATGCGCGCAAGCCCTGGGAACTCGCCAAGCAGGAAGGCCAGGAGGCCGCGCTGCAGGCCGCCTGCACCACCTGCATCGAGGCCTTCCGCCTGCTCACGCTCTACCTCAAGCCCGTGCTGCCGGCGCTGGCGGCGCAGGTGGAGGCGTTCCTGAACGTCGCCCCGCTCACCTTCGCCGATGCGCCCGCCCTGCTGGGCGATGGACACGCCATCGGTGCCTACCAGCACCTGATGCAGCGCGTGGACATCAAGCAGCTCGAAGCGCTGTTCGAGGCACCGGCGGCCGCTGCGGCGCCGGCGCCGGCTCCGGCTGCGGCTGCGGCTGCGGCTGCGGCGAACGCAGCATCCGGTGCCGGTGCCGCTGCCGGCGCCGCCACGGAGGCCCCCGGCGGCGAGGACATCGCCCCCACCATCACCATCGACGACTTCGCGAAGATCGACCTGCGCATCGCGCTGATCGTGAACTGCGAGCCGGTCGAGGGCTCCACGAAGCTGCTGCGCCTCACGCTCGATGTGGGAGAAGGCCGCCACCGCAACGTCTTCTCCGGCATCGCGAGCGCCTACCGCCCCGAGGAACTCGTGGGCAAGCTGACCGTGATGGTCGCCAACCTCGCGCCGCGCAAGATGAAATTCGGCGTCAGCGAGGGCATGGTGCTCGCCGCCAGCCATGGCGACGAAAAGGCGCATCCGGGCATCCACGTGCTGAATCCGTGGCCGGGGGCCACGCCCGGCATGCGCGTGCGCTGATCGGACCGGCCATGCCCGTCCGACCCCATGGCCCGGCCGTCCTGCTGCGGCTGACCTTGCCGGCCGCGCTGGCCCTGCTCGCCGGCTGCACCGCGGTCAGCGTGGCCACCACCGCCGTCGGCGTCACCGCGAGCGCCGTGGGCCTCGCGGCCGATGCCGCCATCGGCACGGTGAAGATCGTCGGCAAGGGCGTGGGCATGGCCGCGGATGCGGTCACGGGTGGCTCCGCCGACAACAGCGGCATCCAGATCCGCGAGTCCATCCGGCCGGCGCCGGGCTCCTGACACACGGGCAGAGACGCTCCTACTCGCCCACGTAGCGCCCGGGCCGGTGGCTGATCCACAGGAACACGCCCATCACCACCGCCGCCAGCACCGAGTAGCCGACACGCTCCGGCGGCACCACGAAGAGCGCCAGCGCCAGCACGGTGCAGTCGATGACCAGCTGCACCTTGCCCGCGCGCATGCCGTGCCGGTTCTGCAGGTAGAGCGCGACGATCGTGGCCCCGCCCAGGCAGGACTTGTGCCGCGCGAGGAACAGGCAGCCCGTGCCGAGCAGCAGGCCGCCCAGCACCGCGGCGAACAGCGGATCGAGGTAGTCCACGTGCATCACGTGCGGGAACATCTCCGTGAGCGCAGAGAGCAGCGCCACGCTGAGAAAAGTCTTCACGGTGAACTCGCGGCCCATGCGCGTCCAGGCGAACCAGTAGAACGGCAGGTTGAGGGCGAAGAACAGCTTGCCGAAGGAGACGTCCGTCAGGTAGTGCAGCAGGAAGGCGATGCCGGCCGTGCTGCCGATGAGCAGGCCCGCCTGCCCGAACAGCATGAGCGCCATGGCCACGAACAGCGTGCCGGCGAAGATCGCCTGCGCATCCTCGTAGCGGCCATGGCGCAGCGACGGTACGGGAACCGGGATGGGATCGGGCGGGGCGTCGGACATGGCGTGCTGGAGAGGGTGGCAGGGGAACTTGCGCGGGCGCGGGGGCGGACATGCAAACGTCAGGCCAGCCGGGCCGGCATCGGTCAACGCCCGTCCGGCAGCTCCGCCGTGCTGCCGCTGCGCAGCACCCGGTCCCGGTCGTCGAACGTCACGGTGAACACCATGGGCTGGGTGCCGCCGTCGTTCCAGCGCCAGTCCCAGACGGTCTCGCCCTTGCGCTCGAAGGTCATCATCTTCGCGGGCTTGCCGAGGCGGCGGCGCACCTCCCCCATCGGCATGCCGGCCACGATCGTCTCGAAGACGTGCGGGGCGAGCACCTGCCGCAGCGCGCTCATCCGGCCGTCGGGGCCGATGGTGATCATGTAGTTCTGCTGCCCCGCGGGCTGGCGGTTGTATTCGAGCGTGCGGGCGCCGCCGGGCTCGTCCCAGACGCGCTCGGGCTCGCCGAAGCGGGCGCGCACGTCGGCCTCGGTGGAAACGCCCTCCTCCAGCTCGCGGATGCGCTGCGGATCGCAGCCGGCGAGCAGCCACGATGCAGCGCCCGCCAGGGCGGCAGCGACGGCCAGGGCACGCCGCCGGCCGGGCTCGGCGGGGCGGGGAATGCGGGAGGGAGCGGCGGACGGGAGGTGAGAGGACATGGCTGCATCGGTGAAGGCGCGCGGGGCGCGGGATGTCCGGGATCATCGCCGGCCGGGCCGGAAAAGCCTGTCCGCCGATGCCGGAAATGTAGCCCGGCGGCGGCGCCGGTAAAATCCCGCGCTGTCCTTCCGAGTCCACCAGATCACCATGTCCTTCTTCCGCCGCCCCGACTACCAGTCCGACGCCACGCAGTTCATCCAGAAGCTCAAGTCCGACCGGCCCGAACTCGACGCCCAGCAGGTGGCGGGCCGCGCGCTGCTGTGGGACAAGCAGGTCGACCGCGACATCTGGCAGGAGTACGACGAAGCCCGCGTGTCGCAGAAGCCCTACGTCTACCAGACCCAGGGCTGAGCCCCGCGATCGCCCTGTCACGGCCACGGCCCCGCCACGCCTGCATTCGTTGCTACGGAAGTAGAAGCATCGCATGAACGCCGACGCCGTGCAGGCCCCACCGGCCGCCGCGGGCGCGCCGGAGGATGCCGCCGCCGGCGGCTCGGCGGCTGTGGATGCCGTGGCGCGGCTGTACGGCGAGCCGCTGTTCGCGCTGCCGCAGGACCTCTACATTCCGCCCGATGCGCTCGAGGTGTTCCTCGAGGCCTTCGAGGGTCCGCTCGATCTGCTGCTCTACCTGATCCGCAAGCAGAACTTCAACATCCTCGACATCCCGATGGTGGATGTGACGCGGCAGTACCTGCGCTACGTGGACGAGATCCGCAGCCGCAACCTGGAGCTGGCGGCCGAGTATCTGCTCATGGCGGCGATGCTCATCGAGATCAAGTCGCGCATGCTGCTGCCGCCGAAGAAGCAGGAAGGCGCGCAGGAGGCGGAAGACCCGCGCGCCGAGCTGGTGCGGCGCCTGCTGGAGTACGAGCAGATCAAGCTCGCCGCCGCGGGCCTGGGCAGCGCCCCGCAGTACGGCCGCGACTTCCTGCGCGCGCAGGTGCACATCGAGCAGAGCGTCGTGCAGCGCTTCCCCGACGTGCACGTGGCCGACCTGCAGGAGGCCTGGCGCGACATCCTCAAGCGCGCGAAGCTCGTGCAGCACCACCGCATCACCCGCGAGGAACTGAGCGTGCGCGAATACATGAGCGCCGTGCTCAAGACGCTGCAGGGCCGGCGGTTCGTGGAGTTCGAGGAACTGTTCGATCCGTCCAAGGGCTCCACCGTGCTGGTGGTGACCTTCATCGCCCTGCTGGAACTGGGCAAGGAAACCCTGATCGAGATCACGCAGGCCGAGGCCTTCGCGCCGATCTACGTGCGCCTGGCCTATGTACCGGCATAACACCCCCTGAGTCGTCCGCGGACGGGGAACGCAGCAGGTGGCCAGGCACAGCGTGCGCCACGGCGGCCCGGTCATCGGACCCCACCCCCGTCCCGGGCCCACGGAGCCACCCATGCAGTCACACGACTTCGACGTTCTCATCATCGGCAGCGGCCTGGCGGGCCTCTCGGCCGCGCTGCACCTCGCGCCCACGCACCGGGTGGCCGTGCTCACCAAGCGCGGACTCGCCGACGGCGCGAGCGGCTGGGCCCAGGGTGGCATCGCCGCCGTGCTGGCCGAGGGCGACACGTTCGATGCGCATGTGCAGGACACGCTGGTGGCCGGCGCCGGCCTGTGCGACCTCGCCGCCACGCGCGCGGTAGTCGAGGGCGCGCCGCAGGCCATCCGCTGGCTGCAGACGCTGGGCGTGCCTTTTTCCGAAGAGGAAGCCGGCCGGCTGCACCTGACGCGCGAGGGTGGCCATGGTGCGCGGCGCATCGTGCACGCCACCGATGCCACCGGCGCGGCCGTGCAGCGCACCCTGCTGGAGACCGTGCGCGCCGCGCCGAACATCACCCTGCTGGAGCAGCACACGCTGGTGGACCTGATCACCGCGCGCAAGCTCGGCCTGCCCGGGCCGCAGCGCTGCCTGGGCCTGTACGCGTTCGATGAAACCACCGACACGGTGCACACCTTCCGCGCGCCGCACACCGTGCTGGCGACGGGCGGCGCGGGCAAGGTGTACCTCTACACCAGCAACCCCGACACGGCCACGGGCGACGGCATCGCCGCCGCATGGCGCGCGGGCTGCCGGGTGCAGAACATGGAGTTCATCCAGTTCCACCCGACCTGCCTCTACCACCCGCAGGCCAAGTCCTTCCTGATCAGCGAGGCGGTGCGCGGCGAGGGCGGGCGCCTGCTGCGGCCCGACGGCACGCGCTTCATGCCGGAGCACGACGAGCGCGCCGAACTCGCCCCGCGCGACGTGGTCGCCCGCGCCATCGACTACGAGATGAAGACCCACGGGCTCGACTGCGTGCACCTGGACATCTCGCACCAGAGCCCGGAATTCCTGCAGGCGCATTTCCCCACCATCCTCGCGCGCTGCGCGGAGCTGGGCATCGACATCACGCGCGAGCCGATTCCGGTGGTGCCTGCCGCGCACTACACCTGCGGCGGCGTGCTCACCGACCTGGCGGGGCGCACGGACCTCGCGGGCCTCTACGCCATCGGCGAGACGGCCTGCACCGGCCTGCACGGCGCCAACCGCCTGGCGAGCAATTCGCTCGTCGAGTGCATGGTGTTCGCGCGCGCGGCGGCCGATGCGATCCTGGCCGTGCCCGGCGGCGGGGCGGCGGCGCCCGCCCTGCCGGCCTGGGACGACAGCCGCGTGACCGACGCCGACGAACGCGTGGTCATCTCGCACAACTGGGACGAGCTGCGCCGCTTCATGTGGGACTACGTGGGCATCGTGCGCACCGACAAGCGCCTGGAGCGCGCCGCGCACCGGATCGCGCTGCTGCAGGCCGAGATCGGCGAGTTCTATGCGAACTTCCACGTCTGCCGCGATCTGCTGGAGCTGCGCAATCTCGTGCAGGTGGCCGAGCTGATCGTGCGCTCGGCCCAGCAGCGACGCGAGAGCCGCGGCCTGCACTACAGCCGCGACTGGCCTGCCATGGCCGCGCCCGCAGCGCCCACGCTGCTGGTGCCGCCGGTGCGCTGACGCGCGGCCCGCCGCCCCTTCCGATCGCCCCTATCCCGTTTCCCGGCGTCCACGCATGGCCCCCTCCGATTCCTCCCTCGCCGCACGCAGCCTCGCCAGCGTCTGGCACCCGTGCACCCAGATGAAACGCCACGAGGCCGATCCGCCCGTGGCCATCGCGCGCGCCGAGGGTCCGTGGCTCGAAGGCACGGACGGCCGGCGCTACCTGGACGGCATCAGCTCCTGGTGGGTGAACCTCTTCGGCCATGGGCATCCGCACATCCGCGAAGCCATCGCCGACCAGCTGGCGCGGCTGGACCACGTGATGCTCGCGGGCTTCACCCATGCGCCCGTGGTGGACCTTTCCGAGCGCCTGGCCGCGCTCACCGGGCTGGGCCACGCGTTCTACGGCAGCGACGGCTCGGCCGCCACCGAGATCGCGCTCAAGATGAGCGCGCATTTCTGGCGCAACCACGGGCGGCCGGAGAAATGCCGGTTCATCGGCCTCGCGGGCGGCTACCACGGCGAGACCGTGGGCGCGCTGGCGGTGACCGACATCGGCCTGTTCCGCGAGGCCTACGCGCCCCTCGTGCGCCTGGGCGCCACCGTGCCGAGCCCCGATGCGCGCGGCGCCCTGCCCGGCGAAGACGCCGCCGCCGTGGCGCGCCGCGCCGCCGCGGCACTGCAGGCCTGGCTGGAGGAGCACCACGCCACCACCGCCGCGCTCATCGTGGAGCCGCTGGTGCAATGCGCCGCCGGCATGGCGATGCACGACGCCGACTACCTGCGGCAGGCCCGCGCGCTGTGCGACCGCTACGCCGTGCACCTCGTCGTGGACGAGATCGCCACGGGCTTCGGCCGCACCGGCACGATGTTCGCGCACCAGCAGGCGGGCATCCGGCCGGATTTCATCTGCCTCTCCAAGGGCCTCACGGGCGGCACGCTGCCGCTCTCGGCCGTGCTCGCCACCGATGCGGTGTATGCCGCGTTCTACGACGACGACGTGGCGCGCGGCTTCCTGCATTCGCATTCCTATACCGGCAACCCGCTCGCCTGCCGCGCGGCGCTGGCCACGCTCGAGCTGTTCGCGCAGACCGATGCGCTCGCCCGCAACGCGCAGCGCGCGCCGCTCTTCCATGCGGCCTTCGCGCCGCTCACCGCGCATCCGCGGGTGCGGCATGCGCGCCACCTCGGCATGCTCTGGGCCTGGGACGTGGAAGGCACCGCGCCCGATTTCGCGCGCCGCTACCACCGCCACGCGCTGGCGCGCGGACTGCTGCTGCGCCCCATCGGCCGCACGCTCTACGCCCTGCCGCCCTACGTGCTGGACGACGACGCCATCGCGCACCTGGGCCGCACCGCGTTCGCGGCCCTGGAGGCCACGCTGGCCGAGGAAGGCACGCACGGCCCGGCCTCCCCCACCACGGAAAGGAACCTGCCATGATCGGCTGCTTCGTCACCGGCACCGACACCGGCGTGGGCAAGACGCTCGCCAGCGCCGGCCTGCTGCATGCGCTGGCGCGCCACCACGAGCGCGTGGTGGGCATGAAGGCCATCGCCGCGGGCGCGGAGCCCATCGGCCCCGGCGGCACGCTCGCCAACGAGGACGTGCTCGCGCTGCGCGCCGCCTCCACGCGGGCCGTGGCGCCCGCGCTGGACAACCCCGTGCTGCTGCCCGACCCGCTCTCGCCCCACATCGCCGCACAGCGTGCGGGCACCCGCATCGACATTTCCACCATCGTGCAGGCATACGCGGCACTGGCCGCGCAGGCCGACGCCGTCGTGGTCGAAGGCGCAGGCGGCTTCCACGTGCCGCTCTCGGACACGGAAACCGGCGCCGACCTGGCCGAGGCGCTCCGCCTGCCCGTGGTGCTCGTCGTGGGCCTGCGCCTCGGGTGCCTCAGCCACGCGGCGCTCACCGCCGACGCGATCCGCGCGCGCGGGCTGCCCCTCGCCGGCTGGATCGCGAGCCGCGTCGACCCGGCCATGCTGGCCGCGGAGGACAATATCGCCTGGCTGCGCCAGCGCCTGCAGGCCCCGCTGCTGGCGGACATTCCCCACCAGCAGTCACCGGACCCGCGCACTGCGCGCTTCACGCTGCCCGCCCCCTGGACCACGCCCGCCGCATGACCACCTTCCCCTTCGCCCCTTCCTGGCTCGACGAACTGCCCGCACGCCTGGCGGAGCTGGACGATGCCCAGCTGCGCCGCCGCCGGCGCGCCGTGCGGCCGCTGCAGGGCGCGCACCTGGACGTGGACGGGCAGCCCATGCTGGCCTTCTGCAGCAACGATTACCTGGGCCTGGCGGGCCATCCGGCGCTCACCGATGCCGCCTGCGCGGGTGCGCGCGAGTACGGCGTGGGCTCGGGCGGATCGCCGCTCGTGAGCGGGCACAGCCAGGCCAACGCCGCGCTGGAGGACGACCTCGCCCGCTTCGTGCAGCTGCCGCGGGCGCTCTACTTCTACGCGGGCTACGCCACCAACATCGGCATCGTGCCCGCGCTCGTGGGCGTGGGCGACGCGATCTTCTCGGACGCGCTCAACCATGCCTGCCTGATCGACGGCGCCCGGCTCTCGCGCGCCACGATCCACCGCTACCCGCACGCCGACCTCGCGGCGCTGGAGGCCCTGCTCGCCGCCAGCCCGGCACGGCGCAAGCTCGTGGTCACCGATGCGGTGTTCAGCATGGACGGCGACGTGGCCGACATCCGCACGCTGCATGCGCTCTGCGAGCGCCACGACGCGCTGCTGCTGCTCGACGACGCCCACGGCTTCGGCGTGCTCGGGCCGCAGGGCCGGGGGGCGCTCGCCGAAGCGGGGCTGACGGGCGCGCAGGCCTCGCCGCGCGTGCTCTACATGGCCACGCTGGGCAAGGCGGCGGGCGCCGCCGGTGCCTTCGTCGCCGGCAGCGAGGTGCTCGTCGAATGGCTGCTGCAGAAGACGCGCAGCTACATCTTCGCCACTGCCGCGCCCGCGCTGCTCGCGCGCACGCTGCAGGCCAGCCTGGAGCTGATCGAGCGCGGCGATGCGCTGCGCGCGCACCTGGACGCCCGCATCGCGCAACTGCGCGCGGGCCTGGGCTCCGTGCTGCCGGGCACGCACTGGACGCTGGGCGCCTCGCGCACGGCCGTGCAGGCGCTCGTGGTCGGCGGCAACGGCGAGGCGCTGGACCTCATGGAGGCGCTGCGCGCCCGCGGCCTGTGGGTGCCGGCGATCCGCCCGCCCACGGTGCCCGAAGGCACGGCCCGCCTGCGCATCGCGCTCTCGGCCGCGCACACCGAGGCGGACGTCGCACGGCTCGTGGAGGCGCTGGCTGAACTCGCCCCTTCCACCCCCCACCAGCTGCGCCGGGAGGCCGCATGACCTACAGCGTCAAGGAAATCTTCTACACCCTGCAGGGCGAGGGCGGCCAGGCCGGCATGCCCGCCGTGTTCTGCCGCTTCGCGGGCTGCAACCTCTGGAGCGGCCGCGAGGAAGACCGCGCGAGCGCCGTGTGCCGTTTCTGCGACACCGACTTCGTCGGCACCGACGGCACGCTGGGCGGCAAATTCGCGCAGGCCGATGCGCTGGCCGACGTGATCGCGGCGCAGTGGCCGGCGCACGACGCCGACCACCGCCTCGCCGTGGTCACGGGCGGAGAGCCGCTGCTGCAGCTCGACGCGCCCCTCATCGATGCGCTGCACGCGCGGGGCTTCCGCATCGCCGTGGAGAGCAACGGCACCATCGCCGCGCCGCCGGGCATCGACTGGCTCTGCGTGAGCCCCAAGGCCGGCGCGCCCTGGGTGCAGCGCGAGGGCCAGGAGCTCAAGCTGGTCTGGCCGCAGCCCGGGTTCGACCTCGCGGAGATCGAGGGCGCGACCCGCTTCGCGCACCGCTTCCTGCAGCCCATGGACGGTCCCGCGCAGGCCGGGAACACCGTCGCCTGCATCGCCGCCTGCATGGAGCGCCCGGCGTGGCGCCTGAGCCTGCAGACCCACAAACTCACGGGCATCCGCTGAAGCGAACCAGCGCGCCCCTCCTTCCTTTCCGTTTCCCCGACCATGCTGTTCACCGTCCACCAACGCTTCTTCTTCGACGCCGCGCACACGCTGCAGCGCGAGATCGAGACCGAGGGCAGCCGCCGCATCCACGGCCACACCTACCACGCCGAGGTTTCCATCACCGGCCCGCGCCATCCCGCCAACGGCATGGTGATCGACCTCGGCCACCTGCGCGCACGCTGCAGCCAGCTGCGCGAACGGCTCGACCACCACCTGCTCGACGAGGTGCCGGGCCTGGGCCCCGCCACGCTGGAGAACCTGTGCGTGTTCATCGCCGACGCGCTCGCCGACCTGGACCCGCCACCCAGCCGTGTGCGTGTCTGGCGCGAGGCGGTCGGCGACGGCTGCGTGCTGGACCTCGCGCGCCCGCGCGGCTGACGCCTGCGGCCCGCCGGCCACGGCTGCCGGCCTCCCGGACCGGACGCTCCACTTCCCTCTCCCCCTCATCCCCCTCGCCCATTTCCCTCGCTCCGCCAACGCCATGCCCCACCTCGTCATCGAATACACCGACAACCTCCGCCCCTTCCCCGAAGCCGAAGTGCTGGAAGCCGTCAACGCGTCGCTCACGGCGAGCCCCGAGATCCAGGACGAAGCCGACCTCAAGAGCCGCTTCATCACGGCCGACCGCTACGCCATCGGCACCCGTACCGCAAACCGCGGTTTCGTGCACGCGCAATTGCGCCTGCTCTCCGGCCGCTCGCCCGAGACGAAGAAGGAACTCGCCGGGCGCGTGGGCGCGGTCCTGCGCGAGCACACCCCGAAGCCCGAGGGCGTGATGGTGCAGATCAGCGTCGAGATCGTGGACATGGACCGCGCCTCCTACGTCAAGGAACGGCGCTGAGACCGCCGCGGGCCGGCACGGACCCGGATCAGCCCGCGACCGACAGGGCCGACGGTTGCGGAAGCGCCGCCAGGGCGCGGAACGCCCCGATCGACCGCCCCGTGGCCTGGGCGCTGCGCAGCAGCCTGCCGTGATCCGGCGAACCGGGCGGCAGCGCACGCGCCCGTGCGTCGCCCACGGCAGGGGCCGCACGGACCGCCGCCTGCAGGGCCGTGGCGGACTCCCGCACGCCCCGGGCGGCACGCGCCGCCTGGCCGCGCTGTGCCGGCGTGGCGGCGCCCACGTCCGGCGCGGACAGCGGCTCCACGACGAAGAGCGGGGCCTGCGCCGCACCCGCCATCACCTTCTCCAGCACTGCCGCCCCGCCCCCGTCCGGCATCGGTGAGGCGGCCGCTTCGCGCAAGGCCGCGAGCGCCGGCACCGCGATCGCCGAGGCCGCCTGGCGCAGCACCAGCGTGGCGCCCACCACCTCGCCGGCAGCGGCGGCCGCCACGGAGCGCGGCGCGCCGTCGGGCGACCGGGCCGCAGATGCCAGGGCCACCTGCACCGCCAGTACGTTGCCGTCGCTGCCCGGGTCGGTGATGTCGTGCTGCAGCGCCCGCACCTGCTGGCGCAGCGCCGTGCCCGACGACGGCTGCAATGCGTGCATGAGCTGCACCATCTCGTCCGGCACGACGGCACGCTCGTCGACCGGTTCGAACGGCAGCGGCCCCATGGGCGCCGCCTGCGCCAGCAGGGCCTCGGCGCGGCGGCCGGCCGCGGCATCCATCACCCCTGCGGCGGCGTCGGGGGTCAGGGGGCGCGCGCCCAGCGCCGCGCCGAACACCTCGGCCGCCAGACGCGCCCCGCCGCGCGCGCCCGCCAGATGGGGAGGCAGCGAGCGGTCCAGCACTGCCTCCGCCGCCTGCCCGTACCGCAGGGCCTGGACATGTGCGGCCACCTGGTGGCCGGGCACCGACAGATCCTGCCGCAATGCGTCCAGCAACCGCGCCGCGGCCGCTCCGGCGGCGCGGGAGGGGTGCGACACGCCGGGAGGCCCG